>DASWDF010000300.1:0-1982 GCA_036395475.1 Casimicrobiaceae bacterium
ACGGTCTCGCCCAGAACTTCGTGCAGGTGAAAAGCGTGCGCGATGCCGCGGCCATGCTCGATTGCCTCGCCGTACCGCAACCCGGCGACCCGTTCGTCATCCCGAAGCCCGCCGAGAAATACGCCGCGCTTATCCAGCGACAACCCGCGCGACTTCGGATCGGCTGGTCGACTGACGCGCTCATGGGGACGAAGACCGATGCAGAGGTCGCAAGCGCCGTCGCGAAGGTCGCACGGGTTCTGGCCCACATGGGGCACGATGTATCCGAGGAGAGCCCGCAATTCGGTGGTCTGGACGCCATGCGCTCGATGATGGACGTCTGGTTCTTCGGCTTCGATCTGCGCCTCGCGGGCTACGCAACGCGAAGCGGTCACGCGATCGGTCCCGATACGCTGGAGCCGGTCACCTTCGCGATCTACGAGCACGCCAGGCAGATGAAGCCCGAGCAGTTCCTGAATGCGATGGCGTACATCAACACGGCGCGCCGCAAGCTCGGCGCCTACTTCACGCGCTACGACGTCTGGTTGTCGCCGACAACGCCCCGGGTCTCGGAGCCGTGGGGCAACTACAACCTGGGCCGGACCGACGTGACCGTCGAGGAGCTGCCCGAGAAAATCTACCGCGGGACGTGTCAGTTCACCCTGCCGTACAACATCATGGGAACGCCCGCGATCTCGTTGCCGCTGGCGATGCATCCGAACGGGCTGCCGATTGGCATCCAGCTCGGCACCCGGCCCGCAGACGAGCACGTTGTGCTGCAGCTCGCTGCCGCGCTCGAGGAGGCGTTACCGTGGGCGGAACGCGTCCCGTCGCTGCACGTATCGCGGGTCGCTTAAGACTACTACCGGCGTCACCCTTCACTTAGTGCCGCGTGCCGCTTTTCCCGGGGGCCTTAGCCTTCGCCGGCACGGCTTCGACCGACAAAGTAAAGGTGCGCTGCTCGTTCGGGTTCATCGCACCCACGCCTACGAGTTTGTGGGCGATTTCTTCGCCGCGATCGTTGCGAATCGACACGACGACGGTGTATTCCCAAGGCTCGCCGTCGGCGGGATGGCGAATGCTGCCTTCGATGCACAGTGGCGTGAGCGCCGGCGGCTGGGGCGCCTCGACGCCGGCATCGAAGCGCAGGTAATGTCGGCAGGCCGGACACACGGCCGCACTTTCGAGAATAATTTCCCGGCAGTGCGGACATTCGCGGGTCGCCCCGGCGCTGCCCGGGCGCTCGCTGCTCATGAACCGGCGCCGCTCTTCGCCCCTAGGCCACCGCTGTACTTGCCCGCTTTCGAGCCATTGCCCTCGTCCCAGCCGAATTCGGCCAGACCGCGCATGCGGGCGCCGGTCGCGACCGTCACGGAACCTGCCTTCAGGTCGCCTATCACCACACCGGTCTGAAGCAAATCGACGTGCGAGGATTGCTCGACGTTGCCTTCCAGTTCGCCGGCGATCGTGACCTTGTCGGCGCGCACGCTGCCGGTCAGCTTCGCGCCGGACTCAATGGTGAGATCGCCCTGGACGTTGACGTCGCCCTTGAACTTGCCGGCGACGCGCACGCTGCCGCCGCCTTCGATCTTGCCTTCGATGGTGATGTCGGCGGCGATCAGCGATTCCTTGCGGGGCTGGCCGGTGTCGGCGCGTGCGATTGGAGCGGCGGTGGGGCTGGGGACAAGCTCGGGTTTCGACGGCGCGTCGAACTTGGACGGCTCCCACGCTTCGGGGGCAGGCGTGGGGTTCAGGCGGGAGGTCGTCTCTTTCCACATGGACATGACATTGTCCTATCGAGGGGGGGATTTCAAGGCTAACGCCAAAACGGGACAGAGGCAATGATTACATCGCAGAACCGCGCCCCGTTGCGTGCGATGCTCTCCTCGATCGCTTCGTCCGCGCGTAACAACCAAACGCGGGATCCGCAGGACGCGCCTTGCGCTAGGGGCTAGTCTCGGAAGGTCTCCAAGCCCATCCGCTGCAGGAACGGCTGCCAGCGC
>DASWDF010000301.1:0-9964 GCA_036395475.1 Casimicrobiaceae bacterium
GTCGACGCCCTCGCCTTCGCCGCCTACAAGCACCGCCGCCAACGGCGCAAGGATCCTGAGGCCTCGCCTTACATCAACCATCCGATCGCGCTCGCGCATGTGTTGTCGAGCGAGGCGGGCATCAGCAACGCGAAGGTGCTCGCCGCGGCGATCCTCCACGACACGATCGAGGACACTGAAACGACCTACGAGGAATTGCGCGAGCGCTTCGGCAAGACGATCGCCGGCGTCGTGCGCGAAGTATCCGACGACAAGACGCTGTCCAAGGCCGATCGCAAGCGGCTGCAGATCGAGCATGCCGAGCATCTCTCGCGCCGGGCGCGGCTGGTGAAGCTCGCCGACAAGATTTCCAATGTCCGCGATATCGCAGCGAACCCGCCGCACGACTGGCCGCTGCAGCGGCGGCGCGAGTATTTCGACTGGGCGAAGGCAGTCGTCGATCGCATCCGGGGCACGAACAAGCGCCTCGAGCGCGCTTTCGACGAGGCCTACTCCGGGCGGCCGTGAGAGCGATCCCGAACGCTCTGCCTCCGCCGCTGTCCCACCGAGGTAATTGGGCAGATTGATTGCCCCTTGCGTCAACAATGCTGCGTGTTGCACTGCAACTTTCCGCGTCGGGTCAACTGGACGATTCGCCGCAGCGTTAGTCGGTTCTAATGCGCTAACGGAGGTCATGCCATGAAGGCATTCATTGGGTCCGTCTTGCTCGTTGTTCTGCTCGGCGTCTCGTCAGCATCGTCGGCTTCGGTTTACGTGTCGGTTGGGTTCGCTCCGCCACCGCTGCTGGTATACGAGCAGCCTCTCCTGCCCGCGCCGGGTTACATCTGGGTCCCCGGCTACTGGGCATGGGGCCCCGACGGTTTCTATTGGGTCCCGGGAACGTGGGTGCTTGCGCCCTATATCGGCGCGCTATGGACACCGGGCTACTGGGGCTGGGACGATGGCCTGTATATCTGGTATCCGGGCTATTGGGGGCCGCGCGTGGGCTTCTACGGCGGCATCAACTATGGCTTCGGCTACTTCGGCGTCGGCTATTACGGCGGGTACTGGCGCAACGGCGTATTCAGCTACAACACCGCGCTGAATAACGTCAACGTTACCTATATCCGCAATGTTTATAACCAGCCAGTCGTTGCGAATACAACAACGTCGCGCGTGAGCTTCAACGGCGGCACGGGTGGAATCGTCGCCCAGCCGACTGCGGCGGAGCGTCTCGCCCAGCACGACCGGCACTTGGCGTGGACGCCTGTTCAGGCGCGGCATGAACAAGCGGCCCGAACGGACCGCGCGCAGTTGGCGTCGGTGAATCAGGGCGTGCCGAGGATTACCGCGACATCGAGGGCCGGAGTATTCAGGGAGCAGAGTGCAGCCGCCGCCAGAGGTGGCGGCAACAGGGAAGCCCGAATCGAGCGCGGTCCGCAGGGACAGAGCGCCGTTAACGCCGGCCCGCCGCGCGCCAACAGGGAAGCGCGGATCGAGCGCGGCGGTCCGCCCTCGAGCGCGGGCGGCGGATACCCGCAGAACACGGCGCGTGTGCAGAACGCGCCGCAGCCGCAGAGTCAGCCGCAGCAGCAGGGCCAGCCGCGCGGCGGCCGCGGCGGGGAACGGGAACATCACGAAGAACATCAAAAGTAGCCCGGGCTGACGCCGGACTTGATCCGGCGGATGCCCGGGACCCACGTCGATGCGAAGCGCCGCCCCGGGCTTCGCCCTGCGGACTCAACCCGGGCTACTTTCGCGCGCGTTTTGCTTTACGCCAGCCGATAAGGCTCGAGTTGTAACGATTCCACCTGACTGCCCAACATCACCAGGCAGCCCGTACGGCGATTGAAGCCGTCCTCGGAGAATTCGAACAGGAAGGTGCGGCGCAGGCGTGCAAGACCCTCCGTGTCGCGCGCGATGCGCAGGCGCGCTCCGTGCACCGTGTCATCGAGGAGCTGCAAGCCATGTTCCCTGCACGCCTCCCGCGCAATGCGGACCGCGGTTTCGCGGGCGCGCAGCGCGTCGAAGACAAACCACACGCCGAAGGCTGCGGCGAGAAGGGCAAACATTTCCGACATGGCGAACGATGGAGGTCGGGGCACGCCAGCATAAATCAAGTCGGGTAAAATCTCTCGCCTGTCGTGTGCGTGGGACGCACCGGGCCGCGCCCCGGGCATCGCTACGCTCAGCCCGGGCTACGTATCCGGCTCGCATCGTCCGGTGAGAAAGATCGCTTGCATGTATTTCGCGTATCTCGCATTGCTCGCTCTCTTCAGCGCCCAGGTATGGGCTCACGACGCCGCGCCCGGCGCCGCGCCGACTTCGGCCGTCGCTCTCGATCCCGGCCTGGGTTCTTTGCACCATCGGGTGTCAACGCGCAACCGGCAGGCGCAAGCGTATTTCGACCAGGGCCTCAAGCTCGTCTTCGCGTTCAACCATGAGGCTGCGATCCAATCCTTCGCGCATGCCGCGGAGCTCGATCCGAACCTGGCGATGGCGCATTGGGGCATCGCGCTCTCGCTCGGGCCCAATATCAATCATCCGATGGATGCGAAGGCGCACAGAGCCGCATACGAGGCCCTGCAGAAGGCGATCGCGCTCGAATTGAAAGCCTCGCCGGCGGAACGCGCGTACATCGACGCGCTGTCTACACGGTACAGCGCGAATGCGGAGGCCGACGTCGAACCGCTGCAGGTTGCCTACAAGAATGCGATGAAAGATCTCGTCCGGCGTTATCCGCAGGACGCCGACGCGGCAGTGCTCTACGCCGAGAGCCTGATGGACCTGCACCCGTGGAAATTCTGGGCGGCGGACGGCACGCCCACCGAGGGCACGGAGGAGATCGTCGCCGTGCTCGAGCGCGTGCTGGCGCGCTCCCCGCAGCATATCGGCGCCAACCACTACTACATCCACGCTGTCGAAGCCTCGCCGCATCCGGAAAAGGCGCTTCCCTCGGCGAAGCGGTTGCAGACCCTCGCGCCGTCCGCGGGACATCTGGTGCACATGCCTGCGCACACCTACATGCGCACCGGCAAGTACCTCGAGGCCGCGCGCGCCAACGTCGCTGCGGTGCGCGCCGACGAGCGTCAAACCCGCTCCGGCACCGACACCTTCTACATGATCGGCTACTACGGCCACAATCTGCATTTCCTTGCGATCGCCAACGCGTTCGCGGGCAACTCGCGCGAGGCGATCGCAGCGGCGAACAAGCTCTATGCGTTCGAGGCGCCGCGCGTTCGGGAGGTGCCGCCGGTCGACGGCTTCCTGTTCACGCCGGCGCTGCTGCTCGTCGAATTCGGGCGCTGGGACGACGTTCTCGCGCTGCCCGAACCCGCATTCGAGGCGGCGCTCACCGGCGCGCTGTGGCACTTCGCGCGCACGCTCGCTTTCGCGGGCAAAGGCCAGGCCGAGGATGCGCAGGCCGAGCGATCGAAATTCCTCGAGGCGGCGGACGCCGTTCCCAAGACGACGGAATATGGCAACAACGATGCGGCCGGAGTGCTGGCAGTGGCGCGCCCGTATCTCGACGGCCGGCTCTCGCTCATGGCAGGCAACAACGCCGACGCCATCGCCCACTTTCGGCTCGCCGTCGCCGCGGAGGACGCGCTCGCTTACGACGAGCCGCCCGGCTGGTACCTTCCGTCGCGCAATGCGCTCGGCGTGGCGCTTTTGCGCGACTGCGATTACCCCGCCGCAGAGCAGGTCTTCCGCGACGAGCTCAAGCTGCATCCGGAGAGCGGCCGCGCCTTGTTCGGATTGCGCGCGGCGCTCCTCGCACAGAAACGCGACCGCGAAGCCGCTGCGGTGGGCAAGCGTTTCGAGCGCGCATGGCGGGCGGCGGATGTGAAGCTCGAGGCCGGGGCGATGTGAACGCGGTAACCTGCACTCATCCGGACTCGCCTCTTCGTCGCCGCGTACTTCGCGCCGTCACGGCAGGCGCGGCTCTTCCGCTCTGGCCAGCCCTCGCTCGCGCGCAGGGCCGCGCTCCGATCATGCGTCCCATTCCTGCCACCGGCGAGGCGCTGCCCGCGATCGGCGTCGGGAGCTGGATCACCTTCAACGTTCCGCCCGACACGACGGCCGCGGCGTCGCTCGTCCCCGTATTGCGCAGCTTCTTCGAGCGCGGCGGAGCGATGATCGATTCCTCGCCGATGTACGGCTATTCGGAAACGATCATCGGCGAGATGCTCAAGCAGACCTTGCATCCGCGGCTTTTTTCCGCGACCAAGATCTGGACCGTCGGCAAGGCGCTCGGACAGATGCAATTCGAGCGCTCGTTGCGGCTCTGGGGTGTGCCGAAGTTCGATCTCGTGCACATCCACAACCTGCTCGACTGGGAAACGCATCTTCCGACGTTGAAGGCGCTGAAGGCCGCGGGCCGCGTGCGCTACATCGGCATCACAACCTCCGAAGGCGCGAAGCACGATGAGATGGAACGCGCGCTCAAGCGCGAGCGCTTCGATTTCGTGCAGTTCACCTACAGCTTCGCCGACCGGCGCGTCGAAGAGCGGCTGCTTCCGCTCGCCGCCGAGCGCGGAATCGCGGTTGTGATCAACCGGCCCTTCGACGGCGGGCGCCTGTTTCCGGCCGTCCGCGGCCAGCCGCTGCCGACCTGGGCGCGCGAGATCGATTGCGACAATTGGGCGCAGTTCTTCCTCAAGTTCATCGTCTCGCATCCCGCCGTGACCTGCGCGATCCCCGCGACGCGCCAGACCGCGCACATGACCGAGAACATGGGCGCGCTCTACGGCCGCCTGCCCGACGCGCGGACGCGCGAGAGGATGGCTCAGCACATGGGAACGCTGTAACGGTCTTCGAATCCGACGTTCCGGCGCGGCTGGATCGCCTGCCGTGGGGGCGCTTCCACTCGCTCGCGGTGGCCGCGCTCGGCATCACGTGGATGCTCGACGGGCTCGAGGTGACGCTCGCGGGTGCGGTGTCGGGCGCATTGAAGGCGAGTCCCGTGCTACAGCTTACCGACGCCGAGATCGGCGCGACGGCAAGCGCATATCTCACCGGCGCGGTGCTCGGCGCATTCTTCTTCGGCTGGCTCACCGATCGCTTCGGGCGCAAGCGGTTGTTCTTCGTCACGCTCGGCGTTTATATCGCCGCTACCGCCGCCAGTGCGCTGGCGCAGGATTTCACGGTCTTCGCGCTGTTCCGCTTCCTGACCGGCGCCGGCATCGGCGGCGAATACACCGCGATCAACTCTGCGCTGCAGGAATTGATCCCAGTGCATTACCGCGGCCGTACCGATCTCGCGATCAATGGCAGCTTCTGGCTGGGGGCGCTCGCCGGGGCGCTCGGGACGACCGTCTTGCTCGAGCCGGGTCGCTTCCCGCCCGACATCGGATGGCGGCTCGCATTCGGCATCGGCGCCGCGCTCGGCCTCGGTATCCTGTTCGTCCGCCGGGTGCTGCCGGAGAGTCCGCGTTGGTTGCTGGTCCACGGCCGGCCGCAGGAAGCCGAGGCGATCGTCGCGGCGATCGAACGCGACGTTCGCGGAAGCGCGATCCCGCGCGAAGCGCCCTGCCGGCTGCGGTTCTCCGTGCGCGCGAAGGCGATCGGCTTTGTCGATCTCGGCGTGAGCCTTTTCCACCGCTATCCGCGCCGCGCGGCGCTGGGATTGATCCTCATGGCCGCGCAGGCGTTCTTCTACAACGCGATCTTCTTCACTTATGCCATGGTGCTCGGCCGCTTCTTCGACGTCCCGCCGGAGAAGGTCGGCGTCTATCTCGTGCCGTTCGCGCTCTCCAACTTCTTCGGGCCGCTGCTGCTGGGACGCCTGTTCGATACGTGGGGACGCAAGCCGATGATCGCTTTGACGTACGCGCTTTCGGGACTCCTGCTCGGCGGTACGGCGTTGTTGTTCGTGCACGGCGCGTTGACCGCGGCCACGCAAACGCTGGCGTGGACGGTGGTGTTTTTCTTCGCCTCCGCCGCGGCAAGCTCGGCGTATCTCACGGTGAGCGAGAGTTTCCCGCTCGAAGTGCGCGCGCTCGCGATCGCGCTGTTTTACGCGCTGGGCACCGCGCTCGGCGGCATCGGCGCGCCGTGGCTCTTCGGCAGCCTCATCGGTACCGGCGACCCGAACGCCATCGGCTGGGGCTACGCCGCCGGCGCGGCGTTGATGCTTTTCGCCGCGGGTGCGGAGCTCTGGTTGGGTGTCGTGGCCGAACGGCGCGCGCTCGAGGACGTCGCCCGGCCGCTGTCGTGCGTCGACGAGGACTCGCCGATCGCGAGGTGAATACTGCCTGCTCGCCCTCTGACTAGCGCGTGTCCCGCGTCGGCGGGCGCCAGGCCGCAACGACCACGTTGGGCGCGCGCAACAGCCGCATCATGCGAATCGCCGTCTCGCGGCCGAGGTAGTAGCCGGGCAGGCGCAGCGTTTCCGCGAAGCCCAACGCCCGATAAAAAGCGTACGCCGCTTCATTCCGGGCGCGCAGCTCGAGATGGATCGACGCGATCCCGGCGGTGACCGCCGATTCGACGAGCCACACCACCATGCGCCGCGCGATGCCGCGCCGCTGCTCCGGCGGCCGCACCGCCATGAGCACGAGATGCGCGCGCTCGTCGTGAAAACTCATGATGGCGAAACCGATGACTCGCTGGCCGTCGCGGGCGACCAGCGTCGCGGTGTCGGGCTCGTTCATCAGCGCGCGGATGCGCTCGGCTCGATACTGCCAGCCGAGACCGGCTTCGATCAGATCGCGCGACAAGGAAGCCATCGCTTCCGCGTCACCGCGGCTTGCGAGTTGCAGCGTAATATCTCGGGAGCTCATGGATGCAATTTTGCCATCATTCAGACCCGGTTGCGCCGGAACCGGCTCCCGCGGATGATGTCGTAGGTTTCTTTATGGCCCGCTTATTCCATGGCATTGACCCGCATTGACGATGATCTTCCTCTCGGGCGTCTGCTCACTCGGCGCGAAGCGCTTGCATTGATTGGCGCATCGGGCGTAGCTCTATTGGCCCGCACAGCGCCGGGCCGGGCCCAGGCGCCGACGACCGCGGGTCCGCGGACCTCCTGCGTGGCTCGGCCGCAACAGACCGAAGGCCCGTTTTTTGTCGAGGAAGCGCTCAATCGCTTCGACATCCGGTCCGATCCGCGGAGCGGCGAGTCCCGGCCCGGCGTGCCGCTGCGCTTGACGTTCAATGTATCGCGCCTCTCCGGTACGAGCTGCAGCCCGTTTGCGGGCGCGCAAGTCGACGTTTGGCATTGCGATGCGGCCGGGCGGTACTCCGACGTGCGGGGATCCGCGACCAGCGGCCAACAGTTCCTGCGCGGTTACCAGATCACCGACGCGGCGGGGAACGCGCAGTTCCTGACCATCTATCCGGGTTGGTACGGCGGGAGGGCCGTGCACGTGCACTTCAAGATCCGCACCGGTCCGGCATCGGCGCGAAGCTACGCCTTTACCTCACAACTTTATTTCGACGAAGCTCTGACCGAGCGCGTCTCTTCGGTCGAGCCGTATGCGAGCCAGCGGCGGCGGTGGATGCGCAACGCCGACGATGGCATCTTTCGCGGCGGCGGTCGGCAGTTGCTTCTCGCGCCGGTGCCGGATGGAGAAGGCTACACCGCGACATTCGACATCGGTTTGCAAACGTAGCCTGGGCTGAGCCGCAGGAAAAGTAGGGTCAGAGACGACTTTTGCTGCGAGAAACTCTCCTGATTTGGAGAGGCAGCAAAAGTCGTCTCTGACCCTACTTTTGCTCCAGCGTCCGGATGCTGGCGGGGACCACGCGCCCATCGCGGGCAAGGTCTTTGAGCATCGCTGCGGTCGCAACGAGTACGTCGCAGGGCTTTCCCGCGAGGAGCATTTCCTTGAGCGCGCCCACGGTCCGGAAGCTCGCGTGCACGCGCGCCCCTGTTGCCGCATTGAAGGCCGGGATGAGCGCGGTCGCTATGCTCTGCGCCGCGCCAGCCGAGAGCAGATGGAGCTCTTTCATTATCGAGTAGTACGTAGGGCCGATTCATTCGGCCGCAACGAAGCAATCCATACGGCGTGCGAATAAATTGGCACCTACTGATCCGGCTTGGCCCCGGAGATTTTGACGATGCGCTCCCACTTCACGATGTCGTCGGCGATGTACTTGCCGAATTCTTCGGGCGTCATGGTCATCGCGACCGCGCCTTGCGCCGCCCAGTCGCGGCGTACATCGGCACGGCTGACGATCTTGGTGATCTCCGCGTTCAGGCGGTTGACGATCGCCGGCGGCGTGCCCTTGGGCGCGATCAAACCGATCCAGATCGTCGCTTCGTAACCGGGCACGGTCTCCCCCACCGTCGGTACGTCGGGGAGCACCGTCGAGCGCGCCTTGCCGCTCATGCCGAGCGCGCGCACTTGACCGGCCTTGACGTGCTCGCTCATCGTCGTCACCGCGTCGAACATCATCTGCACCTGGCCGCCGATGATGTCGGTGCGCGCGCCCGAGCTGCCGCGATAGGGAACGTGCACGATGTCCACGCCGGCCATCGCCTTGAACAATTCGCCCGCCATGTGGTACGGGGTTCCCGGTCCCGAAGAGGCGTAGTTGAGCTTGCCCGGCTGCGCCTTGGCGAGCGCGATGAACTCCGCGACACTCTTCGCCGGGACGGTCGGATGCACGACCATCACGAGATCCGAGTAGTTGATCGGTGCGACCGGCACGAAGTCGCGCGAAAGAGCGAAGGGCTTGTTCGGCATAAGCGATTCGTTGACCGTATGCGTGTTCGACATCAGCAGCAGCGTGTAGCCGTCGGGCGTACTCTTCGCCGCCGCGTCGGTGCCGACCACCGAGCCGCCGCCCGGACGATCGTCGACGACGAACGGCTGGCCCAGCGCTTCCTGCAATCGCTGCCCCAGAAAACGCGCGTAGACGTCGGCGGGCCCGCCGGCGGCGAAGGGAACGATGATCTTCACCGGACGGTTGGGATAGTCCTGTGCGAGCGCCACCTCGCCATACCATGCCGCTACAGCGAGAGCGGGTACCGCGAGGGTGCAGCCCCGCACAAAGGATGCAATTGCGGCAGCGATCCAACGCATGATTCCTCCTTGAGGATTGTTCGCGGTGTTGCGCCGCAAATCTACCGCAAATCAAACCGTTCGTGGTGAGCCCCTTCGACTCGCTCAGGACAGGCTTCGGCGAGCTCAGGCTCTGTCAAACCAGGGACGGCTGTTCACTCTGCTTCGACAGGCTCAGCACAGGCTTCGACAAGTTCATAGCGAACGGCCGGCGCTCGCCGCGCGCAAGCTTGCGAGCTGCCCCCGGAAGGGGCATCATGATTTTCTGCGATCGAGATTATCATCGAGTTATTTTTCCGGGAGGAACCGTCACCATGATCGCCGCGCTCGCCACCATGGCGATGACCGACTTGCCGAGCGCGCAACAACCGGCGGGAACGCCACCGACGGCGCCGATCAAGCGCACGATCCTGCAGAAAGCGGACGTGCCGGGAACCAACCTGGAGATTATCTACGCCACAGTAGAAATCTCCGGTGGGTTCAAGGCCGGTCGGCACAACCATCCGGGCGTGGTCATGGGCCAGATAATTGATGGCGACTTCTGGCTTCAACTCGACGGTCAGCCCGAACAGGTTTTCCGCGCGGGCGAGTCTCTGACGCTCCCCGACCGTGCTGTCCACAACGAAGGCGCGTTGGATAAGCCCGTGAAGCTGAATGTCGTCTACGTCGTCGAAAAAGGCAAGCCGCTCGCTTCGCCGGCGCCGTAGCCCGGGTTAAGCGCGCAGCGCGAAGCCCGGGACCTATCGCGATGAAGCTCTGCCCCGGGCTACGGAGCCGACAGCGGTGCGCCGCACGTGTTCAGGAGCCGTGGTCGTTGGACGCAATACGGCTTGCGACACGGCGGGATTCGCGCTCGCGCGCGTTAGTCTGCGGTCTCGACGAGGTGCTTCCGCGATTCACGCCCGCATTACGGCCGCTGCGCGGATTCGCGCCGGCGACGGTCGAATTTCGCGAGGTGCTGCTGGGCTGGGCAC
>DASWDF010000302.1:0-7810 GCA_036395475.1 Casimicrobiaceae bacterium
CTTGCCGGCACGGCAGGATTCGCCGCGGCATGGCCCGCGACCGAGTGGTGGCGGTCGTTCAACGACCCACAACTCGATCAACTGATGGAAGAAGCGCTCGCGGGCAGCCCGACGCTGAAGATCGCCGCGGCGCGAACGCACAAGGCGCGGGCGTTCGCCGAGAACGCGCGGTCGGCCTTGTACCCGCAGGTCAACGCTGATCTCGAGATCACCCGCGAGCATTTCACCGAGCGCGGCCTGGTGCCGCCGCCGTTTACCGGGAGCTGGAATACGCTGCACCAGCTGCAGGCAACATTGAACTGGGAGCTCGACTTCTGGGGCAAGAACCGCGCAGCCTATGAAAGCGCGCTCGGGCAAGCCCGAGCAACTGCGGTCGACGCATATGCGGCGCGGCTCGCGCTGTCGACGAACATCGCCCGGGCCTACGTTCAATTGCAACGCGCGTATCTGCAGCTCGACGTCGCCGAGGCGACGCTGCATGAGCGCGAGCAGCTTTATGCGCTCACGCGCGACCGCAATGCCGCGGGGATCGACTCGCGCCTGGAATTGAAGCAGGCCGAATCGGCGCTGCCCGCGACGCGCGAGCAGATCGCGCAGCTGCAGGAAACGATTCAGCTCACGCGCAATCAGCTCGCCGCCTTGCTCGGCCAGGGGCCGGATCGCGGACTCGCAATCAGTCGGCCAGCAGCCACGGCGCTGGCGCCGGTTGCGCTGCCCTCGACGCTGCCCGCTGAGCTGCTCGGTCGCCGGCCGGACCTCATCGCGCAGCGCGCCCGCGTCGAAGCCGCCCAAAAGGACATCGCCTCGGCCAAGGCGGAGTTCTATCCGAATGTGAATCTGATGGCCTTCGTCGGCTTGCAAAGCCTGGGCGGCGCCGGCTTTCTTTCCGCAGCCAGCCGCATGATGGGCTTCGGCCCTGCGGTGAGCCTGCCGATCTTCGATGCCGGGAGGCTGCGCGCCAACCTCGCGGGCAGGAACGCGGACTACGACATCGCGGTCGAGCAGTACAACCAGACGCTTGCCGACGCGATACGGGATGTCGTCGATCAGCTCGCGTCGTACCAAAGCCTCGACGAGCAGCGCAAACAGCAGGTGCAGGCGCAGGCGACTGCGCAGGAAGCCTACGACCTCGCACTCCTGCGTTATCGCGAGGGCATCGGCAACTATCTGCAGGTGCTGAGCGCCGAGGCGCCGCTGCTCGCGCAACGGGGACTCGACGCCGACCTGCGCTCGCGAGAGCTCGCGCTCGCGATCAATCTCATCCGCGCGCTGGGCGGCGGATTCGACGAAGCGGCCCTCTCGGTGGCGGCCGCGCATTGAAGCAGATGAACGAAAACGGAGGAATATCGAAAAAGAACGGAGCAATACCATGACCATGCTATGTGATACCTGCAACTCCAACGGCCGAGCGCGAGCGGCGCTCGCGCGATTATTGCGACGTGGCGCGGTGAGCGTCGCAATCGTCGCGGCCTTGATCGCCATCGTGCTCGGCGAGTCCTGGGTCATCGAACGCGCGCCGCAGCTGTTTGCCGCACGCGTCCCGGCGGCGACGGCGGGACACGCTCGCGGGCCCGCCGCTGCGCCGGCAGCCGACGTGCTCCCGATCGCTATCCTGCACTGACATCCACGATTGCTTTACGCGAGGAAATCAACATGAGCAACGACACCCAAGCTTCCCCGAGTCCGGCAGCGCCGACGCAGCGCAAGCTCTGGCTTGCCATCGTCGTCGGCGCGTTTGCCGCGATCGGCATCGCCTATGGTGCGTACTGGGCGATCGCCCTGCGCTACGTCCAGACGACCGACGACGCCTATGTCAACGGCAATGTCGTCCAGATCACGCCGCAGATCTCGGGCACCGTGGTCGCCATCGGTGCCGACGACACCCAGTTCGTCAAGGCGGGACGCATCCTTGTACAGCTCGACCAGGCCGATTCCAAGGTTGCGCTCGACCAGGCGGACGCGCAGCTGGCCAAGACAGTACGCGAGGTGCGGAGTCTCTTCGCCACTTCCGCGCAATTGCAGGCCGCGGTGGCCATGCGCCAGTCGGATGTCGCCAAGGCCAACGAGGACCTGGCGCGGCGCGAGCGTCTGGCGAGCTCCGGCGCGGTGTCCGGCGAGGAACTGCAGCACGCGCGTGACGCGGCTAACAGCGCCAGGGCTGCGTTGCTCGCCGCGCAGCAGGAGCTCGAGGCCAACCGGGCCCGCGTCGATCGCACGACCGTGCAAAACCACCCCGATGTGCTGAATGCCGCCGCCCGCGTGCGCGACGCCTATCTCACGTATTCGCGCACCGCGCTGCCGGCGCCGGTATCGGGCTTCGTCGCCAAGCGCGCGGTGCAGCTCGGCCAGAGGGTTGGACCGGGTGCGCCGTTGATGGCGATCGTGCCTCTCGATCAGGTGTGGGTCGACGCCAACTTCAAGGAGGCGCAGCTTGCCGGCATGCGCGTGGGGCAGCCGGTGCGGCTGACTGCCGACTTGTACGGCGGCAAGATCGTGTATCACGGCAAGGTCGCCGGATTCGGCGCCGGCACGGGCTCGGCATTCGCGCTGCTACCGGCGCAAAACGCGACCGGCAACTGGATCAAGATCGTGCAACGCGTGCCGGTGCGCATCGCGCTCGACGCACAGGAGCTCGCCGCGCATCCGTTGCAGATCGGCTTGTCGATGCAGGTCGAGATCGACACACACGAGCGCAACGGCGATCGGCTGCCGCAGCTTGCGCAAGGCACGCCGAGCTACGCAACCGAAGTCTTCCACATCCAGGACGGGCTCGCGAACGACCGGGTGCGGGCGATCATCGCCGCCAACGAGCCGGGTGCGGCGCGCCTGGCGCACAGCGAGGGCCCCGGTGTTGCCTCGAATCGCCTGGCCGGGAACGCAGCCGCGAAGCCGGCTGTCGCCGCCCGCGGCAACATGCTCTAAGCAGGCGCTGCGAGACATCGCATCATGGCTACTGCCGCCGAACAAGCGCCAGCACCGCAAAGGGCCGTGAGCGGCGCCCCCGCGCCGCTCAGGGACGGCCCACTTCTGCTCGGAACGATCGCGCTGTCGCTCGCGACCTTCATGAACGTGCTCGACACGTCGATCGCCAACGTGTCGATCCCGGCAATGGCGGGTGACCTGGGTGTGTCGCCGGATCAAGGCACGTGGGTCATCACCTCGTTCGGGGTCGCGAACGCCATTTCGCTTCCGCTCACGGGATGGTTGACGCAGCGTTACGGACAGGTGCGGCTGTTCACGGCGTCGGTGCTGCTGTTCGTGCTCGCCTCGTTTCTGTGCGGTCTCGCGCCGTCGCTCGGCTGGCTGATCGTCTTTCGCGTGATCCAGGGCGCGGTCGCCGGCCCGATGATTCCGCTGTCGCAATCGCTGCTGCTGTCGAGCTACCCGAAGGAAAAATCCGGCACCGCACTCGCAATGTGGTCGATCACGACGCTGGTCGCGCCGGTCGTGGGACCGCTGCTCGGGGGCTGGATCACCGACAACATTTCCTGGCCGTGGATCTTCTACATCAACGTGCCGGTGGGCCTCGGCGCGGCCGCGGTGACCTGGCTGATCTACAAGAAGCGCGAGACGCCGACCGTCAGGTTGCCGATCGACGGCGTGGGCCTGGGCCTGCTCGTGATCTGGGTCGGTGCGCTGCAGATCATGCTCGACAAGGGCAAGGATCTCGACTGGTTTCACTCCGGACAGATCGTAACCCTCGCGATCGCGGCGGTAATCGGCCTCGCGCTGTTTATCGTCTGGGAGCTCACCGATCGCCACCCCGTCGTCGACCTGCGGTTGTTCCGGCGCCGCAACTTCTGGACGAGCACGCTCGCCATGTCGCTCGGCTACGGAACCTTCTTCGGCAACGTCGTGTTGCTTCCGCTATGGTTGCAACAGTACATGGGCTATACGGCGACGATGGCGGGCATGGTGCTCGCACCCGTCGGGGTCCTGGCGATCCTGCTCACGCCGATCGTCGGCAAGAACATGCAACGCATCGATCCGCGCATCTTCGCGAGCGCCTCCTTCGGCATTCTGGCCGTTGTGCTGCTGATGCGTTCGCACTTCAACACCAGCGCCGACTTTGCGACGCTGCTGGTGCCGACGTTCATTCAGGGCGCGGCGCTGGCCGTGTTCTTCATCCCGCTGATCACGCTGGGCCTCTCGGGCCTCACGCCCGACCGGATTCCGGCGGCTTCGGGCTTGTTCAATTTCGCGCGCATCACCGCCGGATCGTTCGGCACGTCGATCGCGACGACCTTGTGGGATCGGCGCGCGAGCCTGCATCACGCCCAGCTCGCCGAACGAATCACTGCCTACGACCCCTCGTCGGCGCAGGCGCTCTCCGGCATGCAGGCGGGCGGCATGAGCCCGCAGCAGAGTTATGAGGCCGTGAATCGACTCATCAACCAGCAGGCGTACATGCTCTCGGCCAACGACATCTTCTACGCGTCGGCGCTGCTTTCCCTGTTGCTGATCGCGGTTATATGGCTGGCCCGTCCGGCAAAGGCCGGCGACGCGGCAGCTGCGGCGACCGGCGCGCATTAGCGACATCGCTGCATCCGTCCTTCGGCGCGCGACGGGTTTTCGCGAGCCCGCTTCATCGTTCTCTGCGCGCTCTAGAGCGTATACTCCGTCGGCCGTTCCGGCGACCCGTTTCCAAGAGCTGCAAGGTCTCCGGACGGAGCGCGCGTCCGAAATCGCTTGTGACGTAAGGCAATCTCCGGCGGTTACACCGGCCGTCCGCGGAGAATCTCGATGCGACGAGCTGTGCGCAGCGCCATTCCGGCGACGTTGATCCCCGGCGACGGGATCGGTCCGGAAATCGTCGACGCCACGGTCGTGGTGCTGGATGCCGCAGGCGCCCCGTTCGAGTGGGACGTGCAGCAGGCCGGGATGGCGGGTATGAAGGCGTATGGCGATCCCTTGCCGCAGCCCACGCTGGAGAGCATCCGGCGCACCAGGCTCGCCTTGAAGGGGCCGTTGGCGACCCCGTCCGGTGGCGGTTACCGCTCGTCGAACGTTCGCTTGCGCGAAGAATTCCATCTCTATGCCAACGTCAGGCCGGCGCGCACGCTGATCCCGGGCGGCCGCTATGAAAACATCGACCTCGTAATGGTGCGGGAAAACACCGAGGGGCTGTACGTGGGATACGAGCACTACATCCCCATCGGCGACGATCCGCATGCGGTGGCGATCGGATCCGGAGTCAATACGCGCGCCGGATGCATCCGGATCGCCGAGTTCGCCTTCGATTACGCCGTGCGCAACAAGCGCCGGAAAGTCACGATCGTGCACAAGGCGAATATCATGAAGGCGCTTACCGGCATCTTCCTCGAGACCGCGAGACAGATCGGCGAGCGCTACCGCGACCGCCTCGAAATCGACGAGCGCATCGTCGACGCCTGCGCGATGCAGCTCGTGCTCGATCCATGGCAGTTCGACGTCATCGTGACGACCAATCTCTTCGGCGACATTCTCTCCGACGAGATCGCGGGCCTCGTCGGGAGCGCCCGACATCGCGGGCAAGGGCATTGCCAATCCGCTGGCGCTGATCCTGGCCGCAGCGATGATGCTCGACCATGTCGGCCGCGGTGACCTCGCGCGGCGCGTACGCCAGGGCATCGACGAGACGCTGCACGTCGACCAGGTTCGCACCGGCGATCTCGGCGGCAAGGCGACGACACGGGAGTTTGCGCAGGCGCTGGCGCGGCGTGTATCTTAGCTCCAGTCCACAGCGTCACCCGCAATGAACGCCTCGAAACCGAATATCCCTGGAGTGATATGACGACCGCCGCGCAACTGTTCGTTAAATGCCTGGAGAACGAGGGGGTCGAGTACATCTTCGGCATCCCGGGCGAGGAGAACATCGACATCATGGATGCGCTCCTCGATTCCAGCATCAAGTTCGTCACCACGCATCACGAGCAGGGCGCGGCGTTCATGGCCGACGTCTACGGGCGGCTCACGGGCCGCGCGGGGGTGTGCATGTCGACGCTGGGTCCCGGCGCGACCAACCTGATCACCGGGGTCGCCGACGCCAACATGGACCGCGCTCCGATCGTCGCCATCGCGGGCCAGGGCGCGACGACGCGTTTGCACAAGGAAAGCCATCAGATACTCGACCTGGTCAATCTCTTTGCACCGATCACGAAGTACAGCACGCAGATTCGCGAAGCCGAGATCGTGCCGGAAATCGTGCGCAAGGCATTCAAGGTCGCGCAGACGGAAAAACCGGGCGGCGCCTTCATCGATTTCCCCGAGAACATCGCCGAGCTGAAATTCTCCGGCAAGCCGATCGAGGTGCAGACGGCTTATACCTCGGACACGCCCGACGCCAAGATCGAGCAGGCCGCGAAGATCATCTCCGCGGCCAGGTATCCGGTGATTCTCGCCGGCAACGGCGTCGTTCGCCAGGGCGCAGCCGACGCGCTCGTCACCTTCGCCGAGGTTCTGCGGATTCCGGTCGCGAACACGTTCATGGCCAAGGGCGTCATCCCGTTCTCGAACGAGCTGTCGCTGGGCACGATCGGCCTCAAGGCGCGCGACCTGCCGTGGTTTGCATTCGACAAGGCCGACGTCGTGATCTGCGTCGGCTACGACATGGTCGAGTATCACCCGGAGATGTGGAATCCCAACGGGGACAAGACCATCGTCCACATCGACGCGCTGCCGGCCGAGGTCGACGCGCATTACATCGTGGCGATGGGCGCCCTGGGCGACATCACCTCAAGCCTGCGCGGCATCGCGTTGAAAGCGAAACCGCAGAAGAGCGCGCCGTTCAAGACGCTGCGCAAGGCGATCTTCGATGACCGCTCGGGCTATGCCTCCGACGACGGCTTTCCGGTCAAACCGCAGAAAATCGTGTGGGATTTGCGCGAAGTGCTGGCGCCGGACGATATCGCCATCTCCGACGTCGGCGCGCACAAGATGTGGATGGCGCGCATGTATCGCGCCGAGCGGCCGAACACCTGCGTCATCTCCAACGGCTTCGCCGCGATGGGGATCGCGGTGCCGGGAGCGATCGCCGCCAAGCTCGCCTACCCCGAGCGCAAGGTCGTCGCGGTCACCGGAGATGCCGGCTTCATGATGAACTCGCAGGAGATCGAGACGGCGCTGAGGATGGAAACGCCGTTCGTGGTGCTGATCTGGAATGACGCCGAGTACGGACTCATCACCTGGCACCAGTTGCGCCACTTTGGCCGTCCGAGCCACATCAGTTTCAAGAACCCCGACTTCGTCAAATACGCCGAGAGCTTCGGCGCGAAAGGCTACCGCGTCGAGCGCACGCAGGATCTCGTGCCCACGCTCAAGAAGGCGCTCGCGGACGATACCGTCGTCATCATCGATTGTCCGGTAGACTATTCGGAAAACATGAAGCTGACGCAGCGCCTGAAGGAGCTCGCCAGCCCGGTGTGAGGAATGACGCCGTGAAGATCCATGCCGCCGTATTGAATGCGATGGGCGCGCCGACGCCTTACGCCGACTCGCGCCCGCTTGTTATTGAAGAGCTCGAGCTCGCGCCGCCCGGCCCGGGCGAGGTCCTGGTGCGCATCAAGGCGGCGGGGCTGTGCCACTCCGATCTCTCGGTGATCAACAAGGACCGGCCGCGACCGATGCCGATGGCGCTGGGACACGAGGCGTCCGGCATCGTCGAGGAGCTCGGGGAAGGCGTCACCGATCTGCAGCGCGGAGATCATGTCGTGCTGGTATTCGTCCCCAGTTGCGGGCATTGCCCGCCCTGCGCCGAAGGCCGTCCTGCCTTGTGCGTGCCGGGCGCGGCGGCGAACGGCGCCGGGACCTTGCTGTCGGGACAACGCCGCCT
>DASWDF010000303.1:0-5972 GCA_036395475.1 Casimicrobiaceae bacterium
TTGCCCAGATTGTCGATGTTGGCGATGTTGACTCCGGAGGAGTTGCCGCCCCATTGCGCGAGCTTGGCGCGCAGGTGGGCTTCGCGCTCCGGAAACCGCTCGCGCACCCAGTGGAGCAGATACACGCCGTCCGCGTCGTTGTTGCCGCTCACGAATTCCTTCGGCGCGCCGGCGCGGAGGTGACGCCAGCAGGTGTCGAACAGCAGATCCATCGCCCGCCGAGTGGTTTGAAACACGGCGTCGGTCTTGCGGTTGACGTCGCCGCGCCCGCTGTAGTTGAGATGCGACAGGTAGAACTTGTCGACGTCCTCGGCATCGAGAAGCTCCAGCAGGGCGGGAAGGTCGTGCGCGTTGTCCTGCGTCAGCGTGAAACGCAGCCCCACCTTGATGCCCGCGTCGCGCAACAGCCGGACCGCGCGCAACGATGCGTCGAAGGCGCCTTGCTTACGCCGGAACCGGTCATGCGTGTGTTTCATACCGTCCAGGCTGATGCCGACGTAGTCGTAGCCGATCGCTGCGACGCTGGGCAGCAGCGCGTCGTCGATCAGCGTGCCGTTGGACGAGAGCCCGACGTAGAAGCCCATCGCCTTCGCGCGGCGCGAGATCTCGAAAATGTCGGGATGCAGCAGCGGCTCGCCGCCGGACAGGATCAGCACCGGGACGCCGAAGGCCTTGAGGTCGTCCATCGTCGCGAATATCTGCGGCGTCGTCAGCTCTCCGGGAAAATCGATATCGGCTGAGATCGAGTAGCAGTGTTGGCAGGCGAGATTGCAGCGCCGGATCAGGTTCCAGATGACGACCGGACCCGGTGGATGGCGCCGCGGACCGACGGGCGTTGGGTGCTCGACTTCCTGCAGGTACTGGGTGATCCGGAACATGGTCGTTACTAATCCGCTGCCCCGAGCCGCACTCCGGTCTTCTTCAGGATCCGCGTGCTGTAGAGCACGTCGTGCTGCCGAGCCGCATCGCCGAGCACGGCAGCGATCGCGGCGATCTTGGTCTCGGCTTCGGCGCGCGTACGCCCGTGAACCATCGCGAACAGATTGTATGGCCATCGCGGCAGATGCCGCGGCCGGCGGTAACAGTGGCTCACCCCGGGCAGCGCACCGACCGCGGCGCCGAGGACGTCGACGCGCTCGTCGGCGACATCCCACACGCTCATGGCGTTGGCGCGCCAGCCCAACGCGTAGTGATTGGGAACCGCGCCGATGCGACGGATGCGCCCGTCGGCAAGCATCGCTTCGATGCGCGCCATGACCATCTCGGGCGTGATGCCGACCGCGGCAGCGACCGCGTGATAGGGCCGTTCGACTCGCGGCAATCCCGCCTGTGCAGCACGCACGATGGCCCGGTCGATCTCGGCGGTCAGCCTTGCTCCGACGTCGTTCATTGATCCACTTCGAGCTTGAGCTCGACGAAATACTCGCGCGCCTTCGGGAACAGGAGCACCTTGAGCCTCGTGCGCCGCTCGATCGCGCGGACCGCCGCGGCGCTGTCCTCGGCGGTTTCGGTGGCAAGCACGAACCACATGTTGAGCGCATGGTCGCGGGCGTAGTTGTGCGCGACCTCCGGCAGCGAGTTGACGATGGCTGCGACTTCGTCGAACCGCTCGTGCGGCACCTCCATCGCCGCCAGCGTGAACACGCCGCCCATGCGCTCGACGTGGAACAGCGGCCCGAAGCGCGTGAGCGTGCCTTCGCCGAGGAGCCGGTCGACGCGGGCGATCAACTCGTCCTCGGTGGTGCCGAGCGCGGTCGCGGCGACGCCAAACGGACGCTCGCACACGGGGAAGCCGTCCTGGAGCGTGTTGACGATGCGGCGGTCGAGCTCATCCACGGGAGATTTCCTCTGCCTCGACGTAACGCGCGCCGCGTTGCTTGAAGGCGCGTCGCGAAAAGAGCACGGCGTGCGGGTACGCGGCGAGGCCGTGGCGGGCGTTGAGCAACGCGATCCGCGACTCGACCGCGACCCGAGAGCGCCCGTGCAGCATGCAGTACAGGTTGTACGGCCACCGCGTCCCGGCGCGCGCGCGGCGGTAGCATAGCGTCACCCCCTCTTCTGCAGCGAGCGCGCGTCCCAGCCGGTCAACATCCGGCGCAGGCAAGTCCCAGACGCACATCGCATTGGCGCGGTAGCCGAGCACGCGGTGGCGCAGCACGACGCCGAAGCGCTTGATCACGCCTGAGTCGAGCCACTCTCCGATGCGCGCGATCACCTGCCGCTCGCCGTCGCTTGCGGACCAATCTGCCGCCTCCGCCAGCGCCGCGAAGGGCCGCTCGACCAGGGGCAAGCCGTGCTGCAGCTGCGCGACGAGCGCGCGATCGCGCCCGACGAGAGCGAGGCGGACCGCTGAGTTGCCGCTCGAGGCGTGATCGGCACGACGCTTGGCGGCGCCGTCGAGATCGAATCCCAGGTCGATGTGGTAATCCGCGACCAGCGGCAATGCGATGAGGGGCAGTTCCGTTTCGGCTTCGATCGCAGTGAGCGTTTCGCCCAGTTTCTCTTCGTCCTCCGCTGCTACCACGAACCACAGGTTGAGCGCGTGCTCGCGCTCGTAGTTGTGGTTGACCTCGGGATGCGCACTCACCCGTCTCGCAACGGCGGAGAGGCGCGTTTCGGGTACCGCCATCGCGGCCAGCGTGCTCGCGCCGACGCTGCCCGGGCGGAACACCGCCCCGACGCGGCTGACGCCGCCGCCGTCGGCGAACCGGCGCAGCGTGGCGAGCACCCACGATTCGCTTGCGCCTACGACGCGAGCCAGCACCGCGAACGGCCGTCGGACCAGCGGAAACTCGCGCTGAAACTCGTTGAGCAACCGCCGTTCGAGAGCGTTCACGATCAGAATCCGATGCGCGCGGCGCGGCTCGTGAAAAAGATGCCGCTCGGTCCATCGACCGGCAGCGACGCGACGCGCGAGAATGTAGCCGTGTCGTAAACGAGGACCCGGTTATCGTCCCGCGCGGAAATCCAGACCGCGTCGCCGCGGGGAGTGAACTCGAGGTGCAGCACCGCTTGACCCGGCTCGAGTGTGCGCACGACGCGGCGCGTCTCGGTGTCGATGACCTGGACCTTGCCGTTGTCGGGCAGCGCGAAGTTTACCCAGACCTGGCGCCCATCCGGGCGAGCGATCGCAAAGACCGGCTGGCCGGCGACACTGACCCGCCCGACCTCGCGCCAGTCACGCGTGTCGACGATAAGCACTTCGTGCCGGCCGACCGCGGGCAGATACGCCGTGTCGCCGGCGATCGCCCAGCCGCGCAGATGCGGCATCTTGTAGACCGGCAATCTTTCTTCGCCCCGGCCGTAGCCTTCGAGGATACGCCGCACACCGCGTTCGGGGTGCCAGAGATCGACCAGCGCCAAGCCGTCTTCGCCGAACAGGCCCGCAAGGTAGTAGCGGCCGTCGGGCGTGATCAATCCGTCGTAAGGCTCTCTGCCAACGTGCGTGAACTTATCGATCCTCGGGTGCGCCGGGTCCGACAGATCCGCGATCCAGATTTCGCCCGCTTCGAAGAGGCTGAACACGAAGCGGTTGCCCGGCGCGTCGGCAAGTCCTACCACCTTGGCGCGCTCGCCGTGGGTCCCGTAGACCGCAGGAATATCGGCGACCAGGTCGAGCGTGTCCGCACGGAACACCTTGACGCCGCCAGGCGCATAGTTCTGCGCCGCGACCAGCGTCCCATCCTGCGAAATGGCGCCGCCGATGGAATTGCCGGCTTGGACGACGCGCCTGACGATCGCGCGCCTGAGCAGGTCGACCTTGGTCAACCCGCCGTCGCGCCCGAACACATATGCGTAACGGGCGTCGCGTGAGTAGACAACCGAAGCGTGCGACAGATCGCCCAGGCCCGCGACGGCGCCGAGGCTCGTGCGGCCGGTGTTCTCGACGATTTGCATGCGGCCCGCGGCACGCTCGATCACCACGCCCAGATCGCCGGTCCCGCGCGAATCGAGTTGCGCGCACGCGGCGGTCAGCGCCGCGATCCAGGCGACGGCCAGCTCAGGGCGCATCGGTGTCACCGCGTTGCAACCGCGCGACCAGCCACTCGGCTTCGCTCGCAGTAAGAAATGGCCGCCAGGGTGGCATCGCGGTGCCAGCGCGCCCCGCAACGATCGTGGAGGCCAGGCTTTCCGCGGGTTTGTCCCGGAGCGCCTGCGGCGTGAGCGCCGGACCGAGACCGCCGGTCAGACGCATGCCGTGGCAGGAACCGCAATCCTGCTTGAGCAGTCGGATGAGCTCGCGCTGCCGCGCGGGCGGCGGGGCTTCTGAGTCATTCGCACCCGCGACCGCCGGCGCGCCGAACGCGCTCGCCGCCGTGGCGGCTAGCAGCACTCGACGCAACCACGACGCCATTGCTCGCTCGCATTCGCGTTACAACGCGAGGATCCACGCAACGAGCTTCTTCGCCTCCTCGTCGCTCAGTTTGTTCGGCGGCATCGGGATCGGGCCCCAGACGCCCTGGCTGCCCTTGATTACCTTCTGCGCGAGCGCTTCCGATGCCTTGGCATCGCCTTTGTATTTCTTGGCGACTTCCTTGTACGCCGGGCCGATCACCTTCTTGTCGACCGCGTGGCAGGCGGTGCAGCCCTTGTCGGTCGCGAGTTTCATCTGGTCATCCGCCGCCGCTGAAAAGGCGGTCGCCAGCGCAGCTGCGCCCGCCAGCAGAACGAAGAGCCTCGTCGCCGTCATCGTCGCCTCGCTAGTAGATATCGTGCTGAGTGTTGTAGACGTTGAACTTGCCGGTTGGAGTGATCAGCTTAGGGTCCTTGATCACGGCCTTGAGCTTGCGCGTCTTGTCATCGACGACGACCAACGCCGACTGCTGGTTCTTTGCACTCCACACCGAGAACCAGACTTCGTCGCCGGCCCTGTTGTATTCGGGTTGCACGACGCGCTTCGCCCCTTCGCCCAAGCCCGCCCACTCGGCGATCGGCAGCACGGCAAAGCCTTTGTCGAGGTTGGCGATGTCGTATACCGCGACCGACTGACTGATCTTGGGATCGGGGTTGAGCGCGGTGTCCACCCACAGATTCTTCGACTTGGGATGCGTCTTGATGAACAACGACCCTCCGCCCTGGCCCTTGAGCGTGCGCACGACCTTCCACGCGTGCGCCTTATGCTTCTCCGGGTCGGTCCCGATCACCGAGATCGATTCGTCGCCTAGGTGTCCGGTCGCCCAGACCGGACCGTATTTGGTGTCGACGAAGTTCGCGCCACGGCCCGGATGTGGGGTCTTCCCGACATCGATCAGGGCGGCCAGCTTGTCGTCCTTGGTGTCGACGACCGCGATCTTGTTCGACGCGTTCGCCGCGACCAGGAAGTAGCGGCCGGTCGAGTCGAACCCGCCGTCGTGCAGGAAGCGCGCCGAATCGATACTCGTGACCTTCAGGTTCTTCAGATCCTGATAGTTGACCAGGTTGATCTTGCCGGTCTCCTTCGAGTTCACGATGAACTCGGGATGGAAGTGCGAAGCGACGATCGATGCGACGCGCGGCTCGGGGTGGTACTCCTGCGGATCGACGGTCATGCCGCGGGTGGACACGATCTTCAAGGGTTTCAGCGAATCACCTTCCATGATCACAAATTGTGGCGGCCAGTACGAGCCGGCGATCGCGTACTTATCCTCGTAGCCCTTGTACTTCGACGTTTCCACCGACCGCGCTTCCAGGCCGATCTTGATTTCGGCGACGTTGTCGGGCATCGCCATCCAGAGGTCGATCAGGTTGACCTTCGCGTCGCGCCCGATCACGTACAGATAGCGTCCCGACGCGGACAGCCGCGAAATGTGCACGGCGTATCCGGTCTTGACGATGTTGATGATCTTCTTGGAATCGCCGTCGATCAGCGCAACCTCACCGGAGTCGCGCAATGTGACCGAGAACAAATTGTCGATGTTGTAGTTGTTGCTCTTCTTCTTCGGCCGCTGGGCCGCGGGGACGATCTCCTTCCACGTCGCCAGCATCTCCTTCAT
>DASWDF010000304.1:0-28460 GCA_036395475.1 Casimicrobiaceae bacterium
CTTCCCCACGCATAGAGCGTCGACGCTTTGGCGAGATACAGGTCCTTGTCGCCGGGGAACGCTTCCAAGGCTCGCCTAACAGCAGTCAGCGATTCGGCGTACCGGCCGGCAGCATCCAGCATCTGGAGGTCGGCGAGAACCTGCGAGCCTTGTGGGAGGGCTTGTAATGACCGCGCGGAGTCGTGAGTTTCCGAATGCCTTGCCACGGCTTGTGCCGCGCGAGTGGACGTCGGCTCCATGCCGAGCTTGCGCGACAGCCACGCACCGAACACTTCGGCAACGCGATAGCGGATCAGGTTGCCATTGCCCACGAGACGTGTCCTATGCGTCGCCAGTTCCAAATTCAGCCGAGAATGTGACATGACCGGCTTCACACCATCGGCTGCCCATCCCAACACCCAAAACAAACGGGCCGAGGGAGCATACGCTCCATCGGCCCGGACATGAAACAGAACGCTATTAGCCGCGGAAGTTGGACGGAACGTATTTGGCGTCGCAAGCCGCGCTCTTGCCTAACCAAGTCGTAATCTCGGGCAGCGCAGAAACATTCGCCACCAATTGAAGCGTGCACTCGGAGGGCTTGGCGCCCGTTGCCTGCGTTACGACCTGAATCGTGTCTATACCGTTGAAGCTAAGGCTGGCCACGTATTGGGTTGCAGTCGTCGAGCAGCCCGCGGTGATTTCGTCGGCCGGCATATTGGTACCGTGCGTAGATACATACTCGGCGACCGATGTCTTGCACGCCGCGAGTGCCACCACGCCTTCCGACATCTTCGAGCGAACCACGTAATCCTGATACGCCGGCAGCGCGATGGCCGCCAGAATGCCCACGATCGCCACCACGATCATCAGTTCGATCAGGGTAAAACCCTGCTGCAGACGTTTCATTTTAGTTCTCTCCATGAAGTGAGTACATACTCCTAAACCCTTCACACCAGCGATGCTGGGACTACGGTGAGCAAGGGATATGCCAATGGCTGATGCTCACGGGCTAACGCGGCGCAATCCTGGAGATTTCACGAGCTATCACCGGATACCGCCACGCCAGGCCGACTTTTCCAGCGATGCGCTTGGACGCCATTACTATGCAACTCGAGTCCTTGGGCTAAGCGTCGTAGGGCGGGTGACGTTGCGCGTCACTTGGTGACGAAAACCGTTGGCCTGCCCGCAGACGATCCTCGTGATCTTCAGAACGAATGATCCCTATGCCGCAACGTCCTGCTGAGCCGCTTCGCTTCGTGGATCAATAAACTCGAGCCGGGACCCGGCTATTTCGATGGTATCGCCATGCTTAAGCTCCATGCCTTCGCCATCGACCGGTTTGCCATTGATTTTGGGGGGCGATGCTCCCTCGATCGGTTTCAATCGGAACGATGCGCTTGCCTTGACGATGGATGCGACCTGCACTCCGGGACGCCCGACGGTGGTTTCGGCCTTGGTCAAGGCGACCAGTGCACCGGCATTGACACCCGATAGCAGCTTGATCGACGCCAACTGCGGCGCGGAAGGAGTCGGCGCCGCCGGCGCAGGGGGCACGCCTGGCGTGGCCTCCGGCGCAGGCCCTGGCACCGCCGCATCCGGCGCGGGGTGACTTTCCGCAAGCCGCCCTGCGGCAGGGTCGCCGACGCCATCGCGATCTGCCTGCGGGTACTCCCGCGCCCGAGGCGAATCCGGCACCTTGGTTCGTTGCGCGCGGGCAAACGGCTTTGCCGGCTCGACCCGCTCGCCGAAGTCGCGGGCGCTGATGCGCGCCATTCCTGCCATAACCTCGGAGTCGATCACCGCGTCATCGTCGACGCAGTACACCAGCCTGTGCCGGCCGATATCGATCTGGTCCCGATCCCGGAGGAAATGCTTGGCGATGGGGCTACCGTTCACCAGCGTGCCGTTCGTGCTATTGAGATCCTCGAGAAACGAATCGGCGAGGATGGTGACCACGACCGCGTGCTCCCCACTCACGGCAAGGTTGGGAAGGCAGATGTCGTTGTCCGCGCGGCGGCCGATCGTGGTCCGCTCCCGGGCCAATGGAACATTCAGCGTCGTGCCGTCCGGCAGGAACAAAACCAATTTGCTCATGGGCGCGGCCGGCGTTATGCCGGCTTTTTCGCCATCCAGCGCTGCAACCAGCCGCCCGTCGGCAGGAATTCAGCCGGGACGCGGATGACGACAACCGATACGTTGTCTCGCCCGCCATTCTGGTTGGCGACGTCGATGAGCTCCGCGGCTGCCTCGGCGAGGTCGCTCCGCTTGGCGGCCACGATCTCGCGCACGACTTCCGCGTCGACCATGTCGGTCAGTCCATCCGAGCACAGCACATACACGTCCTCGGCCTCGACCCGGTATTCCGCGATATCCGCAGGCACGACCGCCTCGATACCGAGAGCACGCGTCACGAGGTTCTTGTTCAGCGAATACTTGGCCTGCTCCGGGGTCAGCATCCCACTGTCGATCTGCTCCTGCAGCAGCGAGTGATCGTGCGTGAGCTGCTCGAACCTGTCGGCCCGCAGGCGATAGCAGCGCGAATCGCCGATGTGACCGATGCTGACGCGATTCTGAAAGAAGACGGTCGCGACAAGCGTCGTGCCCATGCCCGCGCATTCGGGCCGCTGCTGTGCCGCTTCATAGATGCCCTTGTTGGCAAGCGCGATCTGCTGCTGCAGCAACAGCGCCGCGTGCGTGAGCCCGCTGGCGATGTCGACCTTCGATAATTCGCGTCCCGAATTGAGCTCCTGCAACATGCCCTTGCTGATCACGTTCACGGCGATTCCGCTCGCGACTTCACCCGCGCTGTAGCCGCCCATGCCGTCGGCGAGCACCGCGAGCCCCGCTTCGCCGTCGACGAAAACCGAGTCCTCGTTGTGCGTGCGCACCATTCCCGGATGGGAAAGGCTGGCCACGTCGAGGGGGATGCGGTCGCTCATCGACCCGCGCTCCTCATCGCGACCGGCTGAATGTTCATTGCGAATCCGTTGGGGCCGTCCATCGGCGGCGAGTGTACGCTGCCGCTGCCGGCAAGGCGAGCGTCCACCGTCAATGCGGGACTGTTCGCCTGCGCCGCCGCGTAAGCCAAAGACCGATGGCGACGACGACGGCGAATCCGAGCGGCGGCACGATCCAGGCGGCCCCGGCCGCGTTCGCGGCGATCCACGATTGCAGCGCCGGTTCCTCGACCACCATCTCGCCTGCGATGTACCCCAGCAGGCCACCGCCCGCCAGCACGAGCACGGGAAAACGCGCGATCAAGCGCATGATGATCTGGCTACCGACGATGACGATCGGGATGCTGGTGACAAGCCCAAACACGATGAGCAGCCCACTGCCTTTCGCCGCTGCGGCAACGCCCACGACGTTGTCGAGACTCATGATGAGATCGGCGACGATGATCGTCCATACCGCCGTCAGTAGCCGGTCGCTGGCCTTGACCTTGTGCTCGCCACCGTCGTCCTGGGCAATGAGCTTGACCCCGATCCACAGCAACAGCGCCCCGCCGATCAGCCTGAGCCAGGGATACGCGAGAAGGCTCATCGCGAAGAACGTGAGCACGATTCGGAGCACGATCGCGCCGAGCACGCCCCAGAAGATGCCTAGTCGCCGCTGCCGCTGCGCCAGGTTGCGGCAGGCGAGCGCGATCACGACCGCGTTGTCGCCGGACAACAGGATATTGACGAAGATGATCTCGACGACCGCAATCCAGAATTGCGGTGCAGCCAGGTCAGGCATGCAGACTCCGCTATAACATGGACCAGAAAGCTAGATAATCGACTGTAGCAACTTGCCCATCTCGGCGGGATTGCGCGTCACCTTGATGCCGCAGGCTTCCATGACCGCGAGTTTCTCCTGCGCCGTTCCCTTGCCGCCCGAGACGATCGCTCCGGCGTGGCCCATGCGCTTGCCTGGTGGTGCGGTGACACCGGCGATGAAGCCGACGACAGGTTTTTTCATGTGCGCCTTCACCCACTCTGCGGCGTGTTCTTCGTCGCTGCCGCCGATTTCGCCGATCATGATCACGGCATCGGTCTCCGGATCATCGTTGAAAAGCTTCAGTACGTCGATGTGCTTGAGGCCGTTGACCGGATCGCCGCCGATGCCGACTGCGGAGGATTGGCCCATGCCGAGCTCGGTCAGTTGCGCGACCGCCTCGTAGGTGAGCGTTCCGGACCGCGATACGACGCCGACGCGCCCCTTGCGATGGATGTGGCCCGGCATGATGCCGATCTTGATCTCGTCGGGCGTGATCACGCCCGGGCAGTTGGGACCGAGCAGCAGCGTATTCCTCTCCTGCATCCGGTACCTTGTGCGAATCATATCGCGCACCGGGATGCCCTCGGTGATGCAGACGACCAGGTCGAGACCGGCGTCGACGGCCTCGTCGATCGCCGCAGCGGCAAACGGCGGCGGCACATAGATCACCGAGACCGTGGCGCCGGTCGCGTGCTTCGCCTCCTGGACAGTCGCGTAGATCGGAATGCCCTCGAAATCCTCGCCGGCCTTCTTCGGGTTGACGCCCGCGACGAAGCAGCTCCTGCCGTTGGCGTATTCGCGGCACATGCGCGTATGGAACTGCCCGGTCTTGCCGGTGATGCCCTGGGTGATGATTTTCGTATTCTTGTTGACGAGGATGCTCATGATCAGGAATTCAGGTTGACTCGGCGCGTTGGCGCAGACGGGATTATTCGTCGCCCCGGCGCAGGCCGGGGCCCAATTGGTTACGCAGTCAAATCATCATTAAGATCTCGCCAATCCGGATTCATCGCCTGGATCAAATTGACTTTCCAATCGCGACGCCACTCCTTGATCTGCTTCTCGCGCGTGATCGCCGCTTCGATAGAATCGTGGCACTCGTACCAAACTAACTGCCTGACGTCATGCTTTTTCGTAAACCCCGCAACCAGGTGTTCCTTGTGTTCCCAGATCCTTTTTGCCAGATCGCTCGTCACGCCAACGTACAGAGTGCCGTAAGCCTTGCTGGCAAGAATGTAGACGTACCCACGAGTCTCGCTCACAAAAAATTGGGCCCCGGCCTGCGCCGGGGCGACGATTCAGGTATCCCTTTCCGACACGGCCTCCGGCCTCCGCCGGGGCGACGAGTTACGTGCCTCTCGCTGCGGCGACGGCCTTCTCGCCCGCCTCGGCCATGTTGTCCGCGGTGATGATCGGCAACCCGGACTCGGCGAGGATTTTCTTGCCTAGCTCCTCATTGGTGCCCTTCATGCGCACGATGAGGGGAACCTTGAGCTTGACCTCGCGCGCTGCCGTGACGACCCCGGTGGCGATCGTGTCGCATTTCATGATGCCGCCGAAAATGTTGACCAATATCGCCCTGAGACCGGGATTGCGCAGCATGATCTTGAATGCTTCGGTCACCTTTTCGGCGGTCGCCCCGCCGCCAACGTCGAGGAAGTTCGCGGGCGACCCACCGTAGAGCTTGATAGTATCCATGGTCGCCATCGCGAGCCCGGCGCCGTTGACCAGGCAGCCGATGTCGCCGTCGAGCGAGATGTACGAGAGGTCGAACTTCGACGCCTCGACCTCAGCGGGGTCCTCCTCATCGAGGTCGCGCATTTCGACGATATCGGGATGGCGGAACAGGCCGTTGTCGTCGAAATTGAGCTTGGCGTCGAGCGCGATCACACGACCGTCGCCGGTGACGATCAACGGATTGATCTCGGCGAGCGACGCGTCAGTCTCGTCGAACGCACGATAAAGCCCCTGCAGCACCTGCCTTGCCTCCTTGAGGCTCCCTTCCGAAACGCCGATCTTGCGCGCGACGGCATCGGCCTCGGCATCGCTGAGGCCACGCATCGGATCGATGAAGACCTTGTGGATCTTCTCGGGCGTCTTCGCGGCGACTTCCTCGATGTCCATGCCGCCTTCCGAACTCGCCATCAGCACCACGCGCTGGGTCCCCCGATCGACGACCATTCCCACGTAGAGCTCCTTGGCGATGTCCGCGCCTTGTTCGATCAGCAGGCGGCGCACCTTCTGCCCCTGCGGACCCGTCTGGTGAGTGACGAGCTGCATGCCGAGGATCTTGCCGGCGAGGTCGCGGACCTCGGCGCTCGACTTCGCGAGCTTGACGCCGCCTCCCTTCCCGCGGCCGCCAGCGTGGATCTGCGCCTTGACGACCTGGACGCCGCATCCGATGGTCTCTGCGGCCTTCACTGCCTCATCGACCGAAAACGCGGGGATGCCGCGCGGCGTCGGCAGACCGAAGCGGCGAAAGATTTCCTTGCCCTGGTATTCGTGGATCTTCACGCCTCCCTCTCTGTCCGCGCGCGTCGGGCGGCGCCTCTATACCATTGCGGATAGTAATTGCGCACGGTGTCGGTCGTCGTCTCGAGTGCGTGACAGCGGTCGAGCTGGAAAGGCTTGTGCTCGCCCTCCTCGATTTCGCGGCGCAGACCTGCAAACATCTGGATGGCAGCTGTCGGCGCATGCGCCAGAAGCTCGGTCACGTGGCTGCAGCCGCGCACGCCGCCCATCGTGTCGTACAGCGTCTTACGGAAACCGTGCAACAGGCTTGCCCCGACGAGCTTCCCGTACGCCGGCTCGATGCGATCGCAGGCGTCCGGGTATGGCATGCCATCGGTGCGCACCTCGATTGCGCGCACGATGTAATCGCGCCCGACCGTCACGCGCGTCCACATGTCGTGCACGGGGTCGCCGGCACGCCGGACGCCCGTAAGCAGCGCGTAATCGTGATCCTTGATGTCGGTCAGATGGCCTTCGAGATCGAATAGGTCGTCGTCGCGCCGGAATCCTTCGTAGACGACCCGTCGCGTATGCAGGCGGGTGCGGGCTGTCGAGGGCTGGGCGAGGGGCATGGAATGGCAATGCGGGTTGACTCGGGATGGGCTGCAACGCGAATTGCTAGAATAGCAGCGCCGCAAAGGGCGCCATTTTACGCGGTGGCGCTATAACAAACAACGACTTCGGTCTCTCGGAGGAAGTATCGATGGCTTTCGTGCTCGCCCTGGATCAGGGCACCACCAGCTCGCGCGCGATCCTCTTCGATCGCGCGGGATCGGTTCACGCCGTCGCACAGCGTGAATTCGCGCAGCTGTTCCCGCAACCGGGGTGGGTCGAGCACGATCCGATGGAGATCTGGGCGAGCCAATCGGGCGTCATGGCCGAAGTGCTGGCCAAGGCCGCGATCGCGGCGAAGGACGTCGCGGCGATCGGTATCACCAATCAGCGCGAGACTACAGTTCTCTGGGAACGCGCGACCGGCCGGCCCGTCGCCAACGCCATCGTTTGGCAAGACCGCAGGACAGCGCCTTTATGCGATGCATTGCGTGCCGCTGGCCACGAAGCGACGTTCGCCCGTAAGACCGGCCTCGTGCTCGATGCCTATTTCTCAGGCACCAAGCTCAGATGGCTTCTCGACCATGTGGCGCAAGCACGCTCGCGCGCGGAGCGCGGCGAGCTTGCGTTCGGCACCGTCGATTCCTGGCTGATCTGGAATCTCTCGGGCGGTACGACGCACGTCACGGATCCGTCGAATGCCAGCCGCACGCTATTGTTCGACATCCATCGCGGCGAATGGGACGACGAACTGCTCGCGCTCCTCGACGTGCCGCGGGCGGTCCTCCCGGCGGTGGTCGCGTCTTCCGGCGTGTGCGCGCATGCAAGCCTCGGCGGCGCTACGGTCCCGATTGCGGGCATCGCGGGAGATCAGCAGGCAGCCTTGTTCGGCCAGGCCTGCCTCGAGCCGGGATTAGCCAAGAACACCTACGGCACCGGTTGCTTCCTCTTGCTCAACACCGGCCGTAGCGCAGTGATGTCGAAGAATCATTTGTTGTCGACGGTCGCATGGCGTCGCGACGGCGCGACAGATTACGCGCTCGAGGGAAGCGTCTTCATCGCTGGCGCCGTCGTCCAATGGCTGCGCGACGGACTCAAGATCATCCGCTCCGCGGCGGAAGTCGAGGCGCTCGCCGCGAGCGTGCCCGACAACGGCGGCGTCTATCTGGTCCCCGCGTTCGCCGGGCTCGGCGCGCCACATTGGGATGCCTATGCCCGCGGGGCGATCTTCGGGTTGACCCGTGGCGCCACCAGTGCGCATCTCGCGCGTGCCGCGCTCGAAGCCATTGCGTTTCAAAGCGCCGAGGTCTTGCGCGCCATGGAGGCCGACGCGGGACTGAAGCTGACCGAATTACGGGTCGACGGCGGTGCCACTACGAACGATCTGTTGATGCAATTCCAGGCGGACCTGCTCGGCGTCCCGGTGGTGCGGCCGAAAGTTGCGGAAACCACGGCGCTCGGCGCGGCGTATCTCGCCGGGCTCGCGGTCGGTTACTGGCGAGATGACGCCGAAGTCACCGCCAACTGGCAGGTCGACCGGCGCTTCGAGCCCGCGATGCCGCGCGACCAGGCTGAAGCGCGGACTGCGGGCTGGGACAAGGCGGTCGTGCGTGCCAAGAGTTGGGCCCAGTGAGTTGTTTCCCAACGGATCACGATTGCCTAACAATACTCCGTCATCCCGGCGTAGGCCGGGATCCAAGTGACATAGCGTTAACGCTGAACTTGGGCCCCGGCCTTCGCCGGGGCGACGACCACCTGTGGTCCAACTACGGAAATCTTGAGTAACTCTTGTGTCGGCGGAAAAAGGTGCATATACTCCTAGTTGCGTGCATATGCATCTATCCCGGTTCGCCTTAGATCGATGACCTCGAGCGCTTCCGTACCGTCAGCGGCTTGTGCCTGCGGTCGCTTGCGTCGGGCCACACGCGCCCTGACGCAGCTCTACGACGATCTGATGGTCCCGTCCGGGCTGCGCGTCACGCAGTTTTCGCTCCTGAGCACGCTCGCTCGCGACGGCACGGCACGGATATCCGATCTCGCGGATGCGTTGCTGCTCGACCGCACTGCACTCTCGCGCACCCTCGATCCGCTCCTCGAGCGCGGTCTCGTTTCGATCGTGTCGGGGCGCGATGCGCGCACGCGCGAGGTGTCGTTGACCCGTGCCGGCGAGAAGGCGCTCCGCGCCGCGCTGCCGCAGTGGAAGCACGCGCAGATACAAGTTGCGAACAAGCTAGGCTCCGATAGGCTCGAAGCGCTCATCGCCACCCTAAGCGAAATCGAGGCGCTCCACCCGGATCCCGGCGGACGGACCCGCTGATAGTCACTCGCAAAGAGGATTCCGTGGATTCTTCCTTGTCCCGCGTCGATTGGCGTTCGCCCAACATGGTGCTCATCTGCGGCGGCCTGATTCTCACGCTCGGGATGGGGATTCGTCACGGCTTCGGCTTGTTCCTCCAGCCGATGAGCGCGGACCTGCATTGGGGCCGCGAGACATTCGCATTGGCGATTGCGATCCAGAACCTCGTCTGGGGTGCGACGCAGCCCTTCGCGGGCATGCTCGCCGACAAGTACGGCTCTGGGCGCGTGGTGCTCGGTGGCGCGCTGCTCTATGTGCTCGGTCTCGTGCTGATGGCGCATCCGGGAGCGCCATGGATGTTCGTGCTCTCGTCCGGCGTGCTGATCGGCGTCGGTCTTTCGGGCGTCACCTTCAGTGTCATCTCCGGCGTGTTGGGGCGCGCCTTCCCGCCCGAGAAGCGCAGCATGGCGCTCGGAATCTCGGCGGCAGCCGGCTCGTTCGGCCAATTCGCGCTGCTTCCGTTTACGCAGTTGCTGCTCTCACACGTAGGATGGTACGGAAGCTTGCTTGCGCTCGCTGCGGTCGGCCTGCTGATGGCGCCGCTGGCCGCGGTGATGATCGAGCGGCACGCGCACCATGCGCACGCCTTCAAGCAATCGGCCGGCGAGGCGATTCGCGAGGCGCTCGGCCATCGCGGCTACGTGCTACTGACGCTGGGTTTTTTCGTGTGCGGCTTCCAAGTCGTGTTCGTCGGCGTACATCTGCCCTCGTACCTGCTCGACAAGGGCATGCCTGCGCACCTCGGCGTCACGGCGCTGGCGCTGATAGGGCTGTTCAATATCATCGGGACGTATACGACCGGCTGGCTGGGCGCGAAGATGCCCAAGCGCTACATCCTGTCGTTCATCTATTTCGGCCGCGCGGTGGTGATTGCGTTGTTCATCTGGTTGCCGCTGTCGGCGTGGACCGTGTATGCCTTCGCCAGTGCGTTGGGCCTGCTATGGCTGTCGACCGTACCGCCGACCAACGGCATCGTGGGCCAGATCTTCGGCGTGCGCTACATGGCCATGCTGACCGGCGTGACGTTCTTCAGCCACCAGGTCGGGAGCTTCCTCGGCGCCTGGCTTGGCGGATTTCTATTCGACCGGCTGGGCAGCTACGATCTCGTCTGGTATCTGTCGATCGCGCTCGGCGTCGTCGCCGGGCTGATCAACCTGCCCATCGATGAGCGCGAGATCAAGCGACCCGCCCTCGCGTAGCCCGGGATGAGCGGAGCGAATCCCGGGACCGCTCTACGCTCCAAGGTGCCCCGGGCTTCGCGCTACGCGCTCAACCCAGGCTACGGGCCGCTCAACCCGGGCTACGGGCGAATAACGTCGATCGCGTCGGTGATGATCACATCGACGCCCCAGGTCGCGAGTTGCGCGACCGCGTGCGGATCATTCGCCGTGTACGTCATTACCTTGTAGCCCGATTGATGCGCGGCGGCGATGATGCCGGCATCGAGCTCGCGATGGTCGACGTCGAGCGCAGTGCACGCAAGCCGCGACAGCCGCGCCGCCCAGTCGGCGGGAATGCGCTCGACCAGCAGTGCGCGCCTGAGGTCCGGCGCGGCAGCGCGCGCGGCAGCGAGCGCTTCCTCCGAAAACGACGACAGCAGGGGTGGCACCGGGGCCGCGCGCCACAGCGCGGCGGCGTCGAGCGCCACGGCCGCACCCGTATCGCGCTCGCGTCCGGGCATAGGCTTGATCTCGACGTTGCACGCGACACCGTTCGCGATCGCCCAGCGCGCGATTGCCGAGAGCGTCGGCAGCGGTTCGCCGGCAAAGGCGGCGGAGTGCCAGCTGCCTGCATCGAGCTTGGCGAGCTCTGCCCAGGTGAGCGCGTCGGCGCGTCCGTGGCCGTCGGTCGTGCGGTCGAGGCTGTCATCGTGCAGCAGGAACGGCACGCCGTCGCCGGAGAGCTTGACGTCGAACTCGACCATTCGGTAACCGTGCGCCTGGCCGACGCGCATCGCCGCGAGCGTGTTCTCCGGCGCAAGCTTGCCAGCGCCGCGATGGGCCGCGTAGCGCGGATACGGCCAGGCCTTCACAGGCTTCGTGCGCGGGGTCCTTCGCCGCGAGCTCACGCGTTCGGCCTCCTTGTACGAATTACCCACATTGAATCGCTCACGCGTCGACGTCCTGCCGCGATAGCTGCGGCCACCACCGTCATCACCTAACCATCGTATCGTTGGCCGCAGCGCATCTGCCCTCGCGCGATCCCCGCGCACTTCGTGCGCGTGGGCCCTCGCCGCGGGCTCACGCGGCAACCCTTGCTCCAGTCTCGGCGTCGAACAGATACACCCGGCCGGGCGATGCCGACAGCGCAATCGGTTCGCCGATTGTCGCAGGCGCGCCATGCGGGAGCCTGGCGATAAGCGAGCCGCCGCCGAAAGCGATATGGATAAGCGTGTCGGCACCGAGCGCTTCGATCATCTCGACGCTACCGACCAAGTTGGCCGCGCTTGGCGCGCAAGGCGTGAAATGCTCGGGCCGGACGCCGACCGTGATCTTGCGGCCGACTCCCAAGTTGGAGCCCGCCACGACCGCACCGCCGCCGTCGAGCGTCACTCGGTCGTCCGCCTCGGCCTTGCCGGCGAGGAAATTCATCGCCGGCGAGCCGATGAAGCCGGCCACGAACACGCTTGCGGGGTTTTGGTAGACCTCCATCGGCGTGCCGATCTGCTCGGCGCGACCGGCGTTCATGACGATCATCCGGTGCGCCAGCGTCATCGCTTCGACCTGGTCGTGCGTGACGTAGAGGCTGGTCGTACCGAGGCGGCGATGGAGCTTCTGAATCTCGAAGCGCATTTGCACGCGAAGCTTGGCATCGAGGTTCGACAGCGGCTCGTCGAAGAGGAAGACTGCAGGCTCGCGGACGATTGCGCGTCCCATCGCGACGCGTTGCCGCTGTCCGCCCGAAAGCTGCCGGGGCTTGCGCTCGAGCAACGGGCCGAGCTCGAGAATCTCGCCCGCGCGCTTGACCCGCGCATCAATGTCGCTCCTCGAAAAGCCGCGGATCTTCAGTCCGTACGCCATGTTGTCGAACACGCTCATGTGCGGATAGAGCGCGTAATTCTGGAACACCATCGCGATATCGCGATCCTTGGGCTCGAGCCGGTTGACGACGCGATCACCGATGTCGATCTCGCCGCCGGTGATCGTCTCGAGCCCCGCAACCATCCGCAGCAACGTCGACTTGCCGCAGCCCGAGGGCCCGACGATGACCATGAACTCGCCGTCCGCGACGTCGATCGAGACGCCGTGGATCACCTCGGTATCGCCGTAGCTCTTGCGCACGTCGCGCAAATGGACTTTAGCCATGTTTGAGGACCGTCATTCTCGCAGCTTCATGTTCACTTCATGCCGTCATTCCCGCGAAGGCGCGAATCCAGTGGCGTTTCCGACAAGACACTGGATCCCGGGCCTCGCGCAGCCTGTCCTGAGCGAAGTCGAACGATTCGTCATTTCTCGGTATCCACAAGGCCCTTCACGAACCAGCGCTGCATCAGCACAACGACGAGCGCGGGCGGCAGCAACGCGAGCATCGCGGTGGCCATCACCAGATGCCACTCGGTGAGCGCGTCGCCGCCGGTGATCATCCGCTTGATGCCGATGACAGTCGTGTACATGGACTCCTCCGTCGTAATGAGCAGCGGCCAGAGGTATTGGTTCCAGCCGTAGATGAACTGGATCACGAACAGCGCGGCGATGCTCGTCTTCGACAGTGGCAGAAGCACATCGACGAAGAACCGCATCGGCCCGGCACCGTCGATGCGCGCGGCCTCGGCGAGTTCATCGGGCACCGTCATGAAGAACTGGCGGAAGAGGAACGTGGCGGTTGCGGACGCGATCAGCGGTAGCGTGAGGCCGACGTACGAATTGAGTATTCCAAGGTCGGAAGCCACCTTGAAGGTCGGAATGATGCGTACCTCCACCGGCAACATGAGCGTGACGAAGATCACCCAGAAGAAGAAGTTGCGCAACGGAAAGCGGAAGTAGACGATCGCGAACGATGCGATGATGGAGATCGCGATCTTTCCGAAAGCGATCGCGAGCGCCATGATTAGGCTGTTCAGCATCATGCGCCCGACGGGCGCCGCCGCGCCGCGCTCCGACCCCGCGGTCAGCACTTGCACGTAGTTCTCCCAGAGATGCCCGCCCGGGACCAGCGGCATCGGTACCTGGAGGATCTCCTCGAGCGTCAGCGTGGAGGCGACGAACGTCATGTAGAGCGGAAAGGCGACCAGCACGACGCCAGCGATCAGCACGGCGTGCGAGAAAAACGTCAGCCAGGGACGGTTCTCGACCATCAATCGGGACGCTCCGTATCCATCAGTAATGCACCTTGCGCTCGACGAAGCGGAACTGCAGCACCGTGAGCACAATGACAATGATCATCAGCACTACCGACTGCGCCGACGATCCGCCGAGGTCCGCCGACTTCACGCCGTCGTGATACACCTTGTAGACGAGGATCTGGGTCGCGCCCGCGGGCCCGCCCTGGGTGGTCGCGTCGATCACGCCAAAGGTGTCGAAGAACGCATAGACCATGTTGACGATCAGCAGAAAGAAGGTGGTCGGCGTGAGCAGCGGAAACACCACGGTCCAGAAGCGCCGCGTCGGCCCGGCACCGTCGATGGCGGCGGCTTCGATGAGCGACTTCGGGACTGACTGCAGTCCAGCGAGAAAGAACAGGAAGTTGTAGCTGATCTGCCTCCATACCGATGCGATCACGACGAGGGCCATCGCCTGGTCGCCTCGCAACACCCAATTCCAATCGATGCCGATCTGCCGGAGCGCGAACGTGACGATGCCGACCGACGGTGCGAACAGAAACGCCCAAAGCACACCCGCCACCGCGGGCGCGACTGCATACGGCCAGATCAGAAACGTCTTGTAAGCGAGCGCGCCACGCAGTACGCGATCGGCCATAGTCGCGAGCACCAGCGACACCGCAATGCCGCAGACCGCGACCAGCACGCTGAACAGCGCCGTGATCTTGAACGACTCCAGATAACGTGGGTCCTTGAACAGCTCGACGAAGTTGCGCAGGCCGACGAATTCCGTCTTCAGCCCGAACGCGTCCTGCAGCTGGAACGAGAACCAGGCCGCCTGGAAAGCCGGCCAGAAGAAGAAAACGATGGTGATCGCGATTTGCGGCGCGAGCAGCGCGTACGGCAGCCACGCCGAGCGAAAGACGACGCGTTTTTCCATTTCGCCCGGAGCGAGAGGTTACAAGAGGGGGCAGCCGAGTTTGGGCGGCGCCCCCTAGCTTCTTACTTGTTTGCGGCTTCGAACTTGCGCAGGATTTCGTTGCCGCGCTTGACCGCATCGTCCATCGCGGTCTTGGCGTCCTTCTTGCCGGCGAACACGGATTCCATTTCCTCCTCGATGACTTCGCGCCCCTGAACGAAATTGCCGAAGCGCAGGCCCTTGGAGTTGGCGGTTGGCGGCTTGTTGTTCAGTTGGCGGATGGCGACGTCGGTGCCCGGGTTCTTATCGTAGTAGCCGGACTTCTTCGTCACGTCGAACGCGGCGTTGGTGATCGGCACGTAACCAGTGCCCTGGTGCCAGGCCACCTGGATATCAGGCGAAGACAGGTAGGAGAAGAACTTCGTAACTCCCTTATATTCGTCAGGCTTCTTGCCGCTCATCACCCACAGCGTCGCGCCACCGATGATCGAGTTTTGCGGCGCGCCGGGGATGGTGTCGTTGTACGGCAGGAAATTCACCGAGAAATCGAACTTTGCGTTCTTGCGTATGTTGCCTTGTGCCGCCGAGCTAGACGTGAGCATTGCACATTCGCCGCTGAAGAAGCGCGCTTCGGCCTGATTAGTCCGGCCGGAATAGGTGAACCAGCCCTTCTTCGCATAGTCCGCGAGCATCGCGATGTGCGCAACGTGCGCCGGTGAATTGACCGTGAACACAGTGTCCAGCCCGTCGAAGCCGTTCGATTTCGTGCCGATCGGCAGGTTGTTCCAGGCACTAAAGTTCTCGACGTGCACCCAGGACGGCCAGCCGGTGGTGTACACGCACTCTTGGCCCGAGGCCTTCAGTTTCTCGGCGGCGACGGCGAACTCCTTCCATGTCTTGGGCGCCTTTTCGGGGTCGAGCCCGGCCTTCTTGTAGGCGTCCTTGTTGACGTAGAACACCGGCGTCGAACTGTTGAAGGGCAGCGAGAGCATGTTGCCGTTGCTGTCGGTGTAATAGCCGGCAACCGCGGCAAGATAGTTCTTCGGATCGAACGGCTCGTTCGCCTCCTTCATCATCAGATACACGGGCTTGATGGCACCCTTGGCCGCCATCATGGTCGCCGTCCCGACCTCGAACACCTGCAGGATGTGCGGCGCGTTCCCCGCCCGGAACGCCGCGATCGCCGCGGTCATCGATTCGGGGTAGCTGCCCTTGTAGATGGGCACGACCTTATAGTCCTTCTGGCTCGCGTTGAAGCCGTTCGCGATGTCGTTCACCCTGTCGTTGAGCGCGCCCGTCATCGAATGCCACCATTGGATCTCGGTGACGGCTTGCGCCTGTGCGGCGAGGCCGAAAAGCGCGGTGAACAGCACCGCACGTAGCGCGCCGAGTTTGCCGTAGTGCATGGTTTCCTCCTCGTTGGATGATTTGCGAATCCTAGGCCTGCCCGGTGACGATTCTATTGCAAACGGGTATTCCTGTGCGACTCGGGCGGCTGAAACGACCGTGGATTATGCGCCGCGCCGTCGGGCGCGGCAAACCGTTCCGGCGCTGCTGCCGTCAGGCTAGAATCATCGTCGCTCCTTTAGTCTTCAGGAGTCGAATTTGCGCCTGCATGTGCTTCGCCGTGTCATCATCGCTGCCATCGCGTGCGTGCTTGCCGGCGGCGTCAGCTTTGCACCGCAGCCCGCTTGCGCACAGACGTATCCGACCAAGCCGATCCGCTTGGTCGTCCCCTTCCCACCGGGCGGCTCGCTCGACGTCGTGGCGCGGGCGATCGGACAAAAGCTCACCGACGCATGGGGCCAGCCGGTCGTCATCGACAACCGGCCCGGCGCTGGCGGCAACATCGGCGCGGATCTGGTCGCCAAGAGCGCGCCGGATGGCTACACGATCCTCGAGGGCGCGCTGTCGACGCACGCGGTCAACGTGAGCTTGTACAGCAAAATGCCCTATGACCCCGTCAGAGACTTCGCACCGATTACGTTAGTGGCGATCACGCCGAATGTGCTGGTGCTCAATCCATCGTTTCCCGCGAATTCGGTGCCCGAGTTGATCGCGTACGCCAAGGCGCATCCCGGTGCCCTGTCGTTCGGCTCGGGCAGCAACGGCAGCGCGGGCCACCTCGCCGGAGAATTGTTCAAGACCGAAGCTGGCGTCACCATGGTGCACATCCCGTACAAGGGCGGTGCGCCGGCGTTGCAAGCGCTGCTCGCCGGCGACACGCAGCTCATGTTCGACAACCTCGCCAATTCAACGCCGCAACTAAAAGCGGGCAAATTGAAGGCGCTTGCGGTCACGACCGCGAAGCGTTCCGCGCTCGCTCCGGAGGTGCCGACGCTCGCCGAGACGGGGCTGCCGGGGTTCGACATCTACACTTGGTGGGGATTCATGGCGCCCGCGGGCACGCCGAAGGAGATCATCACCAAGTGGAACGCCGAGGTGACGCGCATTCTGGCCACGCCCGAGATGAAGGCGTTCTTCGCACAGCAGGGCGCGGAGCCCGCGCCAACGACACCCGAGCAATTCGCGGCGTTGATCCGGAGTGAAATCCCGAAGTACGCGAAGATCGTGAAGAACTCCGGCGCCAAGGTAGATTGAGCCGGATTCTGCCCCGAACCGGGACGAGATCCCGCGGTGCAGGGCGGTGAGTCGCGGCGGCGCCGGGCGTGACCGCGCTCGAACCCGATGCGATCGGCGTTCGTCTACAATGGCAGTCTCGCTCACCGGAAGTCCCATGTCCGTTTCCCCCGCCACCGCGCTTTCCACCGAGCCGATCCGTCGCCCGGCGGCAGAGAGCCACGCCGCCGCGTTTCCCGTCACGCGCGCGATGTTCGACCAACTGATGGTGCCCTGCTACGCACCCGCGGACTTCGTGCCCATCCGCGGCGCCGGGTCGCGCGTCTGGGATCAGCAGGGCCGGATGTACATCGACTTCGCCGGCGGCGTCGCAGTCACGTCACTTGGCCATTGCCACCCGGCGATCGTCAAGGCTTTGACCGAGCAGGCGCATGCGCTGTGGCACGTCTCGAACTGGATGACCAACGAGCCCGCGCTGCGGCTGGCGAAAAAGCTGGTCGACGCGACCTTCGCCGAACGCGTGTTCCTGTGCAACTCCGGTGCCGAAGCCAACGAGGCCGCGCTCAAACTCGCGCGCCGTTACGCGCACGATCACTGCGGGCCGGAAAAATTCCGGGTGATCTCGACGCTCAACGCATTCCACGGCAGGACGTTGTTCACCGTCTCCGCGGGCGGCACGGCGAAATACTCGACGGGCTTCGGGCCGCCGCCGACCGGCTTCACCCACATCCGCTACAACGATATCGCGGGCCTCGAAGCCGCGTTCGCAGAGGAGGGCGGCGACGACGTCTGCGCGGTGATCCTCGAGCCCATGCAGGGCGAAGGCGGAATGATTCCGGGCACGCCGGAATTCCTGGCCGCCGCGCGACGGCTCTGCGACGAACACGATGCGCTGCTCATCTTCGACGAGATCCAGAGCGGCATGGGTCGCACCGGCGCCCTGTTCTCGTACATGCAGAAGGGTGTGGTTCCGGACATTCTGACGAGCGCCAAGGGATTGGGCGGCGGGTTTCCCATCGGAGCGATGCTGACGACCACCGAGATCGCGAGCGCGTTCTCGGTCGGCATCCACGGCACGACCTTCGGCGGCAACCCGCTCGCCTGCGCGGTTGCCGGCGCCGTGTTCGACGTCATCAACACGACCGAGGTGCTCGACGGCGTGAAGGCGCGGCACGCGCTGTTCATGGAGGGCTTGCGCACCATCAATGCGCGACGCGAGGTCTTTGTCGATATTCGCGGCGAAGGCGTATGGCTCGGTTGCGAGCTCATGGAGCGCTGGCAGGGCAAGGCGATGGACGTCATGCGTGCCGCCGCCGAAGCGGGGTTGATCGTGCTCGTCGCCGGGCCCGACGTCGTGCGCATCGCGCCTTCGCTCGTCATCAGTCTCGACGAAATCCTGGAAGGCCTCGCGCGACTGGAAACGGCGCTGGGCAAATCGCTGACTTAAAGGCCGAGCGCGGGCCGATGTTCTACGTCCGGCCGATCGCGCGGGAGGACCTGCCGGCGCTGCTCGCGCTGTCCGAACGCAGCGGCGCGGGTTTGACCACACTGCCGGCCAACGCCGAGCGCCTCGGGCAGCGCATCGAGCGCTCGTTCGCCGCGTTCGCAGGGCACGCCGCGAAGGCGGATGCGTGCTACGTCTTCGTGCTCGTCGACGGCGGCAGCGGCAGCGTCGTCGGTATCAGCGCGATCGAGGCGGCCGTGGGCTTGTCGGAGCCCTGGTACAACTATCACGTCGGGACGCAGGTGCACGCCTCGCGCGAGCTCAACGTCTACACGGCTGCGCCGACGCTTTTTCTCACCAATGATCACACCGGCGACAGCGAGCTCTGCTCGCTGTTTCTCGATGCGCGCCATCGGCGCGCCAGGAACGGACCGCTGCTTGCCAAGGCGCGACTCCTGTTCATCGCCGAATTTGCCGCGCTTTTTGCACCGAAGGTGATCGCGGAGCTGCGCGGAAGGCTCGACGCCGACGGCAGGAGCCCGTTCTGGGAAGGCCTCGGCCGCCACTTCTTCGCCATGGAGTATTCGCGTGCCGATTACCTTACCGGCATCGGCCAGAAGGCGTTCATCGCCGAGCTGATGCCGCGCCACCCGGTCTATACGACGCTGTTGCCCGCCGCGGCGCGCGCGGTGATCGGCGAGGTGCACGCCGACACGCTGCCGGCGCGGGCGATGCTCGAAGCGGAAGGGTTCCGCTACGAAGGCTACGTCGACATCTTCGACGCCGGTCCCACGCTCGAGTGCTTCCGCGACAACATCCGCGCCGTGCAGCAGAGTCAAACCTTGCCCGTGAAGCTGGGCGAAGAGGATCCCGTCCCCGACAGCCTGATCAACGACGTGCTCTGGTTGGTCACCAACCGCAGCTTCGAACGCTTTCGCGCGGTCCTTGCGCCGGCGCCCGTGCGCATCGCACAGTTCCCGCTGCTGCCGCACGCCGCCGCGGCGCTCGGCGTCGGTGACGGCGAGACCGTGCGCGCCGTACCACTCTCGCCCCGCGACCGCCTCTGAAATGGCGAACGAGCCTCTCGAAGTCAACTTCGACGGGCTGCCGGGCCCGACGCATAACTACAGCGGTCTCGCCATCGGCAACCTCGCTTCCGAGCGCAACAAGAGTCTTGTCGCCAATCCGCGCCAGGCGGCCCTGCAAGGGCTCGCCAAGATGAAGGCGCTCGCCGATCGCGGATTCGGCCAAGCGGTGCTGCCGCCGCACGAGCGGCCCGACATTGCGGCGCTGCGCGCGCTCGGTTTTGCCGGCAGCGATCGAGACGTGCTCGCGACGGCCGCGCGGCAAGCCCCACAGCTCCTCGCCGCGTGTTCGTCGGCGGCGGCGATGTGGGTTGCCAACGCCGCGACGGTCAGTCCCTCCGCCGACACCGCCGACGGCCGCGTGCATTTCACCCCCGCCAATCTGGTCGCGCATTTCCACCGTTCGCTGGAGGCCGCGACGACGACGCGCGTGTTGCGCGCGATCTTCGCCGACGAGCAGCGCTTTGCGGTGCACGACCCGTTGCCTCCGGCGCAGCAGCTCGCCGACGAAGGCGCGGCCAATCACACGCGGTTCGCCGCAGCCGACAACGCGTCCGGCGTCGAGCTCTTTGTCTACGGGCGCGTAGCCTTCGACGCGGAAGCGCCTGCACCGCGCCGCTTTCCGGCCCGCCAGACGCGCGAAGCGTCAGAAGCCGTCGCTCGCCGCCACGCGCTTGCGGCCGGGCGCAGGCTGTTCGCACAACAACACCCGGACGCGATCGACTTCGGGGTGTTTCACAACGACGTGATCGCCGTGGGCAGCGGCAGCGTATTGTTCTGCCACGAGCGCGCGTTCGTCGGTCAGGACGCGCTGCTGCAAGCACTGGCCGATCGCATAGGCGCGGCCTTTGCCGCGATCGTCGTTTCCGAGCGCGAAGTGAGCCTCGAGCGCGCGGTTGCCACCTATCTCTTCAACAGCCAGCTGCTGCCTCGCCGCGAGGGCGGGATGCTTCTGGTCGCTCCGGCCGAATGCCGGAGCGACGCGGCGGTCGGCGCGTTGCTCGAGCGCCTCATTTCCGGCACCGGGCCGATCCGCGAAGTGCTGACCTTCGATCTGAAGCAGAGCATGCAGAACGGAGGCGGGCCGGCGTGCCTGCGCCTGCGCGTGGCGCTCACGCCTGCGGAGCGCAGCGCGATCCGGGCCAGGATCTGGCTCGACGCTGCCTTGCATGCCGAATTGATCGCGTGGGTGCAGCGCCACTATCGCGACCGGCTTGCGCCAACCGATCTTGCCGACCCCGCATTGCTCGACGAAGGCCGGCGCGCGCTCGACGAGCTGTCGCAGTTGCTGCGCCTGGGGAACGTCTACCCGTTTCAGCTCTAGCGAACAGGGAACCTCTGAACAAGCCCCACATGAGCCGCGTTTCTGGCGCAATGGCCTCAGATGCTAGGCGTCGCGGCGCAGCGAATAGTTCATCCTATTCGCAAGCCGCGCAACAACGCAGATGAGGCCATTGCGCCGAAACCCGAAGGGATGGGGCTTTCCGGGCGATCTGCTTTGTCGCGCCGCTCGCCCATGGAGGCCTGCCATGGGCTTCGCGTCGCTTCGTGCAGCTCATCCCGGAAAAGCCGCCGTCGCGGCCACGCGGGACTTATTCAGAGGTTCCTTAGCCTGGCGCGTTTGCGGCGAGCCGAAACAAGAGCGGCACTTCGAGCGTCTTCTCGTGCGAGACTCCGTGCTCCCACAGACCGTCCTCGCCCCAGCAGTCGCCGTGGTCCGCGCAGACAATTACCGTATCGTTGGCGAAGCGTGCAAGCAGCGGCTCGAGGATCCTGTCGCACCATTCGACGGAAGCGACCTGCCGGCGCCGGGCTTCAGCGGCGTCGTTGTTCGTGCCGAACGCGACCGCCGGGTTGTATGACGGATCCCACGGGGCGCCTTCGTAGTAGTACGGCACGTGGGTCTCGGCGAGGTTAAGGAAAACGAACGCCGGCGTGCCCGCACTGACCTGCGCCAGCATTGTATCGATCCATTCGATTTGCCGCTTGAGACCAGGACCGCCGCCCGTGAAGGCGAAGGCGTCGAAATCCGCGCTCAACACCCGCCCGGTCGGCCGCTGGGGGTTGAACCAGTTGACCGCACCGGTGCCGATCGCCCGGTAACCGATTTTCTTCAGCCCATCGATGATGTTGTGACCGCTGAGCGTGACCAGGGGCGGCGCTGCGCCCGGATGCCCTCCCCCCTCCATGCGGAAGATCTTGCCGTACTTGGGATTGACGTACGGCTCCTGTCGGCTCGCATCGCCCGGCGTAAAGCCCATGAAAAAGGCGGCGTGCGCGCCGTAGGTGAAGTGCGACGGCGACTGTGTGCGGTGCAGCGGCGCGAGCGACTTCAGGTTGGGCGCCCGGGCCTCGACGAATGCGTCGTAGCGGCAGGAATCGAGGGTGACGAAGAGGATCGACGGCGACATGGCGTAGCATCCGGGCGCGCACCCGTTTTACCGCGGGCGTGCGCAAGGCGCATTTTACATCCGGCGTTAGGAGCCTGTCGGGCTTGCTCTCACGTATGCGTTGCTGGCCAAACGGTGATGAATGCAAGGCGCTCGGCGCAGCGAATAGCTCGGCCTATTCGCAAGCCGAGGAACGCCGCAGGCGCGCCGTTTGGCCGCAACCCGCAGGGACGGGGCGCCGTCGCATACGCGACAGTAAGCCCGACAGGCTCCTAGTCGGCCGCAGGCGCCGGCAGTTGCCGGTGCCACCGCACGGGGGACCACATCACCGCCGCCCCAGCAAGCACCAATCCGAGCACCCCTACGGTGAGCAGCGTCCCGCGCAAGCCGATACCTGTCGCCAGCGCGCCGCCGAAGAGCGAGCCAAGCGGCGCCGACGCGACGGTCAGGAAGCGCATCGTCGCCGTCATCCGCCCGAGCAGCCGGTCCGGCGTGATCGCCTGACGCAGCGCCAGATAATTGATGCCATAGAGGACTGCCCCGAAATCGAAAACCAGCATGGCGAGTCCCAGCGCGAGCGTCGCCACCCACCCCGATCCCCCGAGCAGGCCGAACGCCTGCCAGCCCAGGGCGGTGACGATCAACGCATGCACGATCACCGGGCCGATGCCCAGCCGGCTGGAAAGGCGCTCGGCAAAAGCGGACGCGAGGACGCAACCCAGCCCGCCGAAGACATAGGCGATACCGATCGCTCCGGCCGACAATGACAGATCGCGGGTTGCGAACAGGATCAGCACGGCGATCTGCATGTGGTGCAGGAACTGCCACGACCCGGCAAGCCACGCAAGCCCCCACAGCGTCCTGTTCTCCCACACGAGCTTCAGGCCTTCGCCGATCTCGCGCCACATGCCCGCCGCGCCCTTCCCGTGCACCACATCGTTTCTCGCTTCGAGCCGGCGCAACATAAGCGCCGAAACAAAGAAGGTGACGGCGTCGAGCGCGATCGCAAATGGAGCGGTCAGCGCCTGGATGAGGCCGCCGGCGATGCCCGGACCGATCAGCGCGGCTGACGTCTCGCCGAGCGAGATCTTGGCATTGGCTTCGACCAGCCGCTTGCGTCCGGCCATCTGTGCGAGGAGCACCTGGTACGCGGCTCCACCGACCACGTTTTGCACGCCGCACAGAAAGCCGACGCCGAACAAGAGCTCGACCGATAGCGCGTCGAACCACGCCGCGATGGGGATCGCGATCAACGCCAGACCGCGCCCGACGTCCGCTGCGATTACGACCGGCAGCTTGCGCACGCGGTCGAGCAGCACACCCGCGTGCAGGCTGAACAGCGCGAAGGGCAATGTTTCGAGCGCCACGAGAATACCCATCTGCATCGGCGTCGCGTGCAGCAACAGCGCCGCGGTCAGCGGCAGCGCGAGGTTGGTGATCTGCGCGCCGAACGACGTGATGGTGAGCGAGAGCCACAGCTTCCGGAAATCCCGGGACAGCCAGAGGCCGCGCAGCGTGCGGCGGAGGTAGGTTCGGAGTCGATCGATCATATGCATCAAGTTTTCCTCCGGCCGGAGCATAAAGAGCGCCCGGCCGCCGGGCATCCGGCACCGGCGGGAAACGAGCCTCGGGAATCAGTGCCCCTGACTTCGGTTCCCGCCACCCGGCGGGAAACCGCACGGGCAGTTCTAACGCGAAAGCGGCAGCAGCATCCCCGGCCCGTGGCCGGAGAGACGCGCGTCCAGGAACTCGTTCCATGCGAACGCGCGCGCCGCGAATGCGATCGCGGTGACGGAGGTCGTCGGCGTTCTGGTCATGGTTGGAGCGTTCCTCGAGTAGGGTTGCAGATGCCGCTAGTGTACGGGAAGACGCCGCTCTCGCGCAATCTTCGCGGACGCCATCGGCGCATTTCAAACACCCGTCTGTCGCATTAGCGCAACGGATCGGCGTTCATTCATTTGCCGGCGGCGTTGCGCCGCGTGACATCGATGTCGTAGTACTTCCACGGGTGCCAGTCGAATACCGTGTGCTTGTAGCCCATCACCCAGGGCTGCACCAGGATGTTCTCGTAGCGATATGCGTTCAGCATCCACGGCGCGTAGGCGTTGACCAGCTGGGACATTTTGGCGAACAACTGCGTGCGCTCGGCGCCGTCGGGGAGCTTCTGAGCTTTTTCGTAAAGCTGGTTGAACTCGGGCAGATTGAAGCGCGACAGGTTCGCGAATCCCGAATGCGGCCCGTAGAGCAGCGACATGAATCCGAAGCCTTCGGGCGTGGTGTTGATGTTCCCCAGAAACCACATCTGCAATTGCCCGTAGCGACCCATTTTAAGCAGTTCGGGCCACTTCTGCTTCACGAACTCGAGCCGGATGCCGATTGCGCTCAGGCTGCGCTGCCACAGCTCGTCGTACTGTCGCGTGAGCGCGGAGGGATCGGATCCCATCGTCAGCTTCAATGGCTTGCCGTCGGGCAGCTCGCGCCAGCCGTCGCCGTCTCGATCGATGTAGCCGAACTTGTCGAGCAGCGCCTTGGCGCCCGCGACATCGTAGATCGTGTTGCCCTTGATCTTCGGGTCGTAGCCGCCCACGTTCGGAGGAATCGGCTGCGTTGCCCTTTCCGCCTGGCCCTGGCGCAGGACGCGAATCTCCTCGTCGACGTTGTACGCCATGCTGATCGCCCGGCGCAGCGCGATCTTTTCCTTCGTATACCCTCCAACGATCGGGTCCTCCATGTTGAAGTACGTATACGAGATCGCGGGCTGCACGCCGCGGGCGAGCACGATCCCCTGCTTGGCAAGCTCCGGCTTGAGCTTGTTTTCGGGCCCGACGACATTGGAAACCATATCGGAAGGGACGGTCACGTAGTCGAGCTCGCCCTTCTGGAACGCAAGCAGGCGCGGGTTCGATTCCTCGATGACGCTGATCTCGATCCGCCCGATGATCGGCAGCTTCTTGCCGCGCATCTTAGCCACCAGTGCCCGGTCTTCCGGCGCCGAGCTCTCCGGGAAGGTCTCGTCGCGGTAGCCCGGATTGGCCTCGAGCACGATCTTCTGCCCGCGGCGCCATTCCTTCAGCCGATACGGTCCGGTGCCCACCGGGTTGGCCATCGTCCAGTGGTTGTCGTCGCCGTAGGCATCGATCACTTCCCGCGCGACCGCCGCGGTCGGCGAGGTCGTCAACTCGGCCATCAGCTCGTACGACGAAAAGTTGAGCTTCAACCGGATCGTGTAGCGATCGATCGCCTGCAAACCCTCCATCGGCGCATCGTAGTCGAATTTTCCGTTCTCCTTCGCGGCGGAGACGACGGGGTCTGCACCCACGATCTTGCCGTCGAAGATCTGAATGTTGTTCGAGCGCATCTTCGGATCGATGATCCGTTTCCAGGAGTACACGTAATCGGCGGCCGTGAGCTCGCGCTTCTTGCCCTTGAACGCGGGATCGTCCGCGAAATAGATGCCCGGCTTGATCCGGAACGTCCAGGTCTTGCCATCGGGCGAGATCTCGGGCAACGCGGTCGCGGTGTTGGGCACGATCTTGTACGGCCGCGCAAGATAGTCGTACTTGTAGAGCGCGTCGAAGATGGCCCGATTCACGTATTGCGAGTAGATGTCGCCGACGGGCGCAGGGTCGAAGCCGGTTTCCGCGATGGGGAAGGCGACCCGCAGCGTCTTGGCGAGGTCGGCGGCAAAGGCCGTTGCGGCCGACAGGATAAAAACGGCCGCAAGCGCCGCGAGGCGATGACCCGGCGCGCGCATCACAGCAACTTCTCGATGTCGTCTGCGATCGCCTGTGGCTCGACATTCGGCGCATAGCGCTCGACGACGTCGCCCTTGCGATCGACGAGAAACTTGGTGAAGTTCCACTTGATCGCCTCCGAGCCCAGCAGCCCGGGTTTCGCCTTCTTGAGATACTCGTATAGCGGCGCCGCGGTCGAGCCGTTAACGTCGATTTTGGCGAAGAGCGGGAAGGTCACGCCATAGTTGAGATCGCAGAACTGCGCGATCTCGGCTTCGTTGCCGGGCTCCTGCGCGCCGAACTGATTGCAGGGAAAACCGAGAACCTCCAACCCACGGGAATGGAGCTTTTCGTACAGCGCTTCGAGTCCCTTGTACTGCGGCGTGAAGCCGCATTTGCTCGCGACATTAACGACCAGCATGACTTTATCCTTGTAGCGATCGAGTTTCTGTTGCTTGCCGTGAATGTCCGCTACCGAGAAATCGTAGATGCTTGCCATGAGACCCCCGCAGTTTCCGATAAGCGCCGTGTCCAACGCGGCAAGAATTATGCGCCTCGAAAGTAGGGTCAGAGACGACTTTCGTCGCCATCTGCGCCGCCGCGCCTCAAGTCTGGAAAGTCGTCTCTGACCCTACTTCCCGCGTCAGGGCGCGCCGTACCCGCCGCCGCCCGGCGTCTGGATGACGAACACGTCGCCCGTTTGCATTTCGACCCGACAAGTCCCGCCGAATTCCTGCCGCGTCCCGTCGACGCGCTCCACCCAGTTGCGGCCGACGGCGCCCGGCAAGCCGCCGTCAACGCCGAAGGGCGCAATCCGCCGATGGTCGGCCAGCATTACCGCAGTCATGGCTTTCAGGAAGCGCACTCTGCGCTCGCCGCCGTCGCCGCCGTGATGGCGACCGGCGCCGCCGCTGCCGCGGCGAATCCGGTAGAGGTCGAGGCGAACGGGAAAGCGCCACTCCAGCACCTCGGGGTCGGTGAGCCGCGAGTTGGTCATATGCGTCTGCACAACGCTCGCACCGTCGAAGTCCGGCCCGGCGCCGGCGCCACCTGAGATCGTCTCGTAATACTGGTAGACGTCATCGCCGAAGGTAAAATTGTTCATCGTGCCTTGCGACGCCGCAAGCACGCCGAGTGCGCCGTACAGCGCGTCGGTGATCGCCTGCGAGGTCTCGACGTTGCCCGCAACGACCGCGGCGGGATAGCGCGGATTGAGCATCGAGCCCTCGGGAATGACGATCTCCAGCGGCCGCAGGCAACCTGCATTCATCGGAATTTCGTCGTCGACCAGCGTCCGGAACACATACAGGACGGCCGCCTTGCACACCGCAGAGGGCGCGTTGAAATTGGTCGGCTGCTGCGTGCTCGTACCCGTGAAGTCGATCTTCGCCGCGCGCCGGACTCGATTGACCCCGATCGTGACGACGATCCGGGCCCCGCTGTCCATCTCGTATTCGAAGTGTCCGTCCTTCAACGCGCCGAGCACACGGCGCACGGCTTCCTCGGCGTTGTCCTGCACGTGCTTCATGTACGCATGCACCACGTCCAGGCCGAAATGCGCGACCATTTTTTTCAGCTCCTCGATGCCCCTGGCACAGGCAGCGACCTGCGCCCGCAGGTCGGCGAGATTCTGATCGACATTGCGCGATGGATATGGTCCCGAGCCGAGGATCGCGCGCATTTCCGTCTCCAGAAACCGCCCTTGTCCCACCAGCTGCACGTTGTCGAGCAGGACGCCCTCCTCGTCGACGTGCTTCGAGTCCGGCGGCATCGAGCCAGGCGTGATGCCGCCGATGTCGGCGTGGTGCCCGCGCGAGGCAACGTAGAACTCTGGCCCCTCACCCGCGCTTCGCGCTCCCTCTCCCCGCTCGCGGGGAGAGGGTTGGGGTGAGGGGAGAAATACCGGCGCGATGACCGTCACGTCTGGTAGGTGCGTCCCGCCGTTGTACGGTGCGTTCAGAACGAACACGTCCCCGGGCTGCATCGTTCCCCGGCGGCGCGCGATGATCGTCTGCACGCTCTCGCCCATCGAGCCCAGGTGCACGGGCATGTGCGGAGCGTTGGCGATCAGCTGGCCTTCGGCATCGAAAAGCGCGCAGGAGAAATCGAGCCGCTCCTTGATATTGACCGAGTACGCGGTGTTGGAGAGCGTGACGCCCATCTGCTCGGCGATCGCCATGAACAGATTGTTGAAGACCTCGAGCAGCACGGGATCCGCGCGGGTACCGATCGCATGCTCGCGCCGCAGCGCGACGAAGCGTTCCAGCAGCAGGTGATCGCGCGCGGTCAGCGTCGCCGCCCAATCGGGCTCGATGACTGTCGTCGCGTTCTGTTCAGCGACCACCGCCGGGCCGGCGATGCGGTTGCCGGGCCACAGATCGCGCCGCGCGTAAACCGGCGCGTTCCGCCATGTGCCGCCGGTATACACGCGGCCGGTCTTCGCCGGCGAAAGTGCGCCGGAACGCGGAGGAAATACGGGCGCTGCTTCGTCGACGCGCGCGTTGGCGCCGATTGCTTCGACGGCGACTGCCTCGATGATGAGAGCCTTGTCGGGCATGAGAAAGCCGTACTGTGTCCGGTACCGGCGCTCGAATTCGGCGACGAGATCAGCCTCTGCGTTGACGCGTCCGCCGGGGGCGTCGCGGGGAATCTCCAGCGTCGTGTCGGTGCCTTCGTACTTGAGATGCAGCGTACGCTTGAGCGCGATTCGCTCGGCGGCGATGTCCTGCGCGGCAATCTCGGAGCGCGTCGCGCGCGCCAGCTCGTCGAACACCGGTTCACACGCGGCCAGGGTTGCCTCGGCAAGCTTTGCTTCGACCGCTTTCTGCCGCAGCGCCCGGACGTCCGCCAGACCCATACCGTACGCGGAGAGCACACCGGCCAGCGGATG
>DASWDF010000305.1:0-3883 GCA_036395475.1 Casimicrobiaceae bacterium
AATTGGCGAACACGGGCAACAATCGGTAGCGGAAATCCACGACCCTGCCGTCACGCGCAGCGAAGTCGAGCACGCCCAGAAATTTGCCGTTGCAGCCGGCATTGGTGACCAACGTCTTGCCGCCGGGGTTGGCGACGGCGATCGGCTGCGGGACGCCGTCGTGCGTGTGACCGCCCAAAATAGCGTCGATGCCGGTGACGCGCGCGCCGAGCTTGAGGTCGACGTCCATGCCATTGTGCGACAGAAGCACGACGACTTGCGCCGCCTTGCCGCGCACTTCGTCGACAACCTGTTGCAACTCCTGTTCGCGAATACCGAAGCTCCACTCCGCGACGAAGGCGCGCGGATGCGCGATCGGCGTGTAGGGAAACGCCTGACCGATGATCGCGACCGGGACGCCGTTGACCTCGCGCAGCGCGTAGGGCGGAAACACCGGATCGCCGAAGTCCGCCGTCCGCACGTTCTGCGCGACGAAATCGATGCGACCCGCAAGCTCGCGCGCGATGAGCCCCTTGACGCGTTCGGCGCCGTAAGTGAATTCCCAGTGCGCCGTCATGACGTCGACGCCGAGGAGCTTCGCGGCCTCGACCATGTCCTGGCCCTTCGTCCACAGAGCCGTCGCGGAGCCTTGCCAGGTATCGCCACCGTCGAGGACCAGCGCGCCCGGCCGATCGGCCTTCAGGCGCTTGATCAGCGTCGCGAGCTGGGCGAAGCCCCCGAGCTTGCCGTAGAGCCGCGCTGCGTGCGCGAAATCGAGGCAGGTAAATGCGTACGCCTCGCGCGTACCCGGCTTGATCCCGAAACGCTTCAGCAGCGCTTCGCCGACTAGGTGCGGAGGTCGCCCTTTCGCGATACCGACGCCGAGATTGACATCGGGCTCCCGGAAGTACGCCGGCAGCAGTTGCGCGTGGCAGTCGGTGAAGTGCAGCAGATGCACATTGCCAAAGCGCGGCAACGCATAGAACGCGTCGGGGTCGCGCTTCGCGTCTGCCGTCCGCGCATCGAGAGCGAATCCGGCAGCGGCGGCGGAGGCGAGAACGTGCAGAAATTCGCGGCGCTTCACCGCGCGAATATATCACCCTCGGCGGGGACGCCGACCGCCGTACGCTCACTGATTGACCGGCGAGGCAGGATCGAGCAGGAGCGCGGTGACGTCTTTGATCTGCTGCTCGGAGAGGATGCCCTTGTGGCCGAATCGCGGCATGTTGGAGCACGCCGTGAACGCCTCGGAGTTGTAGATCTTGCCAAAAGTGTAGCGCTGCACCTCGACGCCGTTGCCGCGCAGCTTGCCGTATTGATAGAGGCTCGGCCCGATCGTGCCGAACGAGAGCTCGGCTTTCGACAGCTGGTGGCAGGCGTAGCAATTGGCGCCTACGGGGCCCTTGGGATCGTCGGAAAACTGCTTGCCGCGCCCTTCCTGCGCGATCCTCTCGCCGTTTTTCCAATCACCGATGAGCTTGCCGTCGGCGGGATAGCGGATCGTCGCGAGGTTCGCCTGCTCGATCACCGCGGCGACATCCTTGGCCGGCGCCTTGCCGGCCGCCGCGCTGCAGGCGCGCTGCGTTTCGTCCTGGTCCAAGCGGTCGAGCCCCGCCTGACCTGCGGGCTTGAAGGATGCTTTCAGCACTGCTGTCGCCTTGGCGGCGGTCTCGCTCTCGTCCACAGCCGTGGCGCAGCCGGCGCCGACGATCGCGGTCACGACGAGCAGCCCCAGTCCCGCGTATGGCCTCATCGCCAAGCCCTCAACGCTTGATCGCCGGCGCATCGAAGGCTGCGCCATTGGCGTTGCGCGCCAGATACATCGTCAGCGCAATCGCGGCGTCCGAGCCGAAAACGAGCTCCGGAAAGCGCTGCTGGCGGAAGCAATCGTAGAGCCGCCACTCGAACGTGCGCAGCTCTCCCTGCGATACGCGATACGCCGGCCAGGTCGTGTACGCCTTCTGGGCCCCTTCCGCCGCCATCAGGTTCGGCAGATCCTGCAGCCGGATGCGCTTGCTTTCCTCGCTGTGACAGGTCGCGCAGGCGAAGTCGTGCGTGCCGCCGCGGAAGAAAAAGAGCTTCTCGCCGATGCGATACGCCTCGGCTTCTTTCGCATGCCGCATCGGAACATTCATCTTCGCGCCGCGCGACTCGGAGGTGATGTACGCGGTGAGGGCCTCGAGGTCGGATTTCCTGGCGTTGCCGCTGCCGAACGGATTCTTTTTCGCGTCGGCCTCGGTGTAGCCCTGCAGCGTCACCATGCACCAGACCAGACGCGTCTCGAGATCCAAGACGCGATCGGCGTCGGCGAAGTAGCGCGGCAGTTGCGCATACGCCCCCTTGACGACCCCGGCGCCCAGGCCCAGATCGCAGCGCTCCAGAGACACCTTTTTAGGCCCGCGTTCCTGCTTCCACAGCGCTTCGCCGCGGCTCTCCCAGAGCTCGGCCGGGTTGCCGTCCTGCAGCGCCGCGCGATACTTAGCGATCCCCTCAGCAGTAGATTCCTGGGCCAGGGCCGCAGGCGCCAGCGCAAGCGCCCCAAGCGCGAGGACGATGTGCGCAAACTTCATGCGATGACTGCTTCGTCGGTGCGTTTGTCGCCCCGGTTGTCCATCCAGGCGATCGCGATCTTGTCGCCCTTCGCGCCGCCTTTGAACTTGAACGATAGGAAGGGGTTCTTCGACACGGCCGTTCCCCACTGCGCCGACAGCACGGTCCTGCCGTTCCAGGTGACGACGACGTTCTGGATGAACCACGCGGGAATCGTCTGGCCCTGCGCGTCCTTGCGCTGCCCCGTCTCCATCTCGTGGCTCATCAATACCTTGACCTCGGTGGAATCGCCGAGGGTGGTCGCGCGAATTTTCATCGGGTCGGCCATGTCATCCTCCGCAACCGCCCAAGGTTACTTTGATGTCCTTCGCGGCGACGTAATACTTGCCGTCGGCTTTGACCAGTGCATAGACATTCGAGCTCTGCGCCATCTTCACGCGCGTTGAGATCGACGCTTCAGTGCCGGCGGGAATGTCGAATACCGCGGCCAGCAGGTTCGGGTTTTTTTCGATCAGGATTGCGATCGACTCGGTCCTCGGGATATTGCTGGTAACGCCGATCGGGACCACGGCGCCGTTCTCGGCGATCTCCGGGGTCTGGAAAAAAACGATATCCTTGCTTTGTGCAGGATCGCCGCCTCCGAGTGCCTTCATGGTATCGGTCAGGCTGTGGGTGTCGAACGCGGCCTTGTTCCACGTCTGCGCCTGCGCCAGCGCTTCTTCGGGCTTGAGCCATCCCGCCGCGAGAAGCAGGCTGAGGAGCGTCATTCCCCCGCCCGATTGAATCAACCTTCTTCGCATCTCGTCCATGCCGCGTCTCCGTCGACCACGCGTTATTCTATCAGGCTACCTCACGCGCAGTCCGCGCAACTGCGTTCAATGCCTGAGCACACCGCATTGAGCACGCCGAGGCCGCGGCCGGCCCCGCGTAAGCGTCACGCGACAGCAAAGACTTGCGCGGGCGACGGACTCGTCGCTCGACCGGCGAACGCCTTCTTAGTCGATCGAACGACCAACGTCGCTTCGGCGCTCGCCAAAGCGCAGCCGACGCCAGCGGTCAGTGTATCGTCGCGCTGGTAAGAAAGCGCAGCAACGCGCCGGACTTGAGGAGATATGCGCCGTCGCCCACATACTCGGCGCCGTCGAGCTCTTCGCGGACGAAGGTGACTTCGGTCTCGCCCAGCTTGAGCTCCATGACGACGTCGTCAGCGACGGTCGCCTCATCCGGAACGCGCAGATACCCGGGCTCGAACACGATCCCGTTTACCTGCACAAAATCCGCGTCGCGCATCGCTTCCGCCAGTGGTATCGAGTCAGCTTTCATCGAGTCATTGCGGTGTCGCGGAGAATGCCAC
>DASWDF010000306.1:0-10860 GCA_036395475.1 Casimicrobiaceae bacterium
GGCTTCGAGCCGCACTTCACCGCCGGCGGGCGTGTGACGTATCGCATTGTCGACGAGATTGGTAATGACGCGCTCGATCATTCCGATGTCGCCGCGCACGAACAATCCGTCGGGTGCGGCAGCGGTGACGAGTCGCACGCCCTTTTCGGCCGCGGCCAGCGCGAACTTCTGTGCGATGTCTTGCGTAAGCTCGGAGATCGAGAACACCTCGGGTTGAGGCAGCGTTTCTTCGCATTCCAGTCGCGCCAGTTCGAACAACTGCTGCGCGAGCTTGGCGACCCGATGGCTCTGGCGCACGGCAACGTCCAGGTGTTGCTGCCGTTCGCCGGGCGGCAGGCTCTCGCCCATCCGCTGCAGCGTCTCCAGATAGGTCTGCATCGACGTCAGCGGCGTGCGCAGGTCATGCGAAACGTTAGCGACCAGCTCGCGGCGCAGATCATCCTGGCGTTTGAGCTCCGTCATCTGCGCGGCGAGTCGCTGGGCCATCAGCTCGAATGCGCGCGACAAGCGGCCGATTTCATCCGTGGCCACGTTCGCTTCGCTCGGGGGTGAGGCCGGCCCGCTCAGAGTTCCATTCTCGAGTGCCTGCACCGAGCGCGTGAGCCTGTTCAGCGGGCGCGTGATCCGCGCGAATGCCGCCAACCCCGCGATGAGTGCCAGTCCCAACGCTGCCGCGCCGATCCACAGTGCCGTGCTCAGCACATAATCGCGGCGGGCGTCTTCCGCCATCTGGCGGTACATGTCGCCTAGCAGAACGATGTACAGATACCCGGCGGTACGTCCATCCTGCACGATAGGCGCGACGCTGAACACTTCCTGCCGGGCGACATTGCGCGGGCTGTCACCGACGATGGGGAGCGCGCGCCGCGCAAGAAAATCGTGGATGGGCGCGAGCGACACCCGCTGCAACGCGAGTGTGCCCTCGGAGGGCGAGTGCGCGAGAATCCTGCCGTCGCGATCGAGCAGATAGACCTCGATGCTCGGGTTGACCGCCACCGTCATGTCGAACAGCGCTTTCACCGCCTCGCGGTCGATCCCCTCGTCGGCCATGAGCGACTCGCGGCTCACGATGCGCTGCGCGAGATCGCGGCTCAGTTGCTGCATCACGTCGTGTTGGTGATACTTGGCCGCTGCATAGGCGAGCCAGCCGAGCGCTGCCCCGAAGGCGATCAACACCAGCGCGAACACGCAGGCGATGCGGCTGTAGAGCGAATCGAGGCGCACTCTCAGGATTCTTCCGGGGCCGCGACGAACTTGTAGCCCACGCCCCACACGGTGAGGATGGAGACGGGTCGCGCCGGGTTCGCCTCGATCTTCATGCGCAGGCGATTGATGTGCGAATTCACCGTGTGCTCGTAGCCGTCATGCGAATAGCCCCATACCTGATCCAGCAGCTCCATCCGGTTGAACACCCGATCGGGGTTGCGCGCGAAGAAGAGCAGCAGGTCGAACTCCCGCGCCGTGAGCGTGACCGATTCGCCGCGCAGGCGAGCCTCGCGCGCGAGCGGATCGATCGTGAGTCCGCCGCGGCGGATCATACCGGCGCGCGTCGCGGCCAATTGCTCGGCGGCGTCCATCCGACGCAACACCGCGCGCACCCGCGCCACCAGCTCCGGGAGTGAGAACGGCTTGGTGACGTAGTCGTCCGCGCCCAATTCCAGACCCAGCACGCGATGGGATTCCTTGTCCTTCGCGCTGACGATGATGATGGGCACGTAATCGGGCATCTGCCGCACTTCCCGGCAAACGCTCCAGCCGTCCATGCCGGGCAGCATCAAATCGAGTATCAGCAGGTGATGCCGTTCGTGGCGCAGCCGCGCGAGCCCGGCTTCTCCCTCGTGCTCGAGCGCCACCAGATAGCCTTCGTCGCGCAGGTTGAGCGCGAGCATTTGCGCGATATCGGGATCATCCTCGATCACCAGTACGTGCCGTGGTTCCTGCATCGATTCGTGCTTGCCTGCTTGCAAATGGGTTATGAGTGCGGCGCCAACGGCCTTACGTCAAGTCAATTTTTTTTGATATTTGGATGAGGACCCTGTGACCGGTGACCGAGCAGAGTCTGAGGGGTCCGTCTGCCTCACGTTCGCGCTTGGACGGCTGGCGAAGACCTCGTTTCCGAGAGTCTACATTTTCCGTCGAGAAGAGGAGTTCACCGCAATGAAACGTCTGCTCTCGCTATTGAAACCATCCGCTCTGATCGGGTTGTCCGGCCTGGCGCTTCTTGCCGCTTCCGCGTCGCTGCGCGCCGACGATTCGTCCGTGGGGGCGGTCTACACGATGACCAACGCGCCGGCCGGAAACGCGGTGCTGGTATTCGACCGCGCCCGAGACGGCAGTCTCTCGCCCGCCGGCGCCTTCGCTACTGGCGGCAAGGGCACCGGGACCGGACTCGGTAACCAGGGCGGCCTCGTATTGGATCGCAGTCATCGGCTGCTGCTCGTTGTCAACGCAGGCAGCGACGAGTTGTCAGCATTCGCGGTGACTCACAGCGGCGTTCAGTTGACTGACACAGAAATGACGGGCGGTGTGCGCCCGATAAGCGTCACCGTCCATCGCAATCTGGTCTACGTTCTCAATGCAGGCAGCGACAACCTGACCGGTTTCCGAATCGACGCGTTCGGCGATCTGCAATCAATCCCAGGTTCTTCGCGTGCGTTGAGTGGCATGGCTAGCGATCCTGCGCAAGTGGAGTTCAGCCCCGATGGCGATGTTGTCGTCGTGACGGAAAAGGCGACTAGCCGAATCCTGATCTATCCCGTCGATGACGACGGCCTACTTGGTGCGCCGACAATCCATGTGTCGCCGACGCCGACGCCTTTCGGGTTTGCCTTCGGCAAGCATGACCAGTTCTTCGTTTCCGAGGCGGCCGGTGGGGCCCCGGGTGCAAGCGCGGTGTCGTCATATCAGCTGCACGGTGGGATGGCGAGCATCGTCACGGTCTCCGCGCCGACGCATCAGACGGCCGCGTGCTGGGTCGTCGTCACGAGCAATGGTCACTTCGCGTATACGTCCAACACCGGCAGCGGAACGATCACCGGGTTCGCGATCACGCCCGACGGACGGCTCCGCGAGCTCGATGCCGATGGAATCACCGGAGACACTGGCGCAGGCAGCGCTCCCATTGACCTCGCGCTGTCGCGCAGCAACAAGTTTCTGTATTCGCTCAATTCAGGCAACGGCAGCATCAGCGCGTTTCGAGTTGGTCACAGCGGAGAACTGACGGCACTGCCCACGTTGTTCGGTCTACCGGCAGCCGCGAACGGGCTGGCCGCACGCTAGCTAGAGCGTGACGATCCCGCGCGGCGTGCGCGGCATCGCGGCGAGCCGCACGTCGCGGTCATAGGTGACGTGCAGCGTGTCCGCAAGTCCGAGCGCCGCGAGCGCCTTGCGGATCGGCGCGGGATCGGGATGCGGCGCGGCGAACTGCGCCAGCGCACGGGCCGCGGGTAGACCGCCAGCTGATGTCGCAAAACGACGCTCTCGACTTGCAACGAGAGTCGGGATCTAAACAGGCGCGCCAACGTGCTTCGCCGGGTCATTGCCTTCTGGCACGGTGTAGTCATCGAGCATTGACCGTCGGAATCATTGTCGCAGGCTGGCGACGTACGGCTGCACAAACGCTCAGTGAACACGCATGGAGAAGCTCGCCGTCGATTCACTCGCGGCGACGCGCAATGCCAACAGGCCATGCAGCCCTCAATCGCGCGGCCCCAAATCCCCGCCGAACCGCTGCCACAGCAGATGATCGATCGACCACTTCCCAGCGCCGCGACAAAGCAGGACCAGCAGCATCGCGGCCCACTGGATATGCGTCGGCCATGCCTGCGGATACACGAACACCTCGATAACCATCACCATGCCAAGCAATACGGCGGCCGCCGGCCGCGTCGCCAGGCCCAACACGAGCAGTACGGGAGTGGTCAGCTCAATGGACGCTGCGATGTAGGCGGCGAGCTCGGGTGGCAGCAGCGCCAGCTTGTACTCGTCGACGAAAAGCGCGACTGCCGTATCCCAGTTCGCAACCTTCGTGGTCCCCGAGTTCCAGAACACCGTCGCGACGGCGAGGCGCAACGGAATGGCGAGCAGCGTGTAGGGCACGCTGTCGAGCCAGCGTAATATGCGACCAACCACCATGAGGAAAGGCGAGCGCGAGGACATCGACGCGACCGGTGCATTCATCGGGCACTCTCCGAGGATTGCGCGGCAGCGGCAGGTTTCGCGATGGTGAACGCGATGAATCGCCCTGCCGCCAGGTGTTCGGCCAGCAGCGCGGACGCGTCGACGTCCGCTACGGCATCGATCGCCGCCTGAAGTGTCTGCCCCGCGCAGAGTTCGGTGGTGTAACACCATGCAGGCTCGGTCAAGCGCTTTACGTTGACGCCGGTGGAAAGCCGCTCGACGAGTAACCAGCGCGGCGCGTTGGCAAAGTCGATGGCCGCGAGCGCCGCATCGTCCTGCGCGAGGACGGCGTGCCAGATGGAGTCAGCGGGGTAGCTCGACCGGATCAAGCGCACCGATGGGTTCGGCACGAAGCGAATGTGACCCTGATCGACCGGCGCCAGATCGGCGAGCCGCCGAAGATCGAGGGGTTCCACGTCGGGCGCGTGGAGCGCGCGGCTCACCGCCCACTCCAAGCGCGCGACGTCCGGCAGATACGGCAACGATGCGGCGGACGGAAGCCGCACCAGGAAATCGGCAAACCCGGCGCCGTATGCGTCGAGATACGCACTGCGTGGGAGCTCGCTCTCAATGAACGTCTGCGCTGCTGCCTCGAAGTAATCCGCGCCGACGAGACGATGGACCGCCGGGTACGAGAGGCGCAGCGCGTTGGTCAGACTGCCGAAGAGCGTGTTGCGATAAATGTTCAGCCGCGCCGCAGCGGCGAGACCATCGCCCCGTATGTGCCTGGCAGCATCGCCGTCCTCGCGCGCGACAAGGCCACGGTATACGGCGCGCTGAAGCTCAAGCAGCGCGGGCATGCTCGCGTGTCCCCGTGCGTTGGAGCAGCGCCTTGGCATGAGCCGCCTCGTCGAGCAGCACTTCGAGTGGCGGCACGTTGTTGTCCCACTCGATCAACGTCGGACGCGGACCGAACCGGGCGAGCGCTTCCTCGTAGAGCGTCCACACGTCGGCGGCAACGCGCGCGCCGTGATCATCGATTCGCAGCGTGAATCCATTCTCGAGTTGATGCACCGTGTGGCCAGCCAGATGAATCTCGCCGATGGCCTCGATCGGCAGCGCAGCGAGATAGGCGGAGGCGTTCCAGCCGTGGTTGCAGCTGCTGACGTAGATGTTGTTGATGTCGCACAGGATCCCGCAGCCGGTGCGCGCGGCGATCGCGGTGATGAACTCCCATTCGGGAATCGTCGAATGCCGGTACTGCAAATACGACGACGGATTCTCGATGAGGATTCCACGCCTGAGGTACGTCTGTGTCTGCTCGACGTGGCGACAGACAACATCGAGCGCCTCTTCGGTCATCGGCAACGGCAAAAGGTCGGCGATATAGACGCCGTTCACCACGCTCCACGACAGATGCTCGGAGACGAGCCCGGGATCGAAGCGCTCGACGACCTGACGGATCCTCTCGAGATGGTCGACATCGAGCGCCTCCGCGCTGCCAAGCGACAGCCCGACGCCGTGCAACGCGATCGGATAATCACGACGGATCGAATCGAGGTATGCGAGCGGCGTGCCGCCACCCATGTAGTTTTCGGTGTGCACCTCCAACCACGCCATGTCGGGGCGCACATCGAGCACCGCCTGATGGTGCTGGAAGCGCAACCCGATCCCCGCCTGGGCAGGGATCGAGTTGCGCCTTGTCCACCCGTCGGACCGACGAGCCATGCTCTTTGCGGTCATGCTGATGTTTTTCCGCCCTGGATCTTGTTGCAGTCGCCTGCGGGCAGCAGTACGAACGACTTCGGATCCCGCGCCTGCGTGGCCTGACCCGCACACGAATGCGCACCTTCGGCGCAGTCGTTCTTGGCCGCGGCGTTGATGCCGTAGCATTTTTCGAGCTTGCTTTTCTCCATGCGCGCCATGTTGTCCTTGACGACCTGCGGCGCCTTGCTCATGTCCATCTTGCCCTGTGCCTGCGCGGGCAACGTCTGCGCCCCCATTGCAAGCCCGACGGCGGCCGACAGAACGGAAGCGGCGAAAAGACGACGATCCATGGAAAACCTCCTGTGAACGAGTCTCGGGGCGAGACTGACGAGAACTAAGTTCGTTTCGGCGGGGCGAAAGGTTACGCGTAGCGCAAAAGATTTATTTCGCCATTTCCGCCGTGAGAAGGTGTACGGTTCTCACGCCGGCGGCAGCGCATCAGCGCACCGGTCGACCTCATTGCTTTTGACGCTTCGCGCTTATGTCGTCACGTTCACGCCATCGCGCACCGCCACTCTCGCTCGTCTCCGAAGCCTCGAACCAATCAAAGGCTGTCGGGGACCTTCCCCGCTCGGACCTGGGAGATCAGGCGCCGGCGCGCGAGATCGACTGGTCAATCCTCATGGCACGCGCACAATCCGGCGATGGGCTCGCTTATCGACGGCTGCTACTCGAGATCACGCCTTATCTGCGAATGCTAACGAGGCGGCACCACCGCGACCCAGCCGATGTCGAGGACACCGTTCAGGACGTGCTGCTTACCGTACACGCGGTCCGGGAAACCTATGATCCGAACCGTCCGTTCGGGCCCTGGCTGGTCGCGATCGCCAGGCGCCGGATTGTCGACCGGCTGCGCCACCAAGGACGCGCGACGTCAAGGGAAGTCGCGCTGGGTGACGAGCACGAAACCTTTTCGACTGTTGAAGCGAACTTGGGAGAAGCAGCCTGCAACAGGCGCGTGCTGGACGATGCCGTGGAGCACCTTCCGCCAAGTCAGCGCCAGGCCATCCGTCTTCTGAAGCTGCAGGAGATGACACTGAAAGAGGCAGCCGCAGTAAGCGGAATGACCATTGTCTCGCTCAAGGTCGCGACCCACCGCGCGCTGAGGAACCTGCGGAAGATGCTAACCGAGCGGGGCGACAAGAGATGATCCGCACCCCTGATCTCATTAACGCGCTCGCTGCGAACTTGACACCCGTGCGCCGGCTCCGCCCGCCGCTTACGCGTGCCCTGCTGTGGTTGCTGTTCGCGACCATGATCCTCGCCTTAGTCGCGATCGGTCATGGTGCGCGCCCCGACCTCGCGCAACGTCTGCAGCAACCGGTGTTCCTCCTCAGCCTTGCGGCGTCGCTGCTCACCGGAATTCTCGCCGCCATCGCCGCGTTCGTTGCGAGCCTGCCCGATCGTTCACAGCGGTGGCTGCTGCTCCCGCTGCCGGCGCTCGTCGCGTGGATGTCGACGATCGGATACGGGTGCCTCACCGACTGGGTGAGCATTGGGCCTGACGGCATCCGCTTCGGCGAGACGGTGCGATGCTTCGCGACGCTGGTGCTGACGAGTGTGCCGCTGGCGTTCGTCCTGCTCGCCATGCTGCGTCATGCAGCACCGCTGCGTCCGACCGCCGTCGCCGTAACCGGCAGCTTGGCGGTCGCCGCGATGACGGCCACCGCGCTATCGCTGTTTCACCCGCTCGATGCGACGGTGATGATCCTGATCTGGAATGTCGGGGTCGCAGTGCTGCTCGTGGCACTGGGGGGCCTGTTTGGATGGAAGATATTCGGTTGGGCGGTGCCATGCTATTGATCCCCTCTCAATCCTATCGTCCTGAACGTGCGCTCTTGTGGAATCGACGACGATGCCGGATCAGTTGCAACGCAGGAGGTCTGGATTCACACGGCGCCGATCACTCTCGCCGATCGAAAGCACTTATGGTTTCGGGGATGATGACCCGGCTCCCTGCGCTTGGGTCAGCGTGGTGCGCGGCCTGGTCCGCTCGGCAATACCCCATTGGTCTCGACTCCCTCTGAGCCTTAAAGCCTGATCAACGTTTCGCAATCGACCGACTTGACCACCCTCGAGCCCTTGCTGCAGAACATCGCCGCATTGACGCCGTTTAGCATGGCGTTGGTTGCACTCGCCGGCCTCGTTGTAGGAATCGCACCGAGTTCATTTCCATTACTGTCGGTCCCTGTCGGACTGACAGCCGGTCAAGGCGTCACCGACTCGCGCAAGCGCCGCGCTGAAGGATCTTGACGCACGCATTCAGCGTGCCATCGGCCGTCTGCATCAATGAACGCGCCGTTCGATCGCAACCAGCCATTCCGTCACGTCATGACGACGGCTTCATCTGCGACTGCAGGTAGTTCTGTAGGCCGACATCAGCGATGAGGTCAAGCTGCGTCTCGAGGAAATTGATCTGTTCCTCCTCGGACTCCTGGATGTCCTCGAACAGCTCGCGCGAAACATAGTCGCCTACCGATTCGCAATAGGCGATCGCTTCCTTGACCATCGGATGCGCGCGCATTTCCAGCTCGAGATCGTATTCCAGCGCTTCCTTGACGTTCTGTCCGATTAACAGCTTGTCGAGATCCTGCAGGTTGGGCAGTCCTTCGAGGAACAGCGTTCGCTCGATCAACCGATCGGCGTGCTTCATCTCGTCGAGCGACTCCTTCCGCTCGTGCTCGCCCAGCCGCTCGAATCCCCAGTTGTCGAACATTCTCGCGTGCAGGAAGTATTGGTTGATCGCCGTCAGCTCGTTACGCAAGACGCGGTTCAGGTGGTCAATGACGCCGGTGTCTCCCTTCATCGCCGCCTCTCCCGTGGTGAAGCGCGATGCCGTGATATGCGGCATTGTCGCGGACCACCAAGGCTAAACGATCCCGCCAGCCGCTGCCAGTCGATCTGGTGCGGCTGTTCTAAGCGGCGCTCGAAGGGAAAGTCGGGGCCTCCCTTGCCCGCTCGCCCCCTTCGGCGAGGACCGCCAGTGCGCAATCCGCACACCGTCCACAGCATGACGCAACGCCCAACATCGACTTGAGGTCCTCGAGTGAGGGGCGCCGAACGTGCCCGCGGCACGGATTTCATCAGTCATGATCGCGTTCCAGATGCATACGTACATGAATCACCTCGGAGCGCTTGCCGGCCCGTTTTCCTTTCAGCCAGCGGGGGCTTGACGAGCGAACGTAAATGCGTATCATTCTCATTCAATCGCCCAGCAAACGCAAGTGACCAACGGCAATGCCGACCTCCTTCTATCCGAAGACCGATGCGCACGCGAGGGCCCAATACGTCATCGCCGGCACGCTGTACCTGATGAGCTGCTTCGTGCAGCACCGGCTCCCGCTCTATGCCGAACGAATCGCGAAGAACCTTCAGCTTCTGGGTGGCGACCGGAGCCTGACGGCCGAGATGCGCACGCTATGTGAGCGGCTCGCCAACCGCTGGGATCGCATTTGCGCCGACGCCGCACGCCAGGTTGTCGTGGCAGGTCCTCCGGCCGATGTCCGCGCGCTGCATTGACCATCGGGTTCGGACATGGACGAGCTCGAAACGCTGGTCGGGCCTCTGCTGCAGATCTTTACCCGGCTCGCCCACCATCGGGACGCGTCGCTCGCATGCGACGTGCAATCACGGTTGCTCGCGCTCGCGCAGCGGCGCGACGCGGCGATCGACCTGCGGCTGACCGCGGGTGCAATCGTGCTCGAACCCAACAGCCTGATTGGCAGGCCGCGATGAGCGCGCCAAAGACGTTATCCGAGCGTTTCCCGTCGACGTGTGCACATCATATTCATCGGTTCATCACCAGGAGGCATGGATGAAAGGCATGACGAAATCCCTTGCGGCACTCGCTCTCGCTGGCGCGATCGCATCCACCGGCGCTTGCGCGGCAACGCGGCATTACTTCATCGCCGCCGAAGACGGCGTGTGGGACTTCGCGCCCACCGGCAAGAACCTCGTCCATTGCGACCCCGGCCCAACATGCGCGATACCGGAACCGTGGACGAACAGCCATATCTTCCCCGTGACCCGCTACATCCAGTACAGCGACGCGGGTTTCGGCACGCGCGTCGCGCAACCCGAATGGCTCGGCATCCTGGGGCCGATCATCCGCGCCGAGGTCGGTGACACGGTCCACATCCGATTCTGCAACCGCGCCACCAGCGGCGCGTACGGTATGCATCCGCACGGCTTTCGGTACGCGAAGGACCACGAGGGCGCCCACTACTTCGGTGCCAACGCAGGTACGCCGCCAGGCGCGGGCGCACAGGTCGAGCCGGGATCCTGCTTCGATTACACCTGGATCGCTGACGACGACAGCGGACCGGCCGGCGGAGACCCCAGCTCGAAGGTGTGGTGGTACCACTCGCACATCGACGAGCCGGTGGAGACCAATGCCGGCCTGCTGGGGCCGATCATCATCACCCGGCGCGGCTTCGCGCGCGCCGACGGCAGCCCGCGCGACGTCGACCGGGAATTCGTCACCGCCTTTTTTATCTTCGACAAGGCCGACGGCGAGGAGCGCGGGCTAATGCACAGCATCAACGGCTACATCTTCGGCAACCTACTCGGCCTCAAGATGCATAACGGCGAGAAGGTTCGCTGGCACGTGCTCGGCATGGGCAACGAAGTCGACCTTCATACGCCGCATTGGCACGGCAAGACGGTCGAGGTCGGGTCGGGTCCGGCGGCGCGGCGTACCGATCTGCTCGAGCTGCTGCCGGGCAGCATGATGACCGCCGACATGAAGGCGAACAATCCCGGCGAGTGGCTCTACCACTGCCACGTCTCGGACCACATCAATGCGGGGATGTTCACGACCTATTCGATACTGCCCTAGCGACGGCTCTCTTCGAACACGCGCGTCCGTCCCCTGGCCGACAGCTTGCGTTTCAGCAGCGGATTTCTCTCATCAACCTCTACGACTTCGCCATGACTACCCTCCATGCCCACAGCTGCGCTCGACGCATCGATGCC
>DASWDF010000307.1:0-3865 GCA_036395475.1 Casimicrobiaceae bacterium
TCAACAAGGGCGATGGACAGGACATCGTGAACGCCAGCACCGGCCAGGACAATGTCCTTTCGCTAGGCGGGGCCCTGAATTACAGCGACTTCGCCTTCCGGGTGGTGGGGAGCGACCTCGTGCTCGATACCGGCACCAGCGAGAACATCACGTTCAAGGACTGGTACACGGGCACCACCAACAAGAGCGTGCTGACGCTGCAGGTCATCGCCGAAGCAATGGCCGGGTTCGATGCCAACTCCACCGATCCGCTGCTCAACAAGAAGGTGCAGGCCTTCGACTTCTCGCAGTTGGTGAACGCGTTCGATGCGGCGCGCGCAGCCGATCCCGGACTGACCTCTTGGGCATTGACCAACGGCTTGGCGCAGTTCCACCTCAGCGGGAGCGACACCGACGCGCTGGGCGGCGATCTTGCCTATCAGTACGGCGAGAACGGCACGCTTGCCGGGGTGGGATTCAACAAAGCGCAGGACGTGCTGACCGGTGCGGGCTTCGGCACTCAGGCGCAGACCCTGCGTCCGCTCGCGACCTTGCAGGATGGCTTTGTGCCGTTGAGCTGAGCGTATGGCAACCAACGATCTGAGCAAAGCCGTCGCCGGCGCAGTAAGCGTCGCCGAACGCCTCGGCGATCGCATCCAAGCCGACCCGCGCGATTTCCTCCCGGCGATCGTGCGGCTCCAGGATTCGCCGCCCAATCCGCTCGGGGGGCGGGTGCTGTGGGTGGCGCTCGCGTTCCTCGCGGCGCTGCTTCTGTGGGCGACATTCGGCAAGCTCGACATCGTCGCGGTGGCCGAGGGCAAGCTCGTTCCCGACACCTATCTCAAGATCGTGCAGCCCACTGATTCCGGCGTGGTGAAGGAGATCCTGGTGAAGGAGGGCGAGCAGGTGAAGGCGGGGCAGGTGCTGATGCGCATGGACACGACGCTCTCGGATTCGGACCTCAAGTCGCTCGCCGCCGACTACCATAACAAGCGCATCGCCCTGCGCCGCATCGACGCGCAGCTTGCGGGCGTCCCGTTCATGCGGCGCGCCGACGAGCCGGCGGATCTGTTCACGCAGGTGTACGCGCAGTACGCGGCCAACCGCGGGGCCTACGAGAACGCGCTCGGGCAGGAGCGCACCCTGCTCGAGAAGGCGAAGCACGACCTGGTGGCCGCCGAGGAAGTGCAGAAGAAGCTGACGCAGGTCCTGCCGCACTATCGCGAGCAGGAGGCGGCCTACGAGAAGCTCGCGCGCGACGGCTTTGCCGGCAGGCTTATGTACACCGACAAGCAGCGCGAGCGCATCGAAAAGGAGCAGGATCTGCGCGCGCAGGAATCGGTGATCGCCTCGGCGCGCTCCACCATCGCGCAGGAAGAGAAGAAGATCGGGCAGATCACCGCGGATTACCGGCGCCAGCTTCAGACCGAGCGGGTGGACATTGCGGCGCAACTCGAGAAGGCGAGCCAGGAGCTCGCCAAGCAGGAGCATCGGCAGGAGTACCTGGAGCTCAGGGCGTCGCAGGACGGGGTGGTGAAGGACCTCGCGACCCATACGGTCGGCACCGTCACCAGCCCCGGCACGATCCTGATGACGCTCGTTCCCAAGGACGAGATCCTGCGCGCCGAGGTGTGGGTGAAGAACGACGACATCGGTTTTGTGCGCGAGACGCAAGCCGCGAGAATCAAGCTCGCCGCGTTCACCTTCCAGAAATACGGGATGCTCGAAGGCGAGGTCGCGCGCGTGAGCGCAGACGCCGCCGAACAAGGCGCGAATGCCGATGCCGGAGCGGCGGGGCAGAACCAGGCGAAGAACGGCCCGTCCCCGCTCGCCTACAAAACCCTGGTGAACCTCAAGAGCCAGTTCCTCGAAGCCGATGGGCAGAAGCACCGCCTCACCCCGGGCATGCAGGTGTCGGCCGAAATCCACCTCGGCACGCGCACCGTGCTGGAATACCTGCTGTCCCCGGTCACCAAGGCGTTCCAGGAAGCCGCGCGGGAGCGCTAGCCAGGTTGCGCCGCGGACAATCGCGAGCGGCACGGCTTGGTCAGCCGCCGCGATACGAAATGCGGTAGATCGCCCCCGCATGATCGTCCGACACGAGCAACGATCCGTCGGGCATGACCTCGAGGTCCACCGGCCGGCCCCAGACGGACTCGCCCTGGAGCCATCCCTCGGCGAAAACTTCGTGCTTCACGACGCGCCCACTTTCGATCACCACGCGCTTGATCCGGTAGCCGATCTTTCTCGAGCGGTTCCACGAGCCGTGCTCGGCGATGAAGAGGTTGTTGCGGTACTCCGGCGGAAACTGGCTGCCGGTGTAGAAGCGCATGCCGAGCGCCGCCACATGCGGCCCGAGCTTCACCGCGGGCGGTGAAAATTCCGAGCACGCGCGCTTGCCGAATTCCGGATCGGCGGTATCGCCCTGGTGGCAGTACGGGTAGCCGAAGTGCATGCCGGGCTTGGGCGCGTGATTGAGCTCGTCGGCCGGCAGCTCGTCTCCCAGCCAGTCGCGGCCGTTGTCGGTGAACCACAGCTCCTTCGTGCGCGGGTCCCAGTCGAATCCGACCGAGTTGCGCACGCCGCGCGCGAACACCTCGTAGCCCGAGCCGTCCGCACTGATCCGCGAGATGAGCGCGTAGCGCCCGGGGTCGGGATCGCAGATGTTGCACGGCGCGCCCACCGGAACGTAGAGCCGGCCGTCGGGGCCGAAGCGGATGAATTTCCAGCCGTGGTGAGTCTCGCGGGGAAAACGGTCGGTGACGACGACCGGTTTCGGCGGCGCGTCGAGATGCGCCTCGATGTCGTCGAAGCGCAGGATGCGGCTGACGTCCGCGACATAGAGCGCGCCGTCGCGCACCGCCACGCCGTTCGGCATCTTGAGGCCCGAGGCGAGCGTGATGACCTGCGTGGCCCTTGCGTCCCGGTAACGCACCGCGTACACGCGTCCGTCCGAGCGCGTGCCGACGAAGAGCACGTTGCTCCTTCCAAGCGCGAGCGAGCGCGCATCCGGAACGTCGTCGGCGAAGACGCCGATCTCGAAGCCCGGCGGCAGCTTGATGCGCTCGACCTGCAGGCGCTGCGCGGGCGCGGCTTGCGCTAGGGCAAGCGCGAAGCACGCGAGCTCCGCCCGCAGCGCGGCGCTCGAGAGATTTCCTTTCATTATGCGTCCTGTCTGGAGCTCGCGGCTACACCGCAAATTTCGCGCGGTATCTCGCCTCGTAGGACGGATCGAGCGTCCCCATCCAGCGGTCCCAGAACAGGAAGTAGAAGCCGTAGTTGTGGCGCGCCTTGTCGTGGTGGGTGTTGTGCGCGACCGAGGTGTTCACCCAGCGGCCCAGCGGGTGCTGCGGCCAGCCGCGCGGATAGAGTTCGTAGCCCAGGTGGCCGTACACATTTATCACGGTCGAGATGGTCTGGAAAATCAGCAACGCCGACGGGTGCGAAGGCATGATGAAGAAGATCAGCACCACTCCGAGCGCCTCGACGACCGACTCGAAGGGGTGGAAGGCGTAAGACGTCCAAGGCGTGGGGTTGGTCGAGAGGTGGTGCACGCCGTGAAACGTACGGAACAGCGCCCGGGTGTGCATCAGCCTGTGGGTCCAGTAGAAATACGCGTCGTGCACGACGATCATGAGGGGAATGCTCAGCCAGAAGTAGACCCAGCCGTACTGCGCCGCGTTCCAATACAGCTGGGTGTGGGGCGCGATGCCGTAGCCGAAGATCACCCCGTTGATGACGCCGAAGATGAGCACGGCCATGACGGAGTAGGCGATTTCCCGCCGGATCTGCCCGGCCCGGGGCGCGGCGTCCTGGAGCTTGCGATTGCGGGGCTGAACGGCGCGTTTTCCGTACCAGGCCAGGAACGCGATGCCGGCGAGCAGCA
>DASWDF010000308.1:0-9314 GCA_036395475.1 Casimicrobiaceae bacterium
CTGCAGGCGATGTTCGTCCTGTACGGGCTCATCGGTCTCGGATCGGGCTGGATTTACCGCAAGCTTCCCGTCCGCCTTGCCGCACCGGAGCACGCGCCTGCCGCGCCGCTCGGGAAATCCAAGCGCATCGTGTTCACGCTCGCCGCGTTGTTCAGCCTCGACGCGTTCGGCGGCGGCTTCGTCGTGCAGTCGATGCTCGCGCTGTGGCTTTTCGAGCACTTCGAGCTGTCGACGACCATCGCCGGCACGATCTTCTTCTGGACCGGCGTCCTGTCCGCGTTTTCCTATCTCGTTGCGGTGCGCATCGCCAAGCGGATCGGGCTGGTGAATACGATGGTCTTCACGCACCTGCCGGCCAACATCATGCTGCTGCTGATTCCGTTCGTGCCGCAGCTCTCCTGGGTGATCGTGCTCCTGCTTGCGCGGAGCGCGCTCTCCCAGATGGACGTGCCGACGCGGGGATCGTATGTGATGGCCGTCGTCACGCCGCCCGAGCGGCCGGCCGCAGCGAGCATCACGGCGGTCCCGCGCAGCCTCGCCGCGGCGGCGAGTCCGCTGCTGGCCGGATATCTCCTCGGCATTTCCGCGTTCGGCTGGCCGCTTTTCATCGCGGGCGCGCTGAAGATCGCCTATGACCTGGCGCTGCTCGTCATGTTCCGCACGGTGCGCCCGCCCGAAGAAGCCAAAGCGACGGTTTGAGGGCTCCTAGAATGTTGCCCGAACGCCCACGGTTACACCTCCTTTCCCCATCGGTGCGATGTCTTTCAGGACCGACACGTGGTTGCGCGCGTCTTCGTTGAGCAGGTTCGTTCCCTTGACGAACGCGAAGAGATCGCCCTTTGCAAAGGGTAACCTGTAGTCGAGTGAGGCGTTGAGCATCGTGTATCCGTCCGTCGGCAGCTCGTTCTCGGCCACCCGGTTCTGCTTTTCGACGCGCATCACCTCGAGCCGGCCGCTCCAGCGGTCCGCTCCGTAGACGACGGCGCCGCCGAAACGCAGCGGCGATATCCGCGGGAGCGGCTGATGGGTATCGCGATCCGTTGCCCGCAGCCAGTCGGCCTGCACTTCGAACGAGAGGTCACCTGGGCCATAGTGCCCCGCTTCGTATCGCCCCTCGAACTCGAGGCCGTAGAATTCGGCGCGGGTCTGGCGATACACGAAGATCGGAATGTCGAACTCCTCGTTGGTTTCCCCGGTCGGAAACTGGGTGATGAAATTGCTGAAGCGGTTGTAGAAGAACCCGACGCTGCCGGTGATCGGGCCATGTCGCTTGCGCAGCGACACGTCGAAGCCCACCGATTTTCCACGCCAAAGGTACGATCGCCGATCAGAAATTGCCCGGTCGCGAGATGCGGTTCGTTGGCGTACAACTCTTGGTAATTGGGCGGGCGCTCGGTGGCCACGACCGAGGAGGCAATCACGTATTCAGGTCCGAGCGTGTAGAGCACGCCGAGCGAGACGCTGCCGGTAGTGAAGTTGCGCTTGTCCGCAGGCCCGAAGTGTTCGTTGGCGTCCGCCTTGACCTCGCTGCCCTCGATCCGTCCGCCAGCCTGAAACGTCCAGTCGTTCCATTTGGTCTGCTCGAAGACAAAGCCTGCCGCACTTTGCGTATGGGTCTGCGGCAGAAAGGCTTCCTCGCCCAGCGCCGAAAAATCGAAGTCGACGATCTGAAATCCGAGGGCACCGTCGAAACCGCCAATCTGTTTGTGGACGATATCAAGGCGGCCCTCGTGTCCCTTGTTCTTGAACGTCGTGCCGGGCTCGTCGCCCTCGAATTCGGTGTGCTGATAGTCGGAATGCGAGAACTTGAATTTGCCACTCTTGACCCAGTCAGCCGGATTGTTCCACTCGCCGGCGAGGTCGAGGCGCTTCTGCTTCATCTTGATCGTAACGTCCTTCCGCCACCGTTCCGTAGTCGCTTTTGAACTCGGTGTAGGAAGCGCCGAGATATCCCTTGCTGCCGACGTAAGAGCCGCCGACGGCGCCGCCGCGGGTGTCGCTTGCGCTATTGGGCAATCTTCCGCGCGGCTCCTCGTCGGGCGGCAAGGGATCCAGCTCAAGCAGACGCGCCGAACGGGCAAAGTCGGGAATCTTGAGGTCTTCGGTGCGTTGCTTAAACACATCTCCGTGCAGCACGAATCCCTGGGACGTTCGGACATCGCTTGTTAGCGCTCCAGCGCGCTCGTTCGCAGGCGATGCGTAGCGCAAGTCGACGGCGCCAGTTGCACCGTCGACGCGGGTGTCGGGAATGCGACCGTCGATCACGTTGACGACCCCGCCTAGGGCCGTCGGTCCATAGAGCAACGTTGCCGGTCCGCGAACCACTTCTACGCGCTTGACGGTCAGGGTGTCGATCGAAACGGCATGGTCCACGCTCGTGCCCGAGGCATCGATCGTGCCGGTGCCGTTTTGCAGGATGCGGATCCGATCGCCGTCGAAGCCGCGGATGACCGGCCGGCTGGCGTTGGGTCCGTAGTAGGTGAAACTCACTCCGGCTAAACCGCTCAGCATTTCCCCCAGAGTCGGTTGGCGGTTCCGCTCGAGGCGATCGCCTTCGAGCGTCGAGACCGGCGGAATCATCTCGAAGAGGTCGCTGCCGAGGGGATTGCCCGTCACGACGATACGGGGAAGCTGAAGAGGCGCTTGCTGTGTTTGAGCAGCGGCACAGCAGGGCGGCTGCGCCGAGCACGACGAAAGATCGACCCACGATGGGTCTCCTCTGAACGAATGACATCAACGCCGGCATAGCGCCGGCGGCGTATCAGACGAAGGTCAGAGGAGCGCGGGTGGAGCGCGGCTTTGGTAGTACGCCGGGGCGACGCCGGCGAACCTCGCGAATTCGGGCGCGAGTAGAGAGTCAGCGATCCGGTCTGCGACGAAGCGGTCATCGGGTGCAGGCGATGCGTGCGCGCCGCCTGCGAACGACGCGCAGATTGCGCAGGCGTCGTCCGCTGCTGGAAGGATAAGTGCGGCGCCGTGCGGTCGCGCAAGACGCTCGCCGTCGTGCTCGAGCGCGTGCAGTTGCGCGCCGAGCTGCATTCCGGTGAGCAGCAGGGCGAGCGCAAAGATGAGTAGTTGTCGGGGCAAGCGAGCCACGGTACGGCCTAAATGCAACTCGGTGTCAAATCTATCACGATTGTCCAGCCGGCACATCGACCGTTTGGTCTAGCGTAGCCCGGGTTGAGCGCCCTTCGACTGCGCTCAGGACAGGCTTCGCGCGAAACCCGGGGATAACAACGCAAGTTGCTCTCCGCGCCCCGGGATTCGTCCCGGGCATCGCTTCGCTCAGCCCGGGCTACGCAAGTCACGGCGCAGCACGGCGTCACATCGCGCCGGTCGCGAAGGTCGGCGCCAGCACCTCGACCGCGTCGAGCGCGGCCGAGGGTTCCTTGACCGTGATCCGCCACAGCGTGCGCGGATCGTCGGGATCGGTCAGCGTAGCGGAGTGCAGGAGCGACGCGTTGTCCCAGATGACGACGTCGCCCATCCGATACGAAAGGCTGTAGACGTATTTCGGCTGCGTGGCGTGTGCCGCAAGCTCGTCGAGCAGAGCGACCGCTTCGTCCTCGGGCATGCCCACGATGCCATACGAGCTGCCGGAGACTGCGTAGAGCGCCTTGCGGCCCGTGACCGGATGCGGCCTCACCAGCGGATGCGTGATCAGCGGCATCTTCGCCTTCTGCTCCGCGGTCAGGGGCGATGCGGCGACGCGGCTCATCTCGTCCGCGACCTTGCGGTTACCGTAGTGGTGGATGCCGATGAGCCCGTCGATGCGTCGTTTCATCGCGTCCGGCAGATCGTCGTACGCGGCGTATTGATTGGCGAAGAGCGTGTTGCCGCCGGCTTTCGGGACCTCGATCGAATAGAGCATCGTCGCCCTTGCCGGTACCTGGAGGTACGAATAATCGGTGTGGAAGTACGTGCCGGCATCGGCAAGCCCCACCGGCTGTCCGTTCTTCGTCCGGTTGGACAGGATCAGGATGTTCGGGTCCTCCGGATGATGGAACTGGTCGATCACGTGCGGCTCGGGCGGGCCGAAGCGCCGCGCGAACGCGACGTACTGTGCCGGCGTCAGCGCCTGATCGCGCAGGATCAGCACCTGCGCGCGGAAGAACGTCTGTTCGAGCTCGGTGAACCCCGCGTCGGAAAGCGGCTGCGAAAGATCGACGTCGGAAGTTTCGAGTCCGAAGCCAGGGCTCAGTGGCTTCACTTGGAGCATGGTCAAGCTCCCGGTTGTAGGGCCGAATTCGTTCGGCCGAGCGTCATGTCCGAATCGATTCCATCTATCGTAGGGCCGAATTCATTCGGCCGCGGCGCTGGCCGGGTAAATTCGGGCCTACTTCAGGAATTCCGGCCGCACCAGTTTCGGCAGGACCAGAGGGATTTCCGGCCACACGATTATCATCGCGAGGACCAATAGCATCGGGACCACCATGATCATGGTGTCCTTGAGCGCATAACGCAATCGTACCTTCGCGATCGCACACGAGATCATCAGGCATAGGCCGTAAGGCGGCGTCACCAGACCGAAGGCGAGCGAGACGATGCCGATGATCGCGAACGAAACGGGGTGCATGTTGACCGAGGCCGCGAGTGGTTGCAGCGTCGTGCCGACGATGATGATGGCCGGAATCGCGTCGAGGAAGCAGCCGACGACCAGGAATATGAACGCAATGAAGAAACCGACGCCGACCAGGCCGAGATGCCATGCGGTGACGTTCTCGAGCAGCGCCTTCGGGATCTGGAAGTACGCGAGCAGCCAGCCGAACACCGAGGCCGTGCCGACACAGAACAGGGCGATGGCCGAGAGCTTGCCGGTCTCGAGAAACGCGGTCCACAGATGATGCCGGTCCATCTCCCGATAGAAAAAGATCGACAGCACCGCGGCGTACAGGACGGCGGCTGCAGCGGACTCCGTGGCGGTGAACCAGCCGAGCAGAATGCCGCCGACGACGATGAACGGCGTGAACAGTGCCGGGATTGCGACGAAGGCGGCCGTCACGAATTCCTTGAACGTCGCGCGCGGGTACGTCGGGTATTTGCGGATCTTGGCATAGACGTGCACGGTGCCCATCTGCGCGAGGCCGAGCAAGAGTCCCGGGATGACGCCGGCGAGATACAAGGCGCCGATCGACACCGACAGCACCCCGCCCCACACGATCATCAGGATCGACGGCGGAATGATCACGGCCAGCACGGCCGAGACGGCGGTGATCGCGATCGAGAAGGAGAGGTCGTAGCCTTCCTTGACTTGCGCCTCGATGAAGATCTTGCCCTGGCTGGCAGCATCGGCGGTCGACGATCCCGAAATGCCCGCAAAGAAGACCGACAGCAGGACGTTGATCTGCGCCAGCGCTCCCGGGAAATTTCCGACCATCGCGCGCGACAGGCGGACGAGCCGATCGGTGATGCCGCCGACGTTCATCAGGTTGGCGGTGAGCAGGAAGAACGGCACGGCGAGCAGAATGAACGAGTTGTACGCCTTGAAGGTCGTGTTGAACACGACCATCGGCGAGAGCCGCTGCTCGATGACGAGAACCGGCAGGCACGCGAGCCCGAGCGCGAAGGCGACCGGGACGCGCAGAATCAGCAGCGCGAAGAACGTACCGAACAACCACAGGGCCGCGACAGCCGGGGTCAGCGTGGCACCGGTCACAACCGGGGCTTCCCGACGTTCGTCAGGGGACTCACCCGATCGCCAAAGATGAGACGCAGGTCCTTGATGAACCACTCGCCCAAGAATAGCGCCCAGGTGAGTCCCGCGAGCGGCCAGGCAACGAAGATGAAAGTCATCGGCATCTCCGCGAGCTCGGAGCTCTGGTCCCAGCCGAACTGCACGAACTTGACGCCGTACCAGATGAAAACGAGCGCGAAGACGAGCACGAAGACGTTGGAAACGACGCGCAGCAGCGCATTCGCCCGCGGCTTCAGCTCGGGCCACACGTCGACCTCGAAGTGCGAAGCGTCGCGGATGCCGACCATGGCGCCCAGCATGACCATCCAGATGAAGAGGAAGCGCGCCATTTCCTCGGTCCAGATGTAGTGCGGGATCAGCTGCGTGAAGCGCGCGATGATCTGTATCGTCACCGGTACGATGAGAATCCCTACCGTGGCGGCCAGCAGCCAGTCGAGCAGCCGGTAGTAGGCAGCGATGAGCTTGCGCATGTCAGGGGTCAGAGACGACTTTCACTCGCGTCTCTGGACCAAACCAAGGGCGAGTCCGAAAATCGTCTCTGACCCCACTTTTACATCGAATTGATCTTGTTGTAGATCGCGTCGGCGCCGATTTCCTTCGCGTACTCTGCCATCACGGGATCCACCGCCTTCTTCATCGCCGCGCGGTCGGTGAACACGATGCGCTTCAGCTTGCCGGCCTTTTCCATCGCCTCGAGCTTGGCGGCGTCCTCGCCCGATTCGATCTGGCGGCCGTAGATGCCGGCCTCCTTGCCCGCCTTGATGATCGCCGCTTGCAGGTCCGGCGGCAGCTTCTTGAACGTCTTGCCCGAGAAGCAGATCGGCCGGATCGTGATCGCGTGCTGCGTCATGTTGAGGTTTGGGCCGACTTCGTAGAACTTCATGGTCTCGACGCCGGCGGCCTCGTTCTCGCCTGCCTGAATCACGCCGTTCTGGATCGCGTTGTAGACCTCGTCGTAGGCGATCACCGTCGGCGACATGCCCGCCGCGGTGAAGGTCTTGCTCCAGATCGGCGCTCCCTGCACACGGACCTTGAGACCCTTGAGCTCGGCCATGTTATGGACCGGCTTGTTGGCGAAGATGTTGCGCGTGCCGCCGCCCGCGAATCCGATCAGCATCACATCGGCCTTCTGCGAAACTTCATCGGCGACGGGTTTCAGCGTGTCGGCGTCGAGCACCTTGTTCCAGTGGTCGAGATCGCGGAACAGGAACGGCGCGTCGATGAACGGCGCGGCTTTCGAGAACGTGGACATGTGCGCCGGCGAGACGATGCCGTAGTCGACGGAGATGCCCTGGTTCATGTAGGCGAAATAGTCCTTCTCGAGACCCAGCTCGCTGTTCTTGTGCAGCACGAAGTTGACCGGCTTGCCGTAATACTTGAGAGTAAGTTCCTGGAATCGCACGAGGGCTTTGGTGAAGGCGTGATCGTCGTTGAACTGGACCGCGCCGTGCAGCGTGATCGCTTGCTGCGCGGCGGCGTCGAAGGAAAACGCGAGCGCTAGCACCACGGCGCCGCGCGAGAACGCTTGCAGGAATGGATGCATCGGTACCTCCAACAGGTTGCGTGTCGTTTCCGCTCGCGGACGCGAGCGATGCTGCGCCGCATTGCGGTGCGGCCATCTCGCTTATGAGTCAAGTGACCGGACCGCATTCAACCGCGACGGCGCCCGGGTGTCAACCTTGGCCCGAAAGCGCGGCCCGGCTTGCCGTGCACGGTTCGCGCGCGGGGTGCTCGCGTTGCGCGAGCTCGCGTGTCCGGCAGCGTGGCACGGTATACTCGTGCTACATGATCCGGGGGTTTTGCGTGAGTCCGCAATGCTGTCTTTGACCGAAAGGTCGCTCGCTCTCTGTTGCGCGCTGGCAGTGTCGTTCACGGCGCTGGGCGCTCACCAGTATCGCGCCGATGCTTTGCGGATCGATCACCCGTTCGCCCGCGCTACGCCACCGGGCGCCAGGACCGGCGCGGTGTTCTTCACTGTCGACAACGCCGGCAAAGAACCCGACCGGCTGCTCCGCGCGTCCACGCCGATCGCCGCCGGCGTCGTCCTGCACCAGATGGCGCTCGACGACGGGATCATGAAAATGCGCGCGGTGCCGTCGGTAGAGGTGAGATCGGGCGGCAGGCTCGAGCTCAAGCCGAACGGCTACCACCTGATGCTGCTCGATTTGAAGCAGCCGCTCAAGGCGGGCGAAAAGTTTCCGCTGACGCTCACCTTCGAGGACGCCGGAACCATCCTGATTTCAGTGTGGGTCGAGGACATGGGGGCGATGGGCGGAGCCGCGCACAAATAGCCAGCGCGATTCAACAAGGCTTCCTGCGATCAATGGCCGTGGACTTCCGCGGGCGGGGCGCCGGGTGGCTCGCGGTTGAGCGACTCGATCTGAGCGAACATTTCGGCGGCTTGGGTTTTCGCCCCATCGGGCATGCCGATCCAGCGCGCGCGAAGATAGCCCTGGCGATCGATCAGAAACTCGACGTGTGCGGGCGCGTCGCTCCCCGAGTCGATACCCTGACGCGCGAACATCGCGTACGCCGTGGCCACATCCGGACGAGTGATCGCAAAGATCGATTTCCCGTCATCAACGCTCTCCGCTGCGGTCGAGGGTGAAGATATGACCACCGGCACCGCAATGACGCGCACGCCAGCCTCTGCGAAGGCGGGTTTTTCGGTGGCGAGCGCGCGTAGGCGCGGCAGCGAATCCGGCAGCGCATGGAAGACGAGCAGCGTGACGAAGCGTCCGCGCTGCTCGCGCAGAGATTCCTGCGGTTGCGCATCGATCTCGAATGTAAAATCGGGTGCCACGATGGGCCGCCACGGTGCGACTCGGTGAGTCAGCGTTCTTGCATCCGCGGCCTCCGCCTGCGCGAACAGGAATTGGATCACCTCCCAGATCTCTGAAGCGCTTAGTTGCGGTGCGAAGGCCGGCATCGACGTTCCGGGGACGCCGTGCGCGATCACCCAGAAGAGATCGCCGGCGCGATAGCGCGACGCGCGTTCGATCAGATTTGCCGGCTTGAACACCGGCGAGGCTGCAGCAGGGCCATCGCCGCGACTCTGGCTCCCGTGGCAGCCACTGCAGTCGCGATCGTAACGAACGGAACCGCTGACGATCGATGTCGTGGTGTAGCGCACCGGCGATGTCAGGTACGACGTCGGATGCGCGGGTACTGCAAGCAGCCACGCGCTGCTCGACACGGCGATGCAAACCGCGGCGAGTCCCGAGATCCAGAGGGCGGATCGCCTCGTGCCGAAACCTCGCAGCACCATGCCGGCGGCGACAAGCGCGAGGGAAGCCGCAAACACCAAGGCCGTGCTTATGCCGACCGACGCGTATACGGGCTCCAAGCTCAACGTATAAGCGAAAGGCCAGACGGGCGCCTGATGCGCCGCGGGAACTGTGATGCCGAGGACGCTGACGAGGGTCACTACCAGGAGTCCCGCGGCAGCCTCGAGGAGTGCGTTGCGGCGAAGCCTGTGCAGGGCCTCGTGATCGTGCGCGTAGAGCCGGGGCGTCAAATGCAGGCGATTCACGAGCGCCAGCGTGATCATCGCCGCAAACAGGGCGAGCTTGGCAAGAAGAAGCCGACCGTAATCGGTGCCGACGAGCGCCGGCACGTC
>DASWDF010000309.1:0-2910 GCA_036395475.1 Casimicrobiaceae bacterium
TGGCAATGACGATCGCCGGCATCGTGATGGTCCGTGGGCTCTATTCCTGGGGTGGCTCATGAGAGGTACGCTGCTTCGCTTCTACGTGCACGAGAACCGCACGCACCGTCACATCGCCTTATTCGAGTGGCTGCTCGAGCAGGCCAAGAAGATGGATATCCATGGCGGGTCGGCGTTCCGCGCGATCGCCGGCTTTGGTCGCCACGGCATACTGCATGAAGAGCATTTCTTCGAGCTCGCCGCCGACATGACCGTGGTGGTGGAGTTCGTCGTCAGCGACGAAGAAGGCGAAAAGATGCTCGCGCTCTTGCGCCAGGAGCGGGTGAGCATCTTCTACGCGCGCGTATCCGCCGAGTACGGCGCGATCGAAGGCGACCGCTGAACGGCAACCGCGGCAGCGATGACTGACATCTACGCGCTGGCCGCACTCTGGCTCGGGCTCGCCCTCGCAGCGACGCTGCTGTCGATCTGGCTGCGCATCGCGACCTCGATGTCGGAAATCGTCGTCGGTACCGTAGCGCAGCTTGCGATCGGCGCCCTCATCGGCGGCGTGACGCTCGGGACCGATCAGTCGTGGATCAAGTTTCTGGCGAGCACCGGCGCGATCCTGCTGACGTTTCTCGCCGGTGCCGAGCTCGACCCCGTGGTCATGAGAACGCGCTGGAAGGAGACGATGACGGTGGGGCTGGTCGCCTTTTTTGCGCCGTTCCTCGGCTGCGCGGCGGCCGCGTTCTGGTTGCTGCATTGGAGCGTCGACGCGAGTTGGCTCGCCGGCATCGCCTTGTCGACGACGTCGGTTGCCGTCGTCTACGCGGTGATGCTCGAGTTCGGCCTGAATCGGACCGATTACGGCAAGACCGTGCTCGCGGCGTGCTTCGTGAACGACCTGGCGACGGTGGCCGCGCTCGGGCTGATGTTCTCGCCGTTCACTTATCGCACGCTGGTGTTCATCGCGGCCAGCGTCGCGGCCTTCGCAGTCTTGCCGTGGCTCACGCCGAGGTTCTTCCGGCGGTTCGGCAACCGGCCCTCCGAGCTCGAGGCTAAATTCCTGCTGCTCTGCCTGTTCGGCCTGGGCGCGTTGGCTGCATGGGCGGACAGCGAGGCAGTGCTGCCGGCGTACGTCATGGGCATGGTGCTCGCGGGCACCGTAGGCAAGGATCATGCGCTGGTGCGACGCCTGCGCACGGTCACCTTCGGCCTGCTGACCCCGTTCTACTTCATTCGCGCTGGCTCTTTCGTCTCGGTTCCGGCGCTCATTGTCGCGCCGCTCGCATTCTGTTTCTTGCTCGGCGCCAAGATGCTGACAAAATTCTTCGGCGTGTTCCCGATCACGCGCGCCTTCCGGTCGCCCGTGCGAGAGGGGCTCTACACGACTTTGCTCATGTCGACCGGACTCACATTCGGCAGCATTTCCGCGCTGTTCGGGCTCTCGCACGGGATCGTCACGCAGGCGCAGTATTCGCTGCTGATTGCCGCCGTCATCGGGAGCGCAGTCGTGCCGACATTGATTGCCAATGCCTTCTTCCTGCCGCATCATCTCATCAGTCTGCCGGGCACGGCACCCGCGGAAACGCCAAAAGGACCTGTGGCTGCCGGAGCGAGCTCCGCCCGGGCATCCGAGACAAAACCGTGAAGCACATCTTGGTGGCGTTCGACGGCTCGCAGCCGGCGGAGCACGCCTTCGACTTCGGCTTGGCGCTGGCCGCGAAATTCGACGCGGCACTGCACGTACTCGCGGTGGCGCGTCCACCCGAGTTGCCGGAGGACGTCGAGACCGAGGCGATCATCGAGACCGCGCGCGATGAGTATCAACGGCAGTTCGGCGCGCTGCAGGCGCGGGCCGCGAAGTCCGGCGTCAAGGCGAGCTTTGCCGTCGTCGTGGGACATCCGGCGGAGCAGATCGTGCATTACGCCGAAACGCACGGCGTCGACCACATTGTGTTAGGCCATCGCGGCAAGTCGTTCTTCGCCCGCTGGTTGATCGGGTCGGTGTCCAAGCAGGTCATGCACTACGCGCATTGCACGACCACGGTCGTGCGGTAAACTGGTCACAATTCATCCGCGCAGGGGAGCAGGCGATGCCGCATGCCATTCGCATTCACAAGACCGGCGGTCCCGAAGTGCTGCAATGGGAGGAGGTCGCGGTCGGCGATCCCGGGCCCGGCGAAGCGCGCATTCGCCACACGGCGATCGGGCTCAACTTCATCGACACCTATCAGCGCAGCGGACTGTACAAGCTCGCCTTGCCGTCGGGGCTCGGCGGAGAGGGCGCAGGCGTGGTCGAGGCAATCGGCGCCGGCGTCACCGACATCAAGGTCGGCGATCGCGTCGCGTACTGCGGCGGACCGCCGGGCGCGTATGCGGAAATTCGGGTCATGCCGGCAGATCGGCTGGTCAAGCTGCCCGACGGCGTATCCGAGCGCACGGCGGCGACGCTGATGCTCAAAGGGCTCACCGTGCAGTATCTCCTGCGCCAGACTTTTCCGCTCAAAGGCGGCGAGACGATTCTCTTCCATGCCGCTGCCGGCGGGGTCGGCTCGATCGCCTGCCAGTGGACGCGGGCGCTCGGCGTGACCATGATCGGCACGGTCGGCTCCGACGAGAAGGCGGCGATCGCCAAGGCCAACGGTTGCGCGCACACCATCGTCTATACGCGCGAGAACTTCGTCGAGCGGGTCAAAGAGATCACCGGCGGCAAGGGCGTTCCAGTCGTCTACGACGCGGTGGGTAAGGACACGTTTCCGGCATCGCTCGATTGCCTGAGCCCGCGTGGAATGTTCGTGAGCTTCGGCAACTCGTCGGGACCGATTGCTGCATTCGACATCCTGCTGTTGTCGCAGAAGGGCTCGCTCTATGTGACGCGGCCGACGCTAGTCACGTATACCGCAACGCGCGCGGCGCTGCTCGCGA
>DASWDF010000310.1:0-17281 GCA_036395475.1 Casimicrobiaceae bacterium
GAGCACGACTCCGGCACGGAATTTCGCGGCGAGCGCGAGAGCCGCCGAGAGCCGGTCGCCTTGCACCTCCGCCGTGCCGGTCGAGAGCAGGCGCGCTGCCTCGGCCGGATGCGGAGTGATCGCGGTCGGCGCATTGCGCGCGGCGACGGCGCGTGCGAGCTCGGCATCGGCGGCGATCAGGTTGAGCGCGTCGGCATCGAGCACCAGCGGCACCTGCTGCGTGAGCGCCCGGGCGAGCAAACCGCGCGCCGCGTCGTCCGTGCCGATGCCCGGGCCGGCGACGAGCGCGTCGGGACCGGCATCGAGCACCTCGTTCGCGCTCTTCAACATCAGCTCGGGCTGCACCCAGTCGACCGCCGGCCGCCGGCTCGTCGCGAGCCCGACCCAGATTTTTCCGGCGCCGAGATGGAGCGCCGCGCGTCCGGCGAGAATCGCGGCGCCGACCATGCCGGTGTTGCCGCCGACGATGCCCAGCGTGCCGAAGCTGCCTTTGTGCACGTTGCTGCGCGCACGTCGAAGCGGTTCCGGCAATGTCTGACTAAGCGAGCGCCAATCGAGCTGCCGCCCGCGCGTGCTCGCTGCCGCATCCAGGCCCAATGCATGCACGCTTATCGCGCCGCAGTGATCCGGCCCGTCCGCGGTGAGGAGCCCGGGCTTGAGCGCGATGAAGGTTGCGGTCGCGTGTGCGCGGATCGTCGGCTGATACGCGACGCCGGTATCGGCGTTGAGCCCGCTCGGGATGTCCAGCGCGAGAATGCGCGCGCCGCTCGCATTGGCGCGCGCCATCCATTCTGCGGCGACGCCCTCGGCAGGTCGGGTGAGACCGATGCCGAAGAGGCCGTCGACGATCAAGCCCCAATCACCGCGATCCGGCCAGTCGGCCGTGGTCGTGCCGCCGGAATCGAGCCATGCGTTGCGCGCCGCGGCGGCGTCGGCAGACAGTTTCGCCGCATCGCCGTAAAAGGCCACGGTCACGTCGAAGAACCAGTTCTTCAGAGTGCGCGCAACGACGAACGCGTCGCCGCCGTTGTTGCCCGGCCCGGCCAGAACCAGCACGCGCGGAGTGCATCCGGCCAGGAGGTCGCGGGCGGCGCCGGCGGAAGCGAACCCGGCACGCTCCATGAGCGGCTCTGCAGCCGCGGCGCGTTCGATCGCGCGCAACTCCGTGACGCGACCGATCGGATCGAGGCCCATGCGGCGATTATAGGCTACGCCCCTGCGATGCCTCGACCGCCGTGGACATTCCCGGGGCCAGTCGTTACACTAGCGCGACGTTTTGGACGAGGAAATCGCAGTCCGTCCGATCATAAGACGGCTCACTTACCAGGTTTGGGAGGATTCATGAAATTGCTGTGCAAGCTCATAACGGCTCTGGTGGTCTTCGGCATCGCCATTGCGGTATCGGCGCAGGAAGGTACGCTGAAGAAGATAAAGGACACCGGCGCGATCACCGTCGGGCACCGCGACGCTTCGATCCCGTTCTCGTACTACGATGACCAGCAGAAGCCTGTGGGCTACGCGATCGATCTCTGCATGAGGATCGTGGATGCGGTGAAGAAAGAGCTGAAGATGCCGGACCTCAAGGTGAACTACCAGCTCGTCACCTCGGCGAACCGCATTCCGCTCATGGCGAACGGCACTATCGATCTCGAATGCGGGTCGACCACGAACAATCTCGAGCGCCAGAAGCAGGTCTGGTTCACGATCACGCACTTCGTCACCGCCAACCGCTGGGTCGCGAAGAAGTCCTCGAACGCAAAGACGCTGAACGACCTCAAGGGCAAGACGGTCGTCTCGACCGCGGGCACCACCAACATCAAGCAGATCACCGAGATCAACACCGCGCAGAACCTCGGCATGAACATCATCTCGGCCAACGGCCACCCCGAGGCCTTCCAGATGGTGGAGACGGGGCGCGCCGTCGCCTTCGTGATGGACGACATCCTGCTCTACAGCCTCGCGGCGCAGTCGCGTAGTCCCGCCGATTACGAGATCTCCAAGGATGCGCTCTCCGTCGAGCCTTACGGCATCATGCTGCGCAAGGACGATCAGGCGTTCAAGAAAGTCGTCGACGCGGCGATGGTCGATACCTACAAGTCCGGCGCGATCAGCGCGATCTACGACAAATGGTTCCTGAAGCCCGTGCCACCCAGGGGCCTCACCCTCAACGTGCCGATGAGCGACCAGTTCAAGAAGCTCGTCGCGAATCCTACCGACTCCGGCGATCCGGCCGCCTACAAATAGCCTGCGAGACGCGCGGGGCCCATGCCGGGCCCCGTGACACCTCGTTGGGAGGCGAGGCTTGAGATACAACTGGAACTGGGCAATCCTGCTCGCGCAAGAGCCGGGCGGGACCGGCACCTATCTCCATTACCTCCTGGTCGGGCTCGTGTGGACGCTCGTCACGGCGCTCGCCGCCTGGGTGATCGCTCTCGCGATCGGTGCGGCCGTTGGAACGCTGCGCACGACGACGATGCCGTGGGTGGTGCGCATCGGCAACGCCTACGTCGAGATCTTCCGGAACATTCCACTCATCGTGCAGATGTTCCTCTGGTTCTTCGTGTTTCCCGAGTTCCTTCCGACGGGCCTCGGTGACGCGATCAAGCAGATGCCGCCGCCGTGGGGATCCTACATTCCCGCGGTGCTGTGCCTGGGCATCTTCACTTCGGTGCGGGTCGCCGAGCAGGTGCGCGCGGGCATCCAGTCGCTCCCGCGCGGGCAGCGCATGGCGGGAACCGCCATGGGGCTGACGCAGTACCAGACCTATCGGTACGTGATCCTGCCTCAGGCCTTTCGGATCATCCTGCCGCCGCTTACATCGGAGTTCATGAACATCATCAAGAACTCCTCGGTGGCGCTGACCATCGGGCTGCTCGAGCTCACCGGTCGCGCCCGCGCGATGCAGGAATTCAGCTTCCAGGTCTTCGAGGCTTTCGCCGCCGCGACCGTGATCTATCTGCTGACAAACCTCGTGGTCGTGCTCGGCATGCGCGCGCTCGAGCACAAGGTGCGCGTGCCGGGCCTGATCGCCGCGGGCGGCGCGCCGCAGGCGGGGCACTGAAGGGCGCGCCATGGAAGGCTTCGATTGGGGCGTCATCCAGCGTTCGCTTCCCTACCTCTTCCTGGAGGGCATGCGCTTTACCGTGACGCTCACGGTGCTGTCGATGGCCGGAGGCATCATCTTCGGCACGCTGCTGGCGATGATGAGACTGTCGAGCTTCAAGCCGGTCTCGTGGGTTGCCGGCGCATACGTGAACCTGATGCGCTCGATCCCGCTGGTGCTCGTGATCTTCTGGTTCTATTTTCTCGTGCCGTACATCGGCGCCTGGATCACCGGCGCAGACCGCCCGGTCCAGGTGGGCGCGTTCTACTCGGCGCTGGTCACCTTCACGATGTTCGAGGCGGCGTACTACTGCGAGATCATGCGCGCGGGCATCCAGTCGATTCCGCGCGGGCAGGTATGGTCGGGCTACGCGCTGGGCTTGAACTACTGGCAGGCGATGGGGTACGTCGTATTGCCGCAGGCGTTCCGCAACATGGTCCCAATCCTGCTCACGCAGACGATCATCCTCTTCCAGGACACCTCTCTCGTGTACGTGATCTCGGCCACGGACTTCCTCGGCGCCGCGGCCAAGATCGCCAACCGCGACTACCGGCTGGTGGAAATGTACACGTTCGTCGCGGTGGTCTACTTCATCATCTCGTTCGGCCTGTCGTATCTCGTCAAGAACCTCCAGGCGAAGATCGCAGTGATCCGTTAGCCGGAAATCCCATGATCTCGATCAAGAACGTCAGCAAGTGGTACGGCAGCTTCCAGGTGCTCACCGACAACACTACCGAGGTCGCGAAGGGCGAGGTGGTGGTGGTGTGCGGGCCTTCGGGCAGCGGCAAGTCCACGCTCATCAAGTGCGTGAACGGCCTCGAGCCCTTCCAGAAGGGCGAGATCACCGTCGAAGGCATCTCGGTGGGCGGCTCCAAGACTGACCTGCCGAAGCTGCGCTCGCGCGTGGGCATGGTGTTCCAGCACTTCGAGCTGTTTCCGCATATGACGGTCTCGCAGAACCTCACGCTGGCGCAGGTCAAAGTGCTCGGCCGCAGCACGAAGGAGGCGCTTGAACGCGGTATAAAGCTGCTCGACCGTGTCGGGTTGATCGCGCAGAAGGACAAGTTTCCCGGGCAACTTTCCGGGGGCCAGCAGCAGCGTGTCGCGATTGCGCGCGCGTTATCGATGGACCCGATCTGCATGCTGTTCGATGAGCCGACCTCCGCGCTCGACCCGGAGATGATCAACGAGGTCCTGGACGTGATGGTGCTGCTCGCGAAGGAAGGCATGACGATGATGGTCGTCACCCATGAGATGGGCTTCGCGCGCAAGGTCGCGCACCGCGTGATCTTCATGGATCAGGGCAAGATCGTCGAGGACGCGAAGAAGGAGGACTTCTTCGGCAAGCCGCGCTCAGAGCGGGCGCAGCTTTTCCTGTCCAAGATTCTCTCGCACTGACCATGTCCGTGCGTCATTCCCGCTCTTCGCTTCCGCGAGAGCAGGGTCGGCGGAATCCAGTGTCGTTGCGATGATCGTTTTCGCCGGCGCGCTGCTGCTCGCTCTGGGCCTCGTTTCGGGGTTGTTCCTTCTGCTCGCGCCGTTCGGGATCGGGCCTGCGACTCCGGGGCTTACGACCTGGATCCTCTTTCCCGGTTTTACGGTCGTCGGCTACATCCTGCTCGCCGTCGCCGCGCGCATCGGCGTGACCGCGCTCGTGTCGCGCATCGCGGGCGCGTGTCTGGTGTTGTTGGCGCTGGGCGCCGGCGTGGCGTTGTTCGCCCTGGGCAATGCGTTGATCCAGGCCGCGGGAGATGCGTTCGTGCTGTGGTATGTGCTTGGTCTGGGACTCGCGCTGGGCGCGACCGGATTTGCGATCGGGCGCGCGAGCACCGGCCAGGAACCTGCGCAGACCTAGGTTTGACGCGGCTCGCCGATAGGACTAGACTTAGCTAAGTCCACTCGGATCAGGATCATGGCCCGCGATTTCGTCAACATGCACGAAGCCAAGACGCAGCTGTCAAAGCTGGTGGAGCGGGCGGCTGCGGGAAGCGAAGTCGTGATCGCGAAGGCCGGCAAACCCGTGGCCAAGCTCGTTCCTCTCGTGGCGACGAAACGCGTGCGCAAGCTCGGAATTCTGAAGGGTAGGATCAAAATCCCGGATGATTTCGACGCTCCGCTACCGGCGAAAGTCATCGCCGGCTTCGAAGGACGCTGATGCGCGTGCTGCTGGACACGCACATTCTTCTCTGGGCTCTCGGCGAACCCGCAAAACTGCCTCCCCAAGCACGGCAAGCGATCCTCGATCCAACGAACGAGATCTTGTTTTCGGCAGCAAGTATCTGGGAGATCGCGATCAAGTCGCAGCTGCGGCGCCGCGATTTTGTCGCCGATGCAGCAGAGGTTGCCGGCGCGGCAGTCAGCAGCGGCTTCGACGAGCTTCCTGTTCGAGCGCAGCACACCGCTCTGACAGCGCGCTTGCCCATGCATCATCGTGATCCGTTCGATCGCCTGCTTATCGCTCAGGCGATCCGCGAGCCACTGCATCTGCTCACCGTGGACGCTACGCTTGGAAAGTACACGGAGCTGGTTCTGATGGTGTGATCATGCGGGTCCGCGTTAGGTTATTTCGGCCAGCGTGGCCCGCTTTACGTCAATGCGAACGGGCGGCGCAAGCTTCCTGGCGACGGTTCGTGGCCAGGACGACGTAGCGTATAATTCCGCTTTACGTCCACCGTCGCATCGATGGCCGAGCTTCTTTCGCTCCGCGGGCGCAATGCCCTGTCGCCGTTTCGCATCGCCAAGTTGCTGTCGAACCTAGCCGGGACCCGCATCTCCGGCGTTGTTGCCGATTTCTGGCATTTCGTCCACGCCGATCGTGAGCTTTCCGCAGCCGAGCACGCCACGCTCGAGCAAATCCTGACGTACGGGCCGCACGGCAGCGAGCACGCCGACACCGGTGAGCTGCTGCTGGTGATTCCTCGCCCCGGGACGATTTCTGCCTGGGCGTCCAAGGCCACCGACATCGCGCACAACTGCGGTCTGGCGGCGATCTCGCGCATCGAGCGCGGCATCGCGTACGGCGTCGCGACGCGCGGAGACGCGCAGCTTTCGAGCGAAGATCGCGCAGCGCTCCTGCCGTTCATCCACGACCGCATGACCGAAGCGGTGTTTTCCTCGTTCGACGACGCGGCGCGACTGTTCGCGCACGTCGCGCCGCGGCCGCTGGCGACGATCGATCTGCTTGCCCGCGGCCGCGCCGCGATCTACGACGCCAACGTGGCTTTGGGCCTGGCGCTCGCTCCCGACGAGATCGATTATCTCGCCGAGCATTTCAGCCGCGAGGGACGCAACCCGACCGACGTCGAGCTGATGATGTTCGCGCAGGCGAATTCCGAGCATTGCCGGCACAAGATCTTCAACGCCGACTTTATTATCGATGGCGCGAGGCAACCGAAGTCGCTGTTTGCGATGATCCGCCACACGCACGCAGTCAGCCCGCAGGGGACGGTCGTCGCCTATGCCGACAACGCCGCAGTGATGGAGGGAACGACGGTCCGGCGCTTCTATCCGAATGCCGATGGGCGCTACTCGGCGCGGCCGGAGATCACGCATATCCTGATGAAGGTCGAGACGCACAATCATCCGACGGCGATCGCGCCGTTTCCAGGCGCCGCGACCGGCTCCGGCGGCGAGATCCGCGATGAAGGCGCAACCGGCATCGGCGCCAGGCCGAAGGCGGGACTTACCGGATTTACGGTATCGCATCTCAAGATTCCCGACATGGCGCAACCTTGGGAGGTCGATTACGGCAAGCCCGACCGCATCGCCTCGGCGCTGCAGATCATGCTCGAAGGTCCGATCGGCGGGGCGTCGTTCAACAACGAGTTCGGCCGACCGAATCTGTTCGGTTACTTTCGCACTTTCGAACAGGAGGTTGCCGACGAAGTCCGGGGCTATCACAAGCCCATCATGATCGTGGGCGGAGTCGGCAACGTCGCCGCGCGCGACGCGAGAAAGCGGCCGCTGATCGCCGGCGCGCTGATCGTGCATCTCGGCGGGCCCGGCATGCTGATCGGCATGGGCGGCGGTGCGGCGTCATCGATGGCGACGGGCGCCAACACCGCCGATCTCGACTTCGACTCGGTGCAGCGGGGTAACGCCGAGATCCAGCGTCGCGCGCAGGAAGTCATCGATCGTTGCTGGCAATTAGGCGATGCGAACCCGATCCTGTCGATTCACGACGTCGGCGCCGGCGGGCTTTCCAACGCGCTGCCGGAGCTTGCGCACAACGGCGGCAAGGGCGCACAGCTCGACCTGCGCGCGATTCCCTCGGAGGAGCCCGGAATGTCGCCGCGCGAGATCTGGTGCAACGAGGCGCAGGAGCGTTACGTGCTCGCCATCCGGCCGGAAGCGCTGGCGTCGTTCACGTCGATCTGCGAGCGCGAGCGCTGCCCGTTCGCGGTACTGGGACGCGCAACGCCGGATCATCGGCTGCGCGTCGAGGATCCGGTCTTGCACAACGCGTCCGTCGACATGGACCTCTCGGTCCTGCTCGGCAAGCCGCCAAAAATGACGCGCGATGTCGCGCACGTAGCGCGCCGGCTCGAGCCTTTCGATGGGGAGGCGCTCGACCTGCGCGAGGCCGCGTACCACGTGCTCCAGTTCCCGGCGGTAGCCGACAAGACTTTCCTGGTGACGATCGGCGATCGCACCGTCGGCGGCCTTTGTGCCCGCGATCCGATGGTCGGCCCATGGCAGGTGCCGGTCTCCGACGTCGCGGTGACGCTGATGGACTTCGATGGCTACGCAGGCGAGGCGATGGCGATGGGCGAGCGCACGCCGCTGGCACTGATCGACGCGCCGGCGTCGGGGCGAATGGCCGTCGGCGAGGCGATCACGAATCTCGCGGCCGCGGGGATTCGCAGCCTCGCCGACGTCAAGCTCTCGGCCAACTGGATGGCACCGGCGGGCCACCCGGGTGAGGATGCGGCGCTGTACGACACGGTGCGCGCGGTGGCGATGGAACTGTGCCCGGCGCTGGGCATCAGCATTCCCGTCGGCAAGGACTCGATGGCAATGCGCACGACCTGGAGCGAGGCTGGCACGGAGCGCGCCGTCACGGCGCCGATCTCGCTCATCGTCTCTGCATTTGCGCCGCTTCCTGACGCGCGTCGCGTGCTGACGCCGCAATTGCGTCTCGATCAGGGCGCGACGATTCTGCTTCTCGTCGATCTCGGCGACGGCCAGAACCGGCTCGGCGGCTCGGCGCTGGCGCAGGTTCACGGCAGGTTGGGCAGCGTCGCCCCTGACCTCGACGATGCCGAGTCGCTGAAGGGATTTTTCGCAACGGTGCAGGCGCTGCACGCGCAAGGCAGGCTGCTCGCCTACCACGACCGCTCCGACGGCGGATTGTTCGCTACCCTCGCCGAAATGGCGTTCGCGAGCCGCTGCGGGCTTGCCATCGCGCTGGACGAGCTGCCCGGTGCGCCGATCGCGGCGCTCTTCAACGAAGAGCTGGGCGCAGTGCTGCAAGCTCATGCGGCGGACCGCCATGACGTCGTCGCCGCGTTCGAGGCGGCAGGCCTGCGCTGCGTTGCCGTCGGCGAGCCGATGCAAGGCAACCGCGTGCGGGTATCGCGCGAGACTGTGGTGTTGCTCGACGAGTCGGGCATCGATCTCCACCGCGCGTGGTCGCGCACGACGCACGCGCTGCAACGGCTGCGCGACCATCCCGAAGCCGCCGATCAGGAATACGAGCGGCTCCTCGATACCGGCGATCCAGGACTGTCGCCACGGCTCTCCTTCGATCCGGCCGACGATATCGCCGCGCCGTTTATCGCGAAAGGCGTGCGCCCGCGCGTCGCGATCCTGCGCGAACAGGGCGTCAACGGCCATATCGAAATCGCTGCCGCGTTCGACCGTGCCGGCTTCGACGCGTACGACGTCCACATGACCGACATCATCGCGGGGCGCACGGCCCTTACGGGATTCAAGGGCATCGTCGCCGGCGGCGGCTTTTCCTACGGCGACGTGCTCGGCGCCGGCGAAGGCTGGGCCAAGTCGATCCTGTTCAACGCACGGGCGCGCGACCAATTTGCTTCGTTCTTTGCTCGCGCCGATACCTTCGCGCTCGGCGTGTGCAACGGCTGCCAGATGATGAGCAATCTGCACGAGCTGATTCCCGGGTCCGGGCACTGGCCGCATTTCGTGCGCAACAAGAGCGAACAGTTCGAAGCGCGGTTGGTGCTGCTCGAAGTGAAGCGTTCGCCGTCGTTGTTCTTCGCCGGCATGGGGGGCAGCCGCATTCCGGTGGCACTCGCGCACGGCGAGGGTTATGCCGAGTTCCGCGACGCCGCGCAGCTCGCCGCGGCTGAGCCGCTGACGTGCCTGCGCTTCATCGATCATCGCGGCGCGGCGACGGAGCGGTATCCGTACAACCCCAACGGCTCGCGGGGCGGCATCACTGGATTGACGACCGCCGACGGCCGCTTCACGATCCTCATGCCGCACCCGGAGCGCGTGTTCCGCACCGTGCAGATGTCCTGGCACCCCGAAGACTGGGGCGAGGATTCGCCGTGGATGCGGATGTTCCGCAATGCCAGAGTCTGGGTCGGATGAGTGCCCGTAGAACCTATAGCCCGGGACGAGCGCAGCGAGTCCCGGCATCCCAGGCCATCAGCATTCATGACGCGTAAGAAAGTTGCCGCGAAACGATCGTTGCGGGTCTGGTCGATCAACGGCTTGACGCCTGTCGTCGCCAAGGGTGCGTTCGTCCACGCCAGCGCGGTTCTCATCGGCGACGTGCTGGTCGGCGCAGGCTGTTACATCGGCCCCTCGGCCAGCCTGCGCGGCGACTTCGGGCGCATTCGTGTCTGCGCCGGCGCGAACCTCCAGGATTGCTGCGTGATGCACGGCTTTCCCGGCACCGACACCGTCGTCGAGGAGGGGGGCCATATCGGGCACGGCGCGATCCTGCACGGCTGCATGGTGCAGAAAAACGCGCTGGTCGGAATGAACGCGGTCGTCAACGACAACGCGGTCATCGGCGAATCGGCAATCGTCGCTGCGATGGCGTTCGTCAAGGCGGGCATGGTCGTGCCGCCGCGCACACTCGTAGCGGGCGTCCCCGCCAAGGTCGTGCGCGCGCTGACCGATCAGGAGCTGGCATGGAAGATCGAGGGCACGCGGAGCTATCAGGAGCTCGCGCGGCGCAGCCTTGCCACAATGCGGGAGACCGAAGCGCTGACTGCGCCAGAACCCGGCCGCAAGCGCATCGAGTTGCCGGAGTTGCTGCCGTTGTCGACGATCAAGGCGAAGCGCCGCGGATGATCGAGGCACACGCAGCTGTTAACCTGTGCTGAGCCGCTACTAAGGCGGTACGTCACCGAGGGAAGAAATCCATCATGGTTCGCTGGATACAAATCATCGTGCTGTCGACGGTCGTCGTGTCTGGAGCCGCTGCTCAGCAACCTACTTTCGAGACGCGCATGGTCACGGGGCATCCGTACGTCGGGCGGCTGGGAACGCGCGAGGATGTGCGCAACCTCATCCAGCACACCAACGACCTGTCGGCCGCGGTGAAGGCCGCCGCAGATCAGGGCAAATGCTTTGATCAGGCGATGGCCGAGATCAAGCTTCCCAAATATGAGAAGTGGGGAAGCTACGCGCAATATCTTCCGGGGAACATCGAGCGCTTCTGCGAATACTGGGGCCGCGGATATTGAACGCGTCGTGTGCTGTGACTGCCTCGGCCGACGCCGCCAGCGTGTGGCAGGCGGGGAAGGCCGGGCACGCGATCCTTTTGTGTCAGAACCCCGCCGCCTGCCCGTCACGGCGCGGATCCGATGCCGCGACGTAACCACTTTCGGTACGCACGATGAATTGCCCGGCGCCGAAGTCCATATAGGCATCGGAAATCGATGCAAAGCTGTGACCGAGCGCGGCGAGACCGTCGCGCACCGCGGGCGCCATGCTTGACTCGAGGTCGAGCGAGAGCCCCGCATTGACCTTCCACCGCGGCGCGTCGAGCACGGCCTGCGGCTGCTGCCGGTAGTCGATGAGCCGCACCAGCGTCTGCACATGACCCTGCGGCTGGATCGGCCCGCCCATTACGCCGAAGGTTGCGTAGGGCGCGCCGTCGCGCGTGATAAAGCCGGGAATGATCGTATGGAACGGCCGCTTGCCCGGGCCCACGCGGTTTGGATGATCGGCTTGCAACGAGAAGCCAGTGCCGCGGTTCTGCAGGCTGATCCCCGTGCCGGGAACGACGATCCCCGAGCCGAAGCCCATGTAGTTCGACTGGATCAGCGACACCATCATGCCGCTGGCGTCGGCCGTGGTGAGGTAGACGGTCCCGGCGTTCGGCGGCGTGCCGTGTTTGAAGTCCTGCGCCCGCTTGCGATCGATCAGCCGCGACCGCGCCGTGAGATATGCCGGGTCGAGCATTTCCGCCGGGGTGACCTGCATCGTCCGCGGATCGGCGACGTAACGATACACGTCGGCAAATGCGAGCTTCATCGCTTCGATCTCGAGGTGCTGCACTTCCGGCGAATCCACACGCTCTGTGCCGAGATCGAACTGCTCGAGAATCCCGAGCGCGATCAGCGCGGCGATGCCCTGACCGTTCGGCGGGATCTCGTGAACGGTATGGCCGCGATAATCGAGCGCGAGCGGCTGCACCCAGTCGTTCGCGTGCGCCGCGAAGTCTTCCAGCGTGTGCGCCCCACCGTTCGCTCTTGCATGCGCGACCATCTTCTCGGCCAACTCGCCCCGATAGAACGCTTCGCCTTGGGTCGCGGCGATCTTTTCCAGCGACGCGGCCAGCGCGGTCGAGGCGAAGAGCTCGCCCGGCTCCGGCGCGCGGCCGCGCGGCAGGAAATGCTCGGCAAAGCCGGGAACGCTTCCGAGTATCGGTATCGCCTTGGCCCACTTGTCGGCGATGACCGGGCTCACCGCGAAGCCATCGCGCGCGTAGCCGATGGCGGGCGCAAACAGATCCGCGAACGGCAGCTTGCCGTAGCGCCGCGACAGCGCCATCCACCCCGACACCGCGCCGGGAATCGTGACCGTGTCCCAGCCGGTGCGCGGCATTTCGGAATAGCGCGCGAAGCGCTCGGGGTTCCACGCCGCGGGCGCGCGACCCGACGCGTTCAAGCCTGCGAGCTCGCGACCGTCCCATACGATGGCGAACAGATCGCTGCCCAAGCCGTTGCTGCAAGGCTCGACCACGGTGAGCGCGATCGCCGTCGCTAACGCGGCATCGATTGCGCTGCCGCCCGAGCGCAGTATGGCGATGCCGGCCTGCGTCGCGAGCGGCTGCGAGGTTGCAACCGCGTTGCGCGCGAAGATCGGCTGTCGCCGCGACGGATACGCCGCGGTCCAGTCGAAGCTCACCGAATGCCCGTCGGTCGGAGCGCGGCGATCGTTCATGGAGATTACGCTTCGCCTTCCTGGAACGCTTCCTCGCGCGTCTTGCGGAATTGCGGCGCGACGATCAGTAGCAGCAGCACCGCGGCGAGCAAGAGCATCGCGAGCGAAATCGGCCGCGTGAAAAACACCGTCGGATCGCCGCGCGAAAGCAGCATTGCCCGGCGCAGGTTTTCCTCGAGCAGCGGACCGAGCACGAAGCCGAGCAGCAGCGGGGCCGGCTCGCACTCCAGCTTGGCGAAGACGTAGCCCATGAAGCCGAACAGCGCGGTCATATAGACATCGACGGTGCTGTTGGAGAGGCTGTAGACGCCGATGGAACAAAACAGCAGGATCGCGGGATAGAGTAGCCTATACGGCACCGTCAGCAGCTTGACCCACATGCCGATCAGCGGCAGGTTGAGCACGACCAGCATGAGATTCCCGAGCCACATGCTAGCGATCAGTCCCCAGAACAGCCCCGGATTGCTCGTCATGACCTGCGGGCCGGGCTGGATGTTGTGGATAGTCATCGCGCCGACCATCAGCGCCATGACGGCGTTGGGAGGGATGCCGAGCGTGAGCAGCGGAATGAACGAGGTCTGCGCGGCGGCGTTGTTCGCCGACTCCGGTCCCGCGACACCTTCCACCGCTCCCTTGCCGAACTCCTGGGGCCGCTTGGAGATTTTTTTCTCCAGGCCGTAGGCGGCGAACGCTGCGAGCAGCGCGCCGCCGCCGGGAAGGATGCCGAGCATCGAGCCGATCGCCGTGCCGCGCATCGCCGCCGGAATCGCGCGGCGCCTCTCCTCGCGGTTCGGCATCAGCGAGGTCAGCTTCTGCTGCAGGACGTCGCGGTTTTCCTTCCGGGAGAGGCTCATCAGGATTTCGGCAATGCCGAAAACGCCGACGGCCACCTGTGCGACGCCTAAGCCGTCGGTCAGCTCAGGGATGCCGAACGAAAAGCGTGCCATGCCCGAGTTGACGTCGGTACCGACGATGCCGAAGAGCAGGCCGAGAATGATCATCGCGATCGCTTTCAGGAGCGAGCCGTGCGCGAGCACGACGGCGCCGATCATGCCGAGGACCATCAGGGAAAAGTATTCCGCCGGTCCGAACTTGAGCGCGAGCTCGGTCATCGGCAGCGCGAAAGTCGCAAGCAGCAAAGTGCCGACGCAGCCGGCAAAGAACGAGCCGAGCGCGGCGATGCAGAGCGCCGCGCCGGCGCGGCCCTTGCGCGCCATCTGGTAACCGTCGAGGCAGGTTACGGCGGACGACGCTTCGCCGGGCAGATTGACCAGAATCGAGGTCGTCGACCCTCCGTACTGCGCGCCGTAGTAGATGCCGGCGAGCATGATCAGCGCCGCGATGGGCGGCAAGCCGTACGTGATCGGCAGCAACATGGCGATCGTAGCGACGGGCCCGATGCCGGGCAGCACGCCGATCAATGTGCCGAGCAGGCAGCCGATCAACGCATAGAGGAGATTGAGCGGCGACAGCGCGACGCTGAAGCCGAGCCCGAGGTGTGCCAGCAGGTCCATCGCGCTAGCTTCGCCCGAGGAATGTCGGCCACACCGAGAACTGCAATCCCAGTCCCCAGATGAACCCGGCTACCGCCAGCGCCGCCAGGAGCACGCCGCTGACGAGCGCTTCTTTCCAGCGGAACTCGGTGCTTGCCGCGCTGGAAACCACGATCAACAGAATCGTCGCCACGACGAGGCCCAGCGACGGCGCGGTCATGCCGAACATCACGACGCTGCCGAGCACGATCAATAACGGCCGTGGCGATTCCAGCGTTATTTTTGGGCCGTCCAGGCGCAGCGCGCGTAACGTCACGACCGCGCCGAGCACGATCAACAGGATGCCGAGGATGCGCGGAAAGTAGCCCGGCCCCATGCGCGCGGCGACGCCGAGCGGATATCCGCTGCCAATCGCGATCGCCGCGATGCCGAAGGCGACGAACATCAGGCCGGCGGCAAAGTCTTTGGGATGACGGATCTTCGCCATAAACATTTCTCCGGCGGCGGATTCGATGACATTGGAGCGGCAGCGCGGGAGTAAGGATAGCATGGACTTCTGAACAAGCCCCGCGCGAAACGCGGCTCGTGCGGGACCTGTTCAGAGCTCCTCTTACAGCACGCCGGGCGCTGTCAGCCAGACAACAAAAAAGGGCAGGCGAAGCGGCGCCTGCCCTCGTCACGGCGATGGAACGGCCGTGTCACATGCCGTTCTTGGCGCGCAGCTCCCGCAAGTACTTATCGACCACCTGTCCTTGCATCCGCTGTGTGAGCTGGGTCTTTACTTCGTCGAAGCCGGGGATTTTCGCCTCGCGGATGTCGTCGAGCTGGATGACGTGCCAGCCGAATTGCGTTTGTACCGGCGTGGTCGTGAACTTGCCCTTCTGCAATGTCACCATCGCATCGGCAAACGGCTTCACGAAATTCGACGGCGCGTTCCAGTCGAGGTCGCCACCGTTCGCCTTGGAGCCGGTGTCCTTGGAGCGCTCGGCGAGCTTCTCGAACTTCTCGCCCTTCTGCAGCGAGGCGATGATGTCCTTAGCCTCGTCCTCTTTCTCGACCAGGATGTGACGCAGCTTGTACTCCTTGTCGCCCATCTGCTTCTTGATGTTGTCGTATTCCTTGCGCAGCAAGTCATCGGGGACCGGGTGCACCCTGAGATACTCGGCCATGTAGGCGCGGACGAGCACGGTTTGCGCGGAAAGGTCCATCTCGGCCTTCACGGTTTTGTCCAGGCCCTGTTTCTTCGCCTCGCGAACGAGAAGCTCGCGGGTGTTGAGCTCGTCGCGGATCGCCGCGCGGAGCTCCGGCGAGTCGGGCTGGCCCTGCGCCGTGCGCTGCTTGAGCATGAAATCGAAGAATGCGGGGGGATAAAGGTCCTTGCCCTTGGCCGGGGCGTCGGCCTTGGCGGGCGCCTTCTTCGCCTCCTGCGCTGTCGCGACCGGAGGGACAAGCAGCAATGCGATTGCTGCCAGCGCGGTGAATAGTCGGAATAACGTCTGCATGGATGACAGTCCTTCTGTAGGTGCAACTCTGGTTAGTAAAACTCTTCAGGCGCCAGCGCCCTGATCGATAGCGCGTGAATCGGGTTTGGAAGCAAATCGGCGACTCGGGCCATGACGGTCTGGTGCCTTTTCAGTCGCGACACGCCGTTGAACGCGTCAGACACGATCAACAGCGAAAAGTGCCCGCCGCCTCCCGCAGCGCCGGCGTGGCCGATGTGTGCGGCGCTGTCGTCCTCGATCTCGAGTGCGACCGGCGACAAGTCGGCCAGGCGCGTGCGCAGCGTTGCCGGAACGTCGATCATGGCCGGTCGGGCAGGTAGCGCGCAACCGACGCGACCGTCGCGATGGCCAGCAGGAAAAACAGTCCGATTCCGCCCCAGACCTTGAAGTTGACCCAGGTGTCGGTCGAGAAGTGCGATGCGACGTAAAGATTGGCGGCGCCCATGGCGAGGAGGAACGCGACCCACGTCCAGGTCACTCGCGCCCAAACCGGGTCCGGGAGCGTGAGGTCTTTCATGAGTGCCGCGATCAGGTTGCGGCGGAAGATCCCGCGCCCGATGGCGAGGATGGCGGCGAAGAGCCAGTAGAGAACCGTGGGCTTCCACTTGATGAAGGTCTCGTCGTGAAGCAGGAGCGTCGCGCCGCCGAATGTGACGATGATCGTGAGGCTCAGCCAATGCACCGTCTGCACCTTCCCGCGCCGCCAGCGGAAGTACGCGATCTGCACCACCGAGGCGGCGATGGCGACGGCAGTTGCCACATAAATGTCCCACAGCTTGAATGCGGCAAAAAACAGGAGCAGCGGAAAATAGTCGGCAAGAAACTGCATAACCTCTTATTTTACCTTGGAATTCGCCTCTTTCCAAGATGGCATGCTGGCCGTAGCCTGGGGTGAGCGGAGCGAACCCCGGGGCCTCGCCAGTCACCGTCGCGCCGCCCCGGGGATCGCGCTTTGAGCTCAACCCGGGCTACCACCGCGGGGTGCGACCAAGCGCCGGTAACGCGCCCAATCGAAGGCCGGACCCGGGTCGGTCTTCCGGCCTTGCGCGATCTCGCTGTGACCGGCGATATCGACGATCGGGTACCGCCTGCGTAAAGCCCGCGTGAGGCGCGCGAGCATGGTGTACTGCGCGGCGTCGTAGGGCACGTCGTCGGTGCCTTCCAGCTCGACGCCGATGGAGAAGTCGTTGCACTGGTCGCGGCCGCGCCACGACGAAGCGCCGGCATGCCAGGCGCGCCGCGCGCAAGACACGAACTGGGTGAGCGCGCCGTCGCGCTCGATCAGGAAATGCGCGGAAACGCGCAACGGTGCGACCGTCGCGAAATAGGGGTGCGCGGAAGGATCGAGGCGGTTGGTGAACAACGCGGCGATCGCCGGACCGCCGAATCGCCCCGGCGGGAGCGAGATGTTATGGACGACGAGCAGCGTGATCGCGACGCCCTCAGGCCGCTCGTCCGAATTGGGCGAAGGCATTTGCGCCGCTGCGCGCACGATCCCGGCGCGGTCGACAAAGAGGCGAGTCGGAAGCGCTGCCAATACGCTGCGATTATTTGATCCCCAACCTTTCCATGCGATACCGCATGGCCCGGAAGGTGATGCCGAGGAGCTTCGCCGCCGCGGTACGGTTGTAGCGCGTCTTCTCCAGCGCCTCGTTGATCGCCGCACGTTCGACGCGATCCAGATAATCCTGCAGCGGCCATTTGTCGCCGGTTGGAAGCGCCGCGTCGGCCTCTTCCGGCGGCGGCGTCAGGTGCAGGTCCTCGGCGGTGATTTGCTGCGTGTCCGCCGCCAGTGACAGCCCGCGCTCGAGAAT
>DASWDF010000311.1:0-36284 GCA_036395475.1 Casimicrobiaceae bacterium
ATGTCGAGCACGTCGCGCAAGGACACGCCTTGCGCCAGGGCGCGCTCGGAAGCACGCTGGATCACGGGGCCGTCGGCCATCGGGTCGGAGAACGGCACCCCCAGCTCGACGACGTCGGCACCGGCGGCGACGAGTGCATGCAGCAACGGCACCGTTACTGCCGGCGTCGGATCGCCCGCCGTGACGTACGGAATCAATGCGACGCGCCCGGCCGCGCGCAGCGTTGCGAACGTTTTGTCGATCCGGTTCACTATCGCCGCGAAGGATCGCAGTCCGGCCGGCAATAGAACTTGAGTCCCGAACGCTCGGCGACGGTCGCCATGTCCTTGTCGCCGCGCCCGGACAGGTTGACCAGCAACAGCGCTTCGCGCGGCAGCGTCGGCGCGAGCTTCGCGGCATGCGAGAGCGCGTGGCTCGATTCGAGCGCCGGGATGATGCCCTCGATGCGGCAGCACTCGTTGAATGCCGCGAGCGCCTCTTCGTCGGTGACCGAGACGTATTCGGCGCGGCCGCTGTCCTTGAGCCAGGCATGCTCGGGACCCACGCCCGGATAATCCAGGCCTGCAGAGACGGAATGCGTCTGCGCGATCTGCCCATCGGCATTCTGCAGCAGATACGTCCGGTTGCCATGCAGCACGCCCGGACGGCCTGCGAGCAACGACGCCGAGTGCCGCCCCGTGGCGATGCCCTCGCCCGCCGCCTCCACGCCGATGAGCTTGACGGCTTCGTGCGCGAGGTACGGATAGAAGATGCCCATCGCGTTCGAACCACCGCCGACGCAGGCGATGATGATATCGGGCTGGCGACCGGCGAGCTCCGGCATCTGCGTGAGACATTCCTCGCCGATCACGCTCTGGAAGTCGCGCACCATCATCGGGTAGGGATGCGGGCCCGCGACCGAGCCGATGATGTAGAACGTATTCTCGACGTTGGTCACCCAGTCGCGCATCGCCTCGTTCAATGCGTCCTTGAGCGTCTTCGACCCGGATTCGACCGGAACGACCTCGGCGCCGAGAAGCTTCATGCGGAATACGTTCTGCGCCTGGCGCAGGACGTCCTCGGAGCCCATGTACACGACGCATTCCATGCCGAAGCGCGCGGCGACCGTCGCGGCCGCGACACCGTGCTGCCCCGCGCCGGTTTCGGCGATCACGCGCGGCTTGGCCATGCGCCGCGCGAGCAGCGCCTGGCCAATGCAGTTGTTGATCTTGTGGGCGCCGGTGTGATTGAGATCCTCGCGCTTGAAGTAGATCTGTGCGCCACCGAGCCGTTCCGACCAGCGCCTGGCGTGGTAGATCGGGCTTGGCCGGCCGACATAGTGCTTGAGCTCGCGCTCGAACTCCGCGATGAACGCCGGATCGCGGCGATATCGAGCGTACTGCTCACGCAACTCGTCGAGCGCGTGGATCAGCGTCTCGGCGACGAACACGCCGCCGTACGGGCCGAAATGGCCGCGCTCGTCGGGCAAGTTATAACTAGGAGCCTCTAACATGGTGAAGCGCGTATGCGTTGCCGGCCACAAACCGCCGCTGGCGCGGCGCAGGGCGCAGCGAATAGTGGAGCCTATTCGCAAGCCCGGCAACAAAGCCAGCGGCGGTTTGGGCCGCAACCCGGAGGGCTGGCCGCGATTTGGGCCCACCCGCATTGTCGCAAGCCACTTGCTTGGGCCCTGCCAAGCGGCGTGGCTTGCTTCGCGCGCTTGAGCCCAAATCGTGCCAGCGCATCACGCACTTCACCGTGTCAGAGGCTCCAGGATCACCCATCTGCACTGCGCACCTCGCGGATGAACGCGACGATTTTCGCAGCGCTCTTGATCCCCTTGCGCGGCTTCCCATCGGCTTCGGTGACCTCCACGCCGCTGGAAACGTCAACCGCCCAGGGACGCAATTGCCGCACCGCCGCCGCGACATTTTGCGGCGTGAGCCCGCCGGAAAGGATCAATCGTCGCGACATCGGGTTCGTCAGTTGCGGCGGCAATTGGCTCCAATCGAAGCGCTTCCCGGTGCCACCGGGCAAGCCGCCCGGGACAAACGCGTCGAAGAGAAGCCCGTGCGCGGCATCGAAACGCGCCGCGTATTGTAGCAAATCGACTTCCGGCCGGACCGGTACCGCCTTGATGTACGGCCGGCCGAAGCTCGCGCAGAGCTCCGGCCGCTCGTCGCCGTGGAATTGGAGGAGATCGAGCGGCACCGCGGCAAGCGCGGCATTGACCGCTTCCGGCTGCGGATCGACGAACAGGCCGACGACGGTCACGAAGGCGGGCAGCGCCGCCACGATCGCGCGCGCCTGATCGAACGTGACCTGGCGCGGCGTCCCGGGCCAGAAGACGAGGCCGATCGCATCGGCGCCCGCGTGCGCCGCGGCGATGCCGTCCTCGACGCGCGTGATGCCGCAGATCTTGACGCGCGTCTGCGCCGCGCCCGGGTTCAGCATCGCGGAATTGACAGCGGAACGACCGTCGGCGGCAGATTCCAGTGTTGCGGATAATCGATGCCGGTCAGATAGAGTCCGCGCGCGCCAAACGTGGGCGCTCCGCGCGTCCGATCCCGGCTCTCCAGAAGCTCGGCGATCCAGCTTGGAGCCTGCCGACCGTTGCCGACGTACACCAGCGCGCCCACGACGTTACGCACCATGTGCTGCAGAAAAGCGTCGGCATGAAAGTCGAAGCGAATCACGTCATCCTCGCGCGCGATGTCGATGCGGTCGAGCGTCTTCGTCGGCGATTTCGCCTGGCACTCTGCGGCGCGAAACGCCGAGAAGTCATGCTTGCCGAGCAGTGCCGCCGCGGCGGCGCGCATCGCTTCGACCGCCAAGGGGCGATGGTACCAGCCGACCCTCTGGTAGAGCAGCGCGGGGCGTACCGGACGGTCGAGCAGCAGATACGTGTAGTGGCGACCCGTGGCGGCGAAGCGCGCATGGAACTCCGCGCCGATAGTGAGCGCCCAGCGCACAGCCATCGACCCGGGCAGGAACGCATTCACGCCCCGCACCCAGGCGGTGTCGGGCCGCGCCGCGTCGGTATCGAAATGAGCGACTTGAAGCGTCGCGTGTACGCCCGCATCGGTGCGTCCGGCCGCAACGGTGGGTGTGCGCGCGCCGGCGATGGCAGCAAGCGCACGCTCGAGCGCATCCTGCACGCCGCTGCGGTCGGCCTGCGATTGCCAGCCGTGAAACGGCGCGCCGTCGTATTCGAGTCCGAGCGCGATGCGCATGCGGGAAAAAAAACGGCGGCTCTTCGCGCCGCCGTCCTTTAGAGTCAGTATTCCGTCAGGCGAGCTTGGATAGGAGTCCCTGCGCTTCCGCTTTCTGCTGGTCGTCGCCCTCATGCAGGACTTCCTGCAGGATCTCGCGCGCGCCTTCGACATCGCCCATTTCCTGATATGCCTTGGCGAGGTCGAGCTTGGTCGCTGCATCGTGCCACTGCCCGTCGAGCACCGATGGCGTCGGGTCCTCGAATGTAGAGCGCCGCGGATCGAAGGCGAGGTCGAGCTTGTCGAGCTCGATCGCGGCGGCGGGACGCGCGAGCTGCGGCGCCGGCGCACTCGCACCGACGGCCGCGAGCGCGGGTTCGGAGACGGGCTTCGGCGCAGCGGGCTTTGGCGCGGCCGGCTTCGGCGCCGTCGGCGTGATCGTCGGCATCACCGGCCCCGGCCTCGACGGTTCGTCGAGATTGAAGTCGAGATCGAATTTGGGAATCGATTCCGGCTCGAACGAAACGGTTTCGCGCTGAGCCGGCATCGACTCGGCAGCCTTCGCCGACGCGGCGCCGGCGAGCGCGGCGGTTGCAGCGCCCGGCGCCGCAGCGCTCTTCGTCGCGTCCGCGTCGGTTGTGCGTGTCGACTTCGCCACCTCCTGCTCCGCGCCCGCGAGAATCGCGGCCGGCGTCTTCGCTTCGGGAGCAACACCGGATGTCGGCGAAAGCGAAATATCCTCGTCGAGCGTGAAATCGATGCCCTTGTCGGCCTTGGGCCAGGACGGTGTCGCCAAAGCAGCTTCGGCGCGCGGAGGCACGATCGAGAGCTCGCTGTCGCCTTCGGCTACAGGCGCGGCGTGCTCGGTATCCGCAGCGGCCGCAGCGAAGGCTGCCGTTCCGCCGGCTTCCGCAAACAACGGATTGTTGGGATCGAGCTGGCGGCCGAGCGCCATTGCTTTCTGCCAGACTTCGCCTTGTCCACCCGAGACCGAATAAAGCTCGCTTGCCACGGTCTCGAACGCGGACGGCTTGTTGTGCTGCGCGTGAATCTCGAGCAGCTTCAGGTAGATCTCCTGTCGCTGCGGATCTTTCTTGAGCGCCTCCTTCAGGATTTCCTCCGCCTGCGCATCGCGACCATACGCGAGATAGACCTCGGCTTCCGCAATGGGGTCCACTTCATCGGTATCGATGTTGCCGAGGCCTTCGCGGCTGAAATCGCTCGCCAGCGAATTGTCACCGGTGTTCACGACGCCACCGCCGGTCGAGCCGAACACCGTGTTGGTCTTGATGTCGGTCCCTGAAATGATGCTGTCTTCAAACTTGGTGGTCTTGCGTCGGCGCGCCGCGATGAGGCCGGCGATCAACGCCAGAATGCCGAGCGCGCCGGCGCCGATTGCCCAAGTCGGCGTATTGCCGATGAGCTCGTCCAGGAAGGAAGGCTCGGACGGCGGCGGAGCCTTGGCCGCCTTAGCTGGCGTCGTCACGGCCTTGGTTTCCGGCGCTTTGGTTTCGGCTGCTTTGCTCTCGGGTGCCTTGGTTTCCGGAGCTTTGGCTTCTGGCGCTTTGGCTTCTGGAGCTTTGGCTTCGGCCGCCTTCGTCGGCGGAACCGCTGCGGAGGGCGGCGGCACAACCGCAGGCGGCGGTGTGACCGTCGCAGGAGGAACGGCTGTCGGAGCCCGAGTCGTCGTCGACGGAGCCGGCGTGGTCGCCGCTGGCGCGGTCGTTGTAGCTTGCGGCGCCGTCACCGGAGCCGTCGCGATCTTCGCCGGCTCGGTTTTCGGCACTTCCTGCGCTTTCGCAGCTTTGGCCGCATCAGCCTGCTTTTGCAGATCAGCCATCGTCTGGCTCTTGAGCTCGACGGCTTTCTGCATGTCCTGCAGTGATTTCTCGAGCGTGGCAACGCGCGCATTCGCTTCGCGCAGCGCCCGGTCCTTCGCCGCGGCATCTTCGGCGACCGCCGCGCCTGCTGCCGCGCCTGTCGCCGCGCTCTTGCCCGCTTCGCGCGATACTCTGAGCTGATCCTTGCCCGCTTGCGTCGCGGCTCCCTTCTCCTCGACTGCGGTCGTGATCTTGCCGCCCGCGGCCTGGCGCCTCTCACCCGCTTCGATCGTCGGCGCTGCTGCGGCGAGCCGATCGCGATAGGCGCGCCAGTCGGTGGCTTGCACCCGCACGACTTGCTTCGCCTCGGTCGGTGTCGTCGCCGCCGCCTGGTCGACCGGCGGGACAGTCAGGATCTGACCGGCGCGCAAGCGGTTCATGTTCCTGCCGTCGAACGCACTTTCATTGCTGCGGAACAACGCGACCAGCATCTGCTCGAGACTGACGTTCTCGGGCTTGTATTCCTTGGCGATCTTCGACAACGTGTCGCCGCGGCGCACGGTGTACGTGTCGCCTTCTCCGGCCTTCGAAGCCCCCGCCGTTGGGAGAGTACGCTGGCTTCTTGCACCGCGCGCCGGAACGGCTTCGGCGCGGACCGGCGCAATGGGCTCAACAGCTTGCGCTACTCCAATCCCCGGTGGATCGAGCAGGAAGGTGTAATTGCGGATGACACGACCGGTCGCCCAGTTCACTTCGACGATCAGATCGAGATACGGCTCGTTGACCGCCTGCGTGGTTGTGACCTTCAAATACGGCGGATTATTCGGGCTCTGCTCGACCGTGACGCGGGCGCGCGACAGCGCCGGAGGGTATTGCACGTTGTTATCGCGATAGATCGAAAGATCGGCGACCTTCGCCACGAGCGAATCGAGCTCATCCTTCTGCGCGGCAGTCAACTCGACGCGAGCCGACAGCGGCTGGCCGAGGCCGGAATCCAAACTGAGTCTGCCCAAGCCCAGCGCCAGCGCTGACATCGGAAGCGCCGTGAGGCTCGCCAGCAGGCCCCAAGTGATCAAGGGTTTCGCTCGCATGCCGACCTCAGAAAGCTTATTAGCTAAGCTAACTTAACATCATGGAGTTAGCGGTGCAAGCTAAACCTCGGTATTAGCTTGATTTTCCGCCGCAAAACAACCGTTAACTACCATTCACCGCGGATTGCTCGGGTCCACAGCTTAGCCCCACCCATGGGGTGCCCCGGAGATTGAAGTACAAGATGTTGTGGACTGACCATCATCCCAGCAGGCGCGTGCTGCAGCTGTTGTAACCGCGTCGCGCCACGACTCCGCGCCACCGGCCGTCTAGCTTCGGGGCATAAAATTGAGCGAAAGCGATGGCAGTCAGGGATGCCGCCTTAGATGAGCCGAAAGCGAACACCGGCCTCGCGCGAGCGGTGTGCAGCTCAACGCTGCAGCAGGATGCGAAGCATGCGGCGCAGCGGTTCGGCCGCGCCCCACAGCAACTGATCGCCGACGGTGAACGCACCGAGGTATTCGGGGCCGATCGCCAACTTCCGCAACCGCCCCACCGGCACTTCCATCGTGCCGGTGACCGCCGCGGGTGTCAGCCGCTTGATGCTCTCTTCGCGAGTGTTGCGAACCACGCGGACCCACGGGTTGCCGGCAGCGAGCATGCCCTCGATTTCGGCGAGCGCGATATTGCGCCTCAGCTTGATCGTCAGCGCCTGGCTGTGGCAGCGCATCGCTCCGATGCGGACACAGACCGACTCCACGACGATCGTGTTGTCTGGCGAGCGGCCGAGAATCTTGTTGGTCTCCGCACCGCCCTTCCACTCCTCGAGGCTCATGCCGTCGCCGAGATCCTTGTCGATCCAGGGAATGAGACTGCCGGCGAGCGGCACGCCCGTATGCTCGGTCGGAAACCCCTCGTCGCGCAGGATCCCGGCTACCTCGCGATCGATGTCGAGAATAGCGGAGGCGGGGTCGTCGAGCAGATTCTTCGCCGCGAGGTGGGCCTCGCCCATCTGCTGGAGCAGCTCGCGCATACTCTGCGCTCCGGCGCCGGATGCCGATTGATACGTCATGCACGTCATCCACTCGATCAGGTCCTGCCGGAACAATCCCGCGAGCGCCATCATCATGAGGCTTACCGTGCAGTTGCCGCCGATATAATTTCGGATTCCCTTGGCAAGCGCGGCGTCGATCACCGGGCGATTGACCGGATCGAGGACGATGACCGCATCGTCCTGCATGCGCAGCGTCTTGGCGGCGTCGATCCAGTAGCCACGCCAGCCGGACTTGCGGAGCTCGGGGTAGATCTCGGCCGTGTACTCGCCGCCCTGGCAGGTGATGATCACGTCGTGGGCGCCGAGGGCGGCGATGTCCTGGGCATTCTTGAGCGCTCCGACCGGCCTGCCGATCGCGGGTCCCTCCCCGCCCACGTTCGACGTTGTGAAGAACTCCGGCTCGATCAGCGCGAAGTCGTTCTCTTCGAGCATGCGCCGCATCAGCACCGATCCGACCATGCCGCGCCAGCCTACGATCCCGACCCGCATCCTCGGTTGCTCTTTCGTTGCCTCGCCAGATGCGCCCGGACTCACTGCGACTCGATCATTCATGGGAGTGCGTCACCTCGTTCCGCTTGAACGCGGGGTGTAGCCGCGCCATCGCATAGGCGTCCACGTACGTGCCGTCGCGGAACGCGTATGCCCGGCAAGTGCCCTCGATCGTAAACCCGAATTTGCGATAGAGGTGCAATGCCGCCAAATTGTCCGTGTACACCGTGAGCTCGAGCCGCTGATAGTTGAGCCAGCCGTCGGCAAGCTCGATGGCGGCCCGCAACAGCGCAGTGCCGACGCCGCGCCCTTGTCTGTCGTCGCGCACAGCCATGCCGATGTCGCCCACATGCCTTCGCCGCGGCGATTTCGACGCCGGGTGCAGGCCAAGGTTGCCGACAACCTCACCGGCGATCGTCGCGACCAGCAGGTATTGATCGGCCGGAAATTCGGCGAGCCGCTTGCGCCAGCTCTCTACCGAAGGATACGGCAATTGCAGCGTGCCCGCGATCGCCCGCGGACCGAGGAACGTTTCGTGGATCGCCTCGGCGTCCGTCGGTTCGGCGCGCCGGACGACGATGGGATGGCCGGACGCGCTCATGGCTCTCGCTTCCGGTCTTGCAGATCGGTGCTGCTCCGAGCCCCTCTCCTCGAACGAGGGCGGAACTTCGTGAGTCGCTTCGCAACCGTCATAGGACTGCCGCGACGGCGTCGCCCATCTCGCGCGTGCCGATCGCGCGCTCGCCGGGCGCGGCGATGTCGGCGCTGCGATGTCCCTGTGCAAGCACCGTCTTGACCGCGCGCTCGATCCGTTCCGCAACGTCGTCCCGCGCGAAACTGTACCGGAACATCAGCGCCAGAGAAAGAATCGTCGCCAGCGGATTCGCCCTATTCCGTCCCGCGATATCCGGCGCGGACCCGTGGATCGGCTCGTAGAGGCCTTTGCCGCTCGCGTCGAGCGAAGCCGACGGCAGCATCCCGATCGATCCCGCCAGCATCGACGCCTCGTCGGACAGAATGTCGCCGAACAGATTTCCGGTTACGATGACGTCGAACTGCTTCGGTTCGCGCACGAGTTGCATCGCCGCATTGTCGACATACATATGCGAGAGGGTCACATCCGGATAATCGGCGCCGACCACGGTCACGACTTCGCGCCAAAGAATCGACGTGTCGAGCACGTTGGCCTTGTCGACCGAACAGAGCTTGCGCTTGCGCTTGCGCGCGATATCGAATCCGACTCGTGCGATACGGCGTATCTCCGGCTCGCTGTAGAGCATGGTGTCGAAACCTTCGGCCTCTCCCGCAGCGTTGGTCCGCCGCCCGCGCGGCGTGCCGAAATAGATGTCGCCGGTCAGCTCACGCACGATCATGAGATCGAGGCCGGCCACGAGCTCCGGCTTCAGCGCTGACGCCGCGGCGAGCTCGGGATGAAGCCGCGCCGGACGGAGATTGGCGAAGAGCCCCAGCGACTTGCGGATTGCGAGCAGGCCCTGCTCGGGCCGCAGGTGGCGCGGCAGCGCGTCGTACTTCGGGCCGCCGACCGCACCCATGACCGCGGCGTCTGCGGCTTGAGCGAGCTTGAGCGTCGCATCGGGGAGCGGCTGTCCGGCCGCGTCGTAGCCTGCGCCTCCGATCGGAGCGGTTTCGGTTTCGATAGGCAAGCCCTCGTGGCGCAGGCGCTCGAGCAGCTTCGCCGCCTCGGCGACGATTTCAGGCCCGATGCCGTCGCCTGGAAGGAGCGCGATCTTCACCTCAGGCGAGCCAGGGCTGCTCGGCGAGATGCTTCGCTTCGAACGCGCGAATCTCGTCTGCGTGCTGCAGCGTGAGCCCGATGTCGTCCAAGCCGTTCAAGAGACAATGCTTGCGGAAGGGCTCCACTTCGAACGTAAAGACCGTGGCGCCGTCGGTGGTCGCTACCGTCTGCCGCTCGAGATCGACGGTGAGCATGAAACCGGGAAATGCGGCCACCTCGTGGAACAGCCGGTCGACTTCCGACTCGGAGAGCACGATAGGCAGCAACCCGTTCTTGTAGCAGTTGTTGAGGAAGATGTCGGCATACGACGGCGCGATGAGCGCGCGGAAGCCGTAGTCGGCAAGCGCCCAGGGCGCGTGCTCGCGCGAGCTGCCGCAGCCGAAGTTGCGCCGCGCGAGCAGAATCTGCGCCCCCTGATAGCGCGGCTGATTGAGCGCGAAATCCGGATTGAGCGGCCGGTTGGCGGCATCGGTCCCCGGTTCGCCGCGATCGAGATAGCGCCAGGCGTCGAAAAGGTTCGCTCCGAAGCCCGAGCGCGCGATCGACTTCAGGAACTGCTTGGGGATGATGGCGTCGGTGTCGACGTTGGCGCGGTCGAGCGGCGCCACCAGGCCGGTAAGGGTGCGAAACGGCTCCATCAATAGGTCTTGGTCTTGTCCGCCGCCTTTTCGATGGCCGATCCAGTGGCTTTGACGTCCTTGCCGACGCCTTCGACCGTATTGCAGCCGGCGAGCGCGAACGCAATGCCGAGCAGCGACAGCAACGCAATGAGCTTTCCTGTCATGACGACTCCTTTCTTTAACCGAGTCGACGAACGTCGACGAAATGCCCCGCGATCGCGGCCGCCGCCGCCATCGTCGGACTGACCAGATGCGTGCGGCCGCCCGGCCCCTGGCGGCCTTCGAAATTGCGATTCGAGGTCGACGCACAACGCTCGCCGGGCCCGAGCCGGTCGTCGTTCATGCCGAGGCACATCGAGCATCCCGGCTGTCTCCATTCGAAGCCTGCGGCGGTGAAGACGCGGTCCAGCCCTTCGCGCTCGGCTTGCACCTTCACCGGTCCCGAACCCGGAACGACCAGCGCCAGCTTGACGTTGTCCGCCTTGCGCCGCCCCTGAACGATCGACGCCGCCGCGCGCAGATCCTCGATGCGCGAGTTCGTGCACGAGCCGATGAACACCTTGTCGATCGCGATGTCGGTCATGGCCGTATTCGGCTCGAGGCCCATATAGGTCAGCGCGCGTTCCATGTTCTCGCGCCGGACCGGATCGCGTTCGCGCTCGGGATCGGGCACGCGGCCCTCGATCGTCGTCACCATCTCCGGCGAGGTGCCCCAGGTTACCTGCGGCGCGATCGCGCTCGCATCCAACACGACTTCGCGGTCGAACTTCGCGCCCGGGTCGGAAGCGAGCGTGCGCCAGTACCGCACCGCGCGATCCCACAGCTCGCTCTTGGGCGCGAACGGCCGGCCCTTGAGGTAATCGATCGTCGTGTCATCGACCGCGACCATTCCCGCGCGTGCGCCGGCCTCGATCGACATGTTGCACACGGTCATCCGGCCTTCCATTGTGAGCGCACGGATGACCGGGCCATCGAACTCGATCGCATGACCGGTGCCGCCCGCGGTGCCGATTCTGCCGATGATCGCCAGCACGACGTCCTTGGCGCTGCAACCGAAGGGCAGCGCGCCTTCGACCCGCACCCGCATCGATTTCGCCTTCTTGGTGAGCAGGCATTGTGTGGCTAGCACGTGCTCGACCTCGGAGGTGCCGATGCCGAAGGCGAGACAGCCGAAGGCGCCGTGCGTGCTCGTATGGGAGTCGCCGCAGACGACCGTCATGCCGGGCAAGGTCGCGCCCTGTTCGGGCCCGATCACATGGACAATCCCCTGGCGCGCATCGCGGAACGGAAAGTACGCCTTGACGTGATACTCGCGCATGTTGGCATCGAGCGCGTCGACCTGCACGCGGGAAGTCGGATCGGTGATGCCCAGGTCCCAGTGCGTCGTCGGCGTATTGTGGTCGGCGGTGGCGATAACCGACTCGAGACGCCAGGGTTTGCGGCCGGCGAGCCTCAGGCCCTCGAATGCCTGCGGGCTCGTTACTTCGTGCACCAGATGGCGATCGATGTACAGGAGCGTCGTCCCGTCCGCCTCGGTGCGGACGACGTGGGAGCTCCAAAGCTTGTCGTAGAGTGTCAGCTGGGGCATGGCGGCCACGGCGGCAGAAGGGTGCTGAAACGTTGAAAACTAGCGTTAAACGCGCTCCAGCGCAATAGGTGGCCTGAACATTGCTTGATTGCAACTCTTGCGGTCTGTTTAAACAGCCATGCAAGGTCGATGCGCGTGCTTTCTCTCGAGAAGAAGATCCTGCTTGCCTTCGTCGCCGGCGGCTTGCTGCTGCTCGGCGCCCGATGGTTCGCGGTCGAGAGTGGCCGCGCATACCTTGCCGCAGACGCAAAGGCCGATCGCCTGCGCGATGCGGAGCGCGCGCTGCTCGCGGTCGAGTTATCGCTCCGCGGTGTGGAGTCGGGGCAACGCGGCTATCTGCTGACCGGCCGCGAGGATTACCTTGATCCCTACGCACGCGCCCTCGACGACGTCGGTGGCCAGATCGCGGAAGCGCGCGAGCTTCTGGCCGAGCAGCCGGAAGCCATGCAGCTGTCCTGGAAAATGGACTCGCTGCTTCGCTTCAAGCTGGCGGGCCCTCTTCGATCCGGCAGTGGCTTGCCGCAACCACCGCGCGCTCGGTTCTCCCGAGCAGCGCATCGAAAGCGTCATCCGCGTAGGGGTCGAGCTCCTCCGCCGCCGTCGCCCGCAGCCAGGTGAACTGGCGCTTGGCGAGCTGTCGCGTCGCCGCTAACCCTCGCGCGCGCAACGTTGCGCGATCGATCTCTCCTTCGAGGTAGGACCAGGCCTGTCGATAACCGACGCAGCGCATCGAGGGGAGGTCGGGCGTCAGCGCGTAGCGGTGCCGCAGCCCGGAAACTTCGTCGACCAGCCCACCGGCGAGCATGGCGTCGAAGCGCCGCGCAATCGCCTCGTGCAGGCGGGCGCGATCGGACGGAACGAGCGCGATGCGCAACGTGGCGCCGAGCGCATCGCCCGAGTGCGCGCGGCGTCCCTGCAGCGCCGAGAGCGGCGTGCCGGCGAGGTGCCAGACCTCGAGTGCGCGCTGAATCCGCTGCGCGTCGGTCGGTTTCAACCGCGCTGCGGTTTGGGGATCGACCCGTGCAAGTCCCGCATGCAGCGCGGGCCAGCCCTCGCGCGCGGCACGGGCATCGATTTCCGCCCGCAGCTTCCAATCGGCTGCAGGCAGTGCGGACAAGCCTTCGGCGAGCGCCTTGAAGTAGAGCATCGTGCCGCCGGAGACAATCGGCACGCGGCCGCGGCTGCGGATGTCCGCGATCGCCCGGAGCGCATCGCGCGCGAACGTCGCGGCGGAATAAGCCTCCGTCGGGTCGATGACGTCGAGGAGGTGGTGGACGACGCGCGCGCGTAGCGCATGGTCCGGCTTGGCGGTGCCGATATCCATGCCACGGTAGATCTGCGCCGAGTCGACGCTGACGATCTCGCCGCCGAAGCGCTCCGCGAGCGCCACCGCCCACGCGCTCTTGCCCGCTGCGGTCGGGCCCATGAGCAAGATGGCGGGGATCATGACGTGAGCAGTTTGATCTGCAAGATTTAGCGCATCACCTTCCCCGCATGAACAACCGGTCCAGATCCGCGAGCGTAAGCTGGTACCAGGTCGGGCGGCCATGGTTGCATTGTCCGGCGCGTTCGGTCGCTTCCATTTCACGCAGCAGCGCGTTCATCTCCGGCACGGTCAAGCTGCGATGTGCGCGCACCGCGCCGTGGCAGGCCATGGTCGACAGGAGCTCGTCCCGCTGCGCGGTCAACACGCGGCTGGCGCCGTATTCGCGCAGGTCGGCGAGCACAGCGCGGGCGAGGACGACCGCATCGGCATCGCGCAGCAGCGCGGGGATGCCGCGCACCGCGAGCGTTCCCGGCCCCAGCGCGGAAACCGAGAAGCCGAGCGAGCCCAGTACGCCGGAGTTTTCTTCCGCGGTCGCGACGTCGAGCGGATCGGCTGCAAACGTCACCGGCACCAGCAACGGCTGCATCGGCAGCGCATGATCGAGCGCAGTTTTCAGCCGCTCGTACAGGATGCGCTCGTGCGCGGCGTGCATGTCGATGAGCACGAGGCCATCGCGGTTCTGTGCGAGGACGTAGACGCCATGGAGCTGCGCCAGCGCGAAGCCCAGCGGATGCTCATCGTCGTTGGGAAGATCGGGGCCGCCGTCGCGCGGGGCCGGTGCGCGCTCGCCGAACAGCCGCGCGTAGAACGCCGCAGGCTCGGCGACCGCGAGCGCCATTGCCGATTGCGCCGGCGAAGCGGCAAACGGCGCGCGCACATCGCGCGCCGGCATGAGCGGCGGCGTCCGTGCCGCGGCGACACCGAGGCGTTCCGCCGCGGAAACGGCTGGCTGGTCAGCTGCGGTCATCGCGAGCGCCTTTTCCACGGCGTGACGCACGAACTGATGCACCGCGCCGCTTTCACGGAAGCGCACCTCGATCTTGGTCGGATGCACGTTGACGTCGACCTGCCTCGGCTCGATCACTAGCCAGAGCGCGTACGTGGGCTGGCGATCGTTGTGCAACACGTCGCGATAGGCCTCACGCAGCGCATGCGTCAGCATACGGTCGCGCACGAAGCGCCCGTTTACGAACAGATACTGCGCGTCGCGCGCGGCGCTCGCGTACGCGGGTCGCACCGCCCAGCCGGCAAGCGCCAGGCCGGGACCCGCGACGTCGACCATCGCGGCCTGCGGCCCGAAGGCATCGCCCAGCAGCGCATCGACGCGCGCGCGGCGGCCGCCGCCCAGCAACCGATAGCGCAGGTTGGCGTTGTGGCTCAACGTGAATCCGACGTCGGGATGCGATAGCGCGACGCGGCGGAACGCTTCCTCGCAATGGCCGTATTCGGTGCCGTCGGTACGCAGGAACTTGCGCCGCGCCGGCGTGTTGAAGTAGAGCTCCTGGACGGTCACCGTGGTTCCCGTCGCGAGCGCGGCAGGCTGCGGTACGCCGACCTCGCCGCCGTCGACCTCGATGCGCCACGCGTGCGGCTTGTCCTGCGAACGCGAGGTAAGACTCAACCGCGACACCGCGGCGATCGAGGCGAGAGCTTCGCCGCGAAAACCGAGTGTCGCGATCGCCTCGAGATCGGCGGGGGCCGCGATCTTGGACGTCGCGTGCCGCGCGACCGCGAGCGCGAGATCCTCACGCGCGATGCCGGCGCCGTCGTCGGCAACGCGGATCAGCTTAATGCCGCCGCCGGCCAGATCGATGTCGACCGAGCGCGCGCCGGCGTCGAGGCTGTTCTCCAGCAACTCCTTCAGCGCAGCCGCCGGCCGCTCGACCACCTCGCCGGCGGCGATCTGGTTGATCAGATGATCCGAAAGCGGACGGATCGTCGACATCAGCGGACGAGTCCCTTCGCCCAATGCGCATAGACATCGTCGGCGACACGCGACAGCGCCGCGAGCCGTCGATCGAGATCGGCGAAGATGTCAGCTCTGTTTTGCGTCGGACCGGTCGATTGCGCGGGCAATTCGGCCGCTCCAGCGCGGCACCAGGTCTCGACCATCGGCCGGGTCATCTCGATGTGACATTGGAAGCCGATGTGCTTGCCAAGGGTATACGCCTGATCGGGATTGTAGGGATTCGTCAGCACGCGCGCCGCGCCCGACGGCAAGCTGAAGATGTCGTAGTGCCACTGGAACGTCGAGAAGTCATCACGGCCACCGAACCACTGATCCGCGCTGTCGGCTGCGAGTACCTTCACCTTGCCCCAGCCGATTTCGGACACCGCAGTGCGCGTGACGGGCGCGCCGAGCGCCTTGGCGAAGAGCTGACCGCCCAGGCAATGGCCGAGTACGGGCACGTCGGCTGCAACCGCGCCGCGCAACAGCTCGAGCAGCGGCGCGTTCCACGGCAGGTCGTCGTTCGCGCTCATCGGTCCACCCATCATCGCGATGCCGGAGAACGCACGCGGATCGGCGGGGACCGGTTCGCCCTCGTCGAGCGCGAAGAGCCGGCACGGCAGTCCCCGCGCGTCCAGCCATTCGCCAAAATGGCCGGGACCTTCGGTCGGAGAGAAGCGAAAGATGGCGACAGGTCGCATCGGCAGCGGGCCCGCGAAACGTCGCACTATGCGGTGTCCGCTAGAATGGCATTTTAGCAGGCCGCAACCGAGACGCGTAATGCGCCGCCTTTCCGTCGTCGGCATATCGATCGAGGCGCTCACAACGATGGCGTTGGCGCTCGCCACTGATGTCGTCTGACCCAATGCCAACCTGAAGGCCGACGGGATCCGATAGGTTGCGCGATCGTCTATTGCCGATCGCCAGGCATGGCGAGTAATGCCTCCGTGATCGCCGCCGCAGTTGGGTCTGCGCGCGCGGACGCAATTCGAGCAAGCGAATTACCAAGATTATTGTGCGCCTCGACATAGCCGGGCTCGAGCGCGAGCGCCCGCCGATACGCCGCAAGCGCTTCTTCATGGCGGTTCAAGGCTGCAAGCGCCATGCCGAGATTGTTGTGAGCCTCGGCGGAATTCGCGTCGCGCTCCACCACCTTCTCGAGCAACGCAACGGCTTCGCCTGTCCTTCCCTCGCGAGTACGGACGATGCCAAGGAGCTGCAGCGACGGGGTATGGCCGGGATCGCGCCGCAGAATGGCCTGCAAGCGCTCGGCGGCGGCAGTCGCATTGCCCTCTTGCAGCAGCCGGGCCGCCTCTTGAAAGAGCGTGTCGAGCGTCGGCAATAACGGCGCCTCGGTCGAAGTCATGCAGCGGCCTCGCGCGCGCCGGGCTTACTCTGCTCGGCACCTGGCCTTTGCTTCCGCGCTTCTTCCGCGCGCGCCTTACCGCGGGGATCGGGTACCATCTCGAAGTAGTCGAGCATCATCGCAAAATCAAATAAATATAACTCATACCCTGGCCCCGTTCGGGCTGGTGCTGACCGCTCGAGGCTTGTCAGCGCAAGACTCGCGAGGGTAGGCCTCACTGCGGAGGCATCGAGCACGATGCTGCCTCGACCACGCCGTCGGTGATGAAGCGCTCGATCTCTTTCTCAGTGTACCCGCACTCGCGCAACACTTCGCGCGTGTGCTCGCCGAGCAACGGCGCGGGGCGGTCGACGCGCGCGGGCGTGGCCGAGAAATGCAGAGGGCAGCCCAACGCACGCGTCGCGCCGGCCTCGGGGTGGACGAGATCGACCACCATGCCGCGCGCGAGCGTCTGCGGATGCGTGAGCGCTTCCCCAAGGTTGTGCACCGAACCGGCGGGCACCCCCGCAGCATCGAAGGCGGCGAGCCATTCCGCTTTGTCGCGCGTGACGAGCACCGCGTCCATGAGCGCGGAGAGCGCGTCCAAATTTTCCATTCGCGCCGAGTTCGTCGCGAAGCGCGGATCGGCGCGCCATTCGGGATGCCCGAGCACCTCGGCGATGCGCTCCCAGTTCGCCTGGTTGGCGCCGCCGATGTTGATCCAGCCGTCGCGCGCACGGAACGCCTGATACGGCGCGGTCAGCACGTGCGCTGACCCAGTGGGGCCTGGCGACCCGCCGGTGGCAAAGTAGATCGCGGCCTGCCAATACGTCTGCTGGAGCGCGGCTTCCATGAGCGAGGTATCGACCATCTGCCCGCGGCCGGTCTTGAGCTTGTGCACGTACGCGGCAAGGATGCCGCCGAAGGCGAGGATGCCGGCGTTGATGTCAGCGACCGGATTGCCCGTTTTCACCGGTGGGCCCCCCGGCTCTCCGGTGATCGACATGAGCCCCGCGAACCCTTGTGCGATCAGGTCGAAGCCGCCTTTGTCGCCCAACGGTCCGTCGCGGCCATAGCCCGACACCGCGCAGTAGATCAGCCCCGGATTCGCCTCGCAGAGCACATCGTAACCCAAGCCGAATTTTTCCAGCGTGCCGCGCCGAAAATTCTCGGTGAGGACGTCGGCGGTCCCGACCAGACGCAGCAGGATGTCGCGGCCCCCGGGATGCTTGAGATCGAGCGCCAGCCCACGCTTGTTGCGGTTCATGATCAGGAACGGCGCGGACACGCCGTTGATGCGCGGCTCGCGGTAACCGCGCGCGTCGTCGCCACCGGGCAGCTTCTCGACCTTGATCACATCGGCGCCCAGGTCGGCGAGCATCATCCCGCAGGTGGGGCCGGCCATGATCTGCGCGAGCTCGAGCACGCGCATGCCGGCGAGCGGACCGGGATGCGGCGGTAGCCTCGATTGCGCGGCGGCGTCGCTCATCGGGCCTCCTTGCTCGGACCGTGCACGAACACGGCCGCGCGTCGGGTCGTCGCGATTCGCGGGCCGACGCGCCCAGCGGGCCTCGCTTCGCGCGGCGCGCTCATCGCCCGGTGAAGACCGGCTTCTTCTTCGCGAGAAATGCCGCGTAGCCGATGCGGAAGTCTTCGGTGTCGTAGCAGTCAAAGCACTCATCGGTCTCGGCTGCCGTGAGCGGCCGCGCATCGTCGAGACGGCGCGCGAACTTCTTGTGCCAGCGCGCGACCAGCGGCGCACCCTCGGCGATGCGCTCGGCGGTCGCGACGGCCTCGGACGCGACTTCGGCATCGGGGACCACGCGCGACACCAGGCCCTTCTCCTTCGCCTCGGCCGCGTCGAAGATGCGCCCTTCGAGCAGGATCTCGAGCGCGGTCGCAGCGCCGACAAGTCGCACCAGCGGCGCCATCTCGGCGTAGGCCATCGTCAGCCCCAGATTCTTGATCGGCGCGCCAAAGCGCGAAGACTCGCCGCAGATGCGCAAATCGCACAGCGCCGCGATCTCGAGCCCTCCGCCGACGCAGATGCCGTGAATCTGCGCAACCAGCGGATGGCGGCAGTCGGCAAGTGCATGCAATGTCGCGTGCATGAGGTGCCCGTACGCGATGGCCTGCAGCTTGTTGGCGCGCTCGGTCGCGAACTCGGCGATATCATTGCCGGGCGAGAATGCCTTTTCACCCGCGCCGCGCAGGATGATGCAGCGCAGGTCATCGTCGGCCGACAGCGCATCGATCGCGGCACCCAGCGCCTGCCACATTCCCTTGGTCAACGCATTGAGCTTGTCGGGCCGGTTGAGCACGACGGTTGCGATGACGCCGTCGCGAAGGACTTCGATGAGCTCGGACATGACCGATGCTCCTAGCGATAGAAAAGCTGGACGAGCCCCATCCCGGTCACCGGCACGTACGTCACCAGCAGCAGCACCGCGACCAGCACGCCGATGAACCAGACGTTGACGCGCGTGACCTCCCAGATCGAAACCTTGGCGATCGCGCTCGCGACCATGAGCACGCTCGCGACCGGCGGCGTCTGCTGGCCGATGCCGAGATTGACCGTGACGATCAAGCCGAAATGAACGGGATCGATGCCGGCGGCCTTGACGAGCGGCATCACGACGGGCACGACAAGAATGATCGCTGCAGCGGAATGCAGAAACATGCCGAGCAACAGGAACAGCAGGTTGAGCAGCGCCAGCACCGCCCACTTGTTCTGCGTGAACTGCGTCACCGCCTGCGCGAGTTGCTGCGGCGCCTGCACTTCGGTGAGATAAGTGCCGAGCAGCGCGCTCGTCGCCACCAGCAGCATTACCACCGCCGTCTGCACGGCGCCGTCGATCACCGCCTGCCTCAGCTGCGCCAGATCGAGCTCGCGATAGATGAAGAAGCCGACGACGATGGCCGCGACAACCGCGAGCGCCGCGCCTTCGGTCGCGGTCACCACGCCGCCGAAGATGCCGCCGAGGATGATGATCGGCAGCAGGAACGCCCAGAGCGCGTCGCGCGCCGTGCTTGCGACGCGCCTGAGCGCGAACGCTTCCTCGCGCGGCAGGTTGTAGCGGCGCGCGAACCAGTAGGCCATCGCCATCAACCCGAAGCCGCCGATGATCCCGGGCACGATGCCGGCGACGAAGAGCTGCACCACCGAGGTCTCCGCCATGACGGCATAGAGAATCATGGGGATCGACGGCGGGATGATGACTGCGAGCGTCGCCGCCGACGACATGACCGCCGCGGCGAGCGGCGCCGGATAGCCTTTCGCCTTCATGCCGGGGATGAGGATAGAACCCAGCGCCGCGATGTCGGCGACGGCCGAGCCGGAGATCTCGGCGAAGAACATCGACGCCCCGATCGACACGTGCGCGAGCCCGCCGCGCGCCCAGCCGAAGAGCGACGATGCGAACGCGATCAGCCGCCGCGAGATGCCGGACGCGTTCATGATCGCGCCGGCGATGATGAACAGCGGGATCGCCAGCAGCGGAAAGCTGGTCGCGCCGTTGTAGGCGACGATCGCGAGGTTCGGCAGGATGCCCAAGCCGTGGCTCGCCACCATCGCCGTGACCGCAACGATGCCCAGCGACACGGCGATTGGCACGTTGAGCACGACCAGCACCAACACGGCGCCGAAGAGGAGCAGCATCAGGCTCATCGCAATCTACGGTCGCTGGTTACTGCGTGCCTTCGGCGAGCGATACTTGTCCGGCGCGCGGCGGGGGTTTCTTGGCAGAGATGAGATCGACCAGATGCGTCAATTCAGCGATGATGATCAGTAGCGCGGTGATCGGAATCACCGACTGCACGACGCTCATCGGAATCCAGGGCAGGCTCACCAGTGTATCGGTGGCGAGAATCGGCGTGATCCAGACGCCCACGCCGCCCAGTAACGCGAAAAACGCTATCACTAGCAACTGCGCGCCGATGTTCACCGCGCGCCGCGCGGGCCAGGGCATCCTGTCGACGAGCTCCGGGCAGCCGATGTGGGCGCGCTTGACCGATGCGAGCGCCGAGCCGTAGAACGTGAGCCACGCCAACAGTACGGACGCGACCTCGTCGTACCAGATCAGCGAGTGGCCGCTGAACCGGAAGACCACCCCCAGCGTTACTTCGACCGCAAGGACCAGCATCAGCGCGACGACTACCCACTCGAGCAGCTGTCCGTACGCGGCGCGAAAGCGCGTCATCGCGCAAAGCCGTGCGTAAGTTCCCTCCCTTGCGGGGAGAATGCCGGGATAGGCCTGGTCACTGCCGCCGGTCCGATGGTCGCGCTCACTTGCCGAGCGCGACGGCGCGTTCGATCAGCTCCTTCGCGCCCGGCACTTCCTTGCCGAACTCCTCGTAGATCGGCTTGCTCGCGGCGATGAACGCCTCCTTGTCGACTTCGTTCACCTGCATCCCGGCCTGCTTGAGCTTGCCGAGCAGCTCTTCGTCGTCCTTGGCCGCGACCTGGTAGACGTAGACCTGGGTTTCCTTCGCAGTGTCCTCGAGAATCTTGCGCACGTCGGCGGGCAGCGTGTTCCAGTGCGTGGTGCCGACGGTAAGATACGCCGGCGTGTAGACGTGACCGGAAAGCGACAGGTACTTCTGCACTTCCTGGAACTTCGCCGAGTAGATCTGCGTGAACGGATTCTCCTCGCCGTCCATCACACCAGTCTGCAGCGCGGTGAATACCTCCGAGAATTTCATCGGGCTCGGGTTCGCGCCGTAGGCCTGGAACATCTTCACTCGCCACTTGCCTCCGGGCACGCGCAGCTTGATACCGGCAAGATCGGCGGGAACCTTGATCGGGCGCTTGTTGTTGGTGATCTGGCGAAATCCGTTCTCCCACACCGCGATCACCCTGAGGCCCTTCTTCTCGACCTCGGGCTCGAGCTTGGACCAGAAGAGCTCCTTCTCGATGCGCCCCATGTGTCCGCGATCCTTCACCAGGTACGGCATCTCGAAGACGCCGAAGAGGTCGACCTGCGAGCTCATCACCGTGGAAGGCAGCGCCATGTCCACCGTGCCCAGCTTGAGCTTCTGAATCAGCTCTTCATCGCTGCCGAGCTGGCTCGAGCCGTAGGTGGTGACCTTGGCCTTGCCCGCGAGCTTCGCGTTCGCACGCTTGGCAAACTCGTCGGCGCTCTTCTGGAACACCGAGCCCGGCTCGCCGACGTGTCCGAGCTTGATCTCGAGTTGCGCGAATGCAGGCGACGCGGCGATGAGCAGCGCGGCGCAGGTCAGCGCCGTCGCCGCCAGGGAACGCAGCGAACGACTGCCGTGGTTACCAGCGGGGCTTTGAGTGATGGTCATGGTCGATTTCCTCCATTGATGCGGGTTCGCGACACCGATCGTCGCGCCTGCGGTCTTGTCTTATCACGGCGCGCCGCCCGATTGTACGACACGGCAAGGGTAGATCGTACCCAGCTTTGTCGAGGCGTCGCAAGCGCCATGCCCGTCGCGTGCAAAGCGTATGATATCGACGCATGACCCTCAGCACGCGCAGGAAGAGTGCCCGTCGCGAAGATCTGGGGCTAACACGCGCCGAGTTCTCGATCCTGAGGCGGCTCGATGCGCCGCCGAAGATCCAGCTTTTCCTCAACGCGATCCCGGCCAACCACGAAATCGGTGGCGAGACGATTCTGTCGGTGCGCCAGGTGTTGCGACAACGGCGCGCGCATTGCATCGAAGGCGCGTTCGTCGCCGCCTGTGCGCTGTGGATCCACGGCGAGCCCCCGCTCGTGATGTTCATGGACTGCGACACGAGCGACCATCCCCACGTCCTCGCGCTGTTCCGCCGCGGTGGCGGCTGGGGCGCGATTTCCAAGCACAACGGGGCGCAGCTGCGCTATCGCGACCCGGTCTACCGCAGCCTGCGCGAACTCGCGATGTCATACTTTCACGAATACTTCGACAACCGCGGCCGTAAGACGCTGCGCAGCTATTCGGGCGCGTTCGATCTGCGCCGCATCGATCCGCAGCTTTGGGTGACGAGCGAGAAGGCTTGCCAGGAGGCCAACGATCGGCTGACCCGGCTTCGGGTCTACTCGCTTGTTTCCAGCAGCCAAGCGCGTTTGCTTTCGTGCCGCGACGCGTTCGAGCAACGGACGGCGAAGATGGTTGAGTATCCGAAGCCGCCTGCGGCGAGAATATAGAGCGTGCGCCGAAGCGGGTTCACCAGCGAGTTTCGCTCCGTGACGAAGCGCCAGCCACCGCGTCGGTACGGCCGCGGATTCTGGGCAGACCGTCGTCTGTTCCGGGTGTGCTGCGCGGTGCTGCTCGGGTTCGCGGCGGCGACCGCCCACGCCAACGAGCTGGCCGTTCTCGGCGGCGGCATCTTCCCGCGCGGCAGCGATGCGCAATCGTTCACCTGGGCGCTCGATTATCGGCACGCGCTCACTGCGAATTTCGGCGTCGGCGGGTCTTGGATCAACCAGGGCCACGTGCCCAACCACCATCGCGACGGCGTCGCCGCGCAGCTCTGGATCGGCACGACCGCATTCGATCCGCGTCTGTCGTTCGCCGCCGGCATAGGCCCCTACTACTACTTCGACACCACGCGCAGAGCAGAAGGCGAAACCGAAAGCGACAACCATGGCTGGGGCATCCTGTACTCAGCTTCCGCGCGCTGGCAGATCCTCCGCGATTGGCTGATCGAGCTGCGCCTGCAGTTCACCGACACGCGCAGGAGCATCGATACCACGTCGGTGTTGCTCGGAGTCGGATACAAATTCGACGGTGAACCGACGGCCGATGCGGCGTCGGCGCGCGGCGCGTGGTCGCCGTCGACCCGCAATGAGGTCGCGTTCCTCGGCGGGCGGGCCGTCGTCAACGACTTCTCGTCGGAGCCTTCGTTCGCCATGAGCGTCGAGTATCGGCGCTCGCTGAACGATCACTTCGATTGGACACTCGCCTGGCTGCACGAAGGCCAACCGCGGCTCGCTCGCCGCCACGGCGTCGTGTCAGAGCTCTGGCTGGGTCGCACTCTCGGGGAGGGGCGATGGACCCTAGGAGCCGGCATCGGGGTCGACGTAGTCGTCGACGTCTATCCGGGAGACTTCGCAGAGGGCGGTCGCGAACGCTTGGCAGGCATCTTGAGCCTCACTGCCAGCTATCGCGTGACCCCCGACTGGAACGCGCGAGCCACTTGGCACCGCGTCAGCGCCGACCGCCCCTTCGACTCGGATGTTTTTCTGCTCGGAGTCGGCTACAACTTTTAGCGTTCGTGCGGTTGCGCCGTGAAACAGACCGCGGCCTGTCGCCGATCGTCCTACGCCGCCGGCTTGGCGATATTGATCACGACCGCCGGCGCCACGGCGTCGCCGTACAGCGCGCCGAAGCGCTCGGTGATCGATGCCGCGATCCCCTGCGCATCGAGCCCGCAGTGTTTGAGCTGAAGCGCCGGGTCGCCGTGGTCGATGAACTCATCGGGCAACCCGAGGTGCAGCATCGGCATGGCGAAGCCCTCCGCCGCCAGGACTTCCGCGACCGCGCTGCCGGCGCCGCCGGCGACGACATTCTCTTCCACCGTCACGAGCGCTTCGTGCGTACGCGCGAGATACGTGATCAGCTCGACATCGATTGGCTTGACGAAGCGCATATTGGCGACCGTCGCGTCGATCTCCTCCGCGGCGGCCAGCGCGGGATGCAGCATGCTGCCGAAGGCGAGAATGCCGAGGCGGTGTGCGCGTCGCCGCGAGTCGCGGCGAATCTCGCCCTTGCCAACCGCCAGCGGTTTGAGCTCGCGCTCGACGGCCACACCCGGCCCCGCGCCGCGCGGATAGCGCACCGCAGCAGGCGTATCGAGCGTGAACGCGGTGGTCAGCATCTGCCGGCATTCGTTTTCGTCGGCGGGCGTCATCACGGTCGTGTTTGGCAAGCAGCGCAGATACGTGAGATCGAAGCTGCCATGATGCGTCGGGCCGTCGGCGCCAACCACCCCGCCGCGGTCGATGGCGAACACCACCGGCAGGTTCTGCAGCACGACGTCGTGGATCAACTGATCGTACGCGCGCTGTAGGAACGTCGAATAGATCGCGACGACGGGCTTCAGCCCTTCGCAGGCGAGCCCGGCGGCGAACGTCAGCGCGTGCTGCTCGGCGATGCCGACGTCGAAGTAACGCTCCGGATACTCCCGCGAGAAGCGCACGAGTCCCGAGCCCTCGCGCATCGCAGGCGTGATGCCGATCAGCCGCACGTCGGCGGCGGCCATGTCGCACAGCCAGTCGCCGAAGATCTGCGTGTACGTGGGCTTCGTCGCCGGCTTGGGCACGATGCCAACCGCGGGGTCGAACTTGGTCACGCCGTGGTAGAGGATTGGATCAGCTTCGGCTTTCGGGTAGCCGTGTCCCTTGCCCGTCATCACATGCAGGAGTTGCGGGCCCGAGAGCATTCTGACGTTTGAAAGCGTCTTCACCAGCGTGTCGAGATCGTGGCCGTCGATCGGGCCGATGTAGTTGAAGCCGAACTCCTCGAACAGCGTGCCGGGTAGCACCATGCCCTTGGTGTGCTCTTCCCAGCGCTTGGCCAGCTCCTTGACCGGGGGCAGCCGCGACAATAATTGCTTGCCGCCACGGCGCACGGTGTTGTACACGCGACCGGACAACAGCCGGGCGAGATAATTGTTGAACGCGCCGACCGATTCTGAGATCGACATGTCGTTGTCGTTCAGGATAACCAGCAGGTCCACGTCGGCGGCACCGGCGTTGTTCATCGCCTCGTAGGCCATGCCGGCGCTCATTGCCCCGTCGCCGATCACGGCGACGACGGCACGCTTCTCGCCCTTGCGCTTGGCGGCAATGGCCATGCCGAGCGCCGCGGAGATCGACGTGGACGAGTGCGCAGTGCCGAAGCTGTCGTACTCGCTTTCGACCCGGCGCGGGAAGCCTGCGATGCCGCCCCATTGCCGCAGCTTCGCCATGCCTTCGCGGCGGCCGGTCAGGATCTTGTGGGGGTAAGTCTGGTGTCCGACGTCCCACACCAGGCGATCGCGCGGCGTGTCGAAGACGTAATGCAGCGCGATCGCCAACTCTACGGTACCGAGATTGGAGGACAAATGGCCTCCGGTCCGACCCACCGAAGCAATAATGAATTCGCGAAGCTCACGCGCAAGCTGCAGGAGCTCATCCGCATCCAGCCGGCGCAGATCGGCTGGATCGTTGATCTGTTCGAGCAGACGGTCCATCAATGCGTGCGCGCCACGACCCACTCCGCAAGCTCGAAAAGCCTACGCGCGTGATTTCTGAAGCCTGTCAGCGCCGTCAGCGCCTCGACGCGCAATGCTTCGATGCGCTCCCGAGCAGCGGCCAGGCCCATCAGCGTTACGTACGTTGACTTACGCTGTACCGCGTCCTTGCCCGCGGTTTTGCCCAGACTCTGCGCCGTGCCTTCGACGTCAAGGACGTCGTCGACGACCTGGAAGGCCAGCCCGATGGCCGACGCGTAACGGTCGAGTGCGTCGTTCTCGCCGGCACTCACCGGCCGGCCGCAACCTGCGCCGAGGCGAACCGCTGCTCGGATTAGCGCACTTGTTTTGAGTGCATGCATGTGCTCGAGTTCAGCCAAGTCGAGCGATTGGCCGCCGGCGGCGAGATCGATTTCCTGTCCGCCGGCCATGCCACGCGAACCGACGGCTTGCGCGAGCAGCGATACGGCCTGTCCTCGATCGCGCAAGGGCGCGGCCGCCAGCGCTTCGAAGGCGCAGCTCTGCAAGGCGTCGCCAGCGAGGAGCGCGGTTGCCTCGCCAAATGCGATGTGACACGTCGGCTTGCCGCGCCGGAGCACGTCGTCATCCATGCATGGCAGGTCGTCATGAATGAGTGAGTAGGCATGGATAAGCTCGACCGCGGCGGCCGCACGGTCGACAACGGTCGGGTCCGCGCTGGTGAGCTCACCTGCGGCGTAGGCGAGCAGCGCGCGCACACGCTTGCCACCGACCAGCACGGCGTAGCGCATCGCCTCATGCAAGCGCTGCGGCGGCTCGGTCGCTGGAGGCAGGAAGCCGTCGACGACGCTTTCGACTCGTCGCGCGCGCTCGCCCGACCAGACGGCCCAGGCGACATCAGGGTGCATCGGCCTCGCCTGTGCTGGACCGATCGGAAGCCTTGGTCCCGGCGTCTGCCTCTCCGGGCGCAAAGGCTGTGAGAACACCGCGCTCAAGCACTTGCACCTGCTGCTGCGCGTTCTTGAGCGCCGTCTGGCAATACTGCAGCAGCTCGGCACCACGCTTGTACGCCGCCAGCGCTTCGGCCAGCGGTAATCGGCCATCCTCCATGGTCGCGACGATCGTTTCGAGCTCGGCGAGCGCGGCCTCGAACGTCTGGGGAGTCGAATCGGGCGATTTGGCCATCGGCAGCGAGCGGTTCTCGCGCAGTCGACTTGGCCGCGCGTGCTGTGCGCGACAAGCGCGGAACCAACCTCTTGAAAATCTGATCAAACTACCGCATTTAGTCGACGCCAGTCAACGCTGGACTTGGACGGGGGAGCGCTCCGCGGCTATAATGAAGATGTATTTGACGACGCGGCCTTCACGGGTTCTCCCGTGGCGGGCTGACTTAGCAAAGCGGTTGAGGGGCGGGGATTCTCGCCCCTTATTGTTGGGTTGGTTACGTAAAGGATAGGCCGATGTCCAATCTCGCCACTGCGGATCGGCTGCTACTGGCCACGTCGCAGCTGCCCGTTTCCTGGTATAGCGATCCCGCGCTGTTCGAGCTCGAGCAGAGGCGTCTGTTCCATCCCGGTCCCGGCTACGTCGGGCACGAGCTGATGGTGCCCAATCCCGGCGATTACTATGCGCTGGCCTGGCGCGACAACGCACAGGTGCTCGTTCGCAACGCCGGCGGCGTCGAGCTGCTATCGAATGTCTGCCGCCACCGCCAGGCCGTAATGCTCAAGGGTCGCGGCAACGCTGAGAACATCGTGTGCCCGGTGCACCGCTGGACTTACGACCTCAAAGGCACACTGCTCGGCGCGCCGCATTTCGACGAGCAGCCCTGTCTCAAGCTCGACAGCACCCCGCTTGCCAACTGGCACGGGCTTCTCTTCGACGGGCCGCGCGACATCGCGAGCGAGCTCGCGGGTATCGGCGTTGCCAAGGACTTCGACTTTTCGGGCTACATGCTCGACCGGGTCGAGATCCACGAGTGCCAGTACAACTGGAAGAGCTTCATCGAGGTCTATCTCGAGGACTACCATGTCGGCCCGTTCCACCCGGGGTTGGGCCAGTTCGTCACCACCGACAATTTGCGTTGGCAATTCGCAGAGCGATACTCGGTGCAGACGGTCGGCGTCAACAATGCGCTCGCGAAGCCCGGCACCCGGGCCTACGAGCGCTGGCACAGGGCAGTGCTCGAGTACTACCGCGGCGAGCCGCCAAAGCACGGCGCGATCTGGGTGACGATCTACCCGAACGTCATGCTCGAGTGGTACGCTCACGTGCTGATCGTAAGCACGCTGCTCCCGCGCGCCGTCGACCGCACGACGAACGTAGTCGAGTTCTACTATCCCGAGGATATCGCGCTGTTCGAGCGCGAGTTCGTCGAGGCCGAGCAGGCCGCGTACATGGAGACCGCGGCGGAGGACGACGAAATCGCCGAGCGCATGGACGAGGGCCGGCGCGCGCTGTACAAGACCGGCAAGAACGAGGTCGGGCCCTACCAATCGCCGATGGAAGACGGCATGCAGCACTTCCACGAGTTCTTGCGCCGGGAACTCGAGCCGCATTTGCCAGCCGAATCCGGAGCCTACTGACGCCAAATCCCTCCCTCGGAGGAATTTCCTAGGGCCGGATTCATCCGGCCGCGGCGTATCACCAGCTCATTCACCTGCGAATGAATTCGCAGGAAAACCGACGATCGCCTTGCCGCAGAGTTCGTGAAATACACCACGCTCATCTCCACCGAGGATCTCGCGCGGCATCTCGACGATCCCGCCTTTGTCATCGTCGATTGCCGTCACAATCTCGCCGATGTCGATGCCGGCGAGCGCTCGTATCGTGCGGCCCATATTCCCGGCGCGGCGTTTTTGCACCTCGACCGCGATCTATCCGGTGCCAAGACCGGCCGCAATGGCCGCCATCCGCTGCCCGAAGTCGCCGCGCTCGCAGCGACTTTCGGCCGCACCGGAATCGACGCTACCAAGCAGGTGATCGCCTACGACCAGAACAGCGGCATGTGGGCGTCGCGGCTGTGGTGGCTGTTGTGCTGGCTCGGCCACGACGCCGTGGCGGTGCTCGATGGCGGCTTCGACAGGTGGACCGCCGAGGGACGGCCGCGGACAAGCGAGTTGCCGCCGCCGCGATCGACCGCTTTCGTGCCGATGCGACCCGGGCCGGCGGCGAGCGCGGACGAGATCGTCCGTCATCTGAACGATGGATCGCTATTCGTCCTCGACGCGCGTGCTCCCGAGCGCTTTCGCGGCGACCTCGAGCCGCTCGATCCCGTCGCCGGGCATATTCCGGGCGCGCACAATCGGCCGTACGGCGAGAACTTGACGTCGCAGGGGACCTTCAAGCCCGCGGCACTGCTGCGTTCGGAATTCGAGGCGCTGCTCGGCGATACTCCGCCATCCGCCGTCGTACACCATTGCGGATCGGGCGTCACGGCGTGCCACAACGTCCTCGCCATGTCGGTGGCCGCGCTGCGCGGCTCGCGCCTGTATCCCGGCTCTTGGAGTGAGTGGATCGCGGACCCGGCGAGGCCCGTTGTCCGCGGCGGATAGCGCGACTGGTCGCGAAAGATCAGGGCCGGCGGTCTTCGGCGCGGCTCGTGCGCAGCATGAACGCGACGGCGGCGATGACCGCTGCGATGCCGCCGCCGACGAAGGCGATGTCCGTCCCCTTCTCCCACTCGACCACGATGCCCAGGAATGCGACGAGCAAGACGACCACAACCGACTGCGAGACGACGTCCTTGAGGTCCTGCAACTCGCGGATCTTGAACCATCGCGGCAAGGCCGCTTCGCTGTCGAGAAAGAGCGCGGCAAGGCCGAGCGCAACGATGTAGAGGATTGTTCCAATCAGAAAAAGATCGAGAATCTTGAAGGCGTAGACCGTCACCGTCGCAATCTCGGTCAACGCGTAGCCCCCGAACAGGATCTTCAATGTCGCGCTGCCTACGGCCACGGCAGCGTAGATCGTCACGACACCGAACATGACGATGCAGCCTAGGACCGCGACGACGACCAAATACCGAGAAACACGCAGAATCGGCTTCATCGATGCCTCCTTTGCCCTTCGTGCAAGCCGCCCCCGACGCAATATAGCGCAAGTTCTGCGATGCCTATGCGTTCGCGGCGGCGCGGCGCTTTCTGCATGCTGCGGATTGCTTGCGAGCCCGCCGGCCCGGCGGCTGCCCATTGGCACTCGCCTATCGCGTTTCATCCGCCGCTTTGCGGGATTCGTCGCGTCCTTCTTGAGCCGGTAAGACGGCACCCGTAACCTGCTGCCATCCATCGACCGATCGGTGAATCGCGTCAAGCCGATCGAAGCATCAAACCGGCAAGCTGGCGACAGGAGAAGGACCCATGAACACCGCAACGAAGCATTGGACGCATGACGCCATCGGAGCTTGCACCGGCATTGCCGGACTCGCGCTGCTGGTCGCGATCGTCGCCGCGGGCGACGCCATTGGACTTGGCGTCGGTGCCATGATCGGCGGGGGCTGTGCGTTCGGCGTGCTCGCCTGCGGCTTGAAGGAAACCGTTGCGCGCCGCAGCGACAGGAGCAGCGCTGAAGCGCGCGAAGCGCTTTTCTCGAGCGATGCTCCGGCCTCGGCTATCGTCCCCATGCCGCATTTCTTCGATGCGACAGCTTCGGAATTCGACGCAGCCAGGCAGCCCGGTTTTGCGCCTGTCACTTCGCTTACCGAAATTCAGGTCCTGCGCCAACGCGCGGCGCGCGGGCGCGAAGAGCATCGCGCGAGGCTGGCCTCGGCAGCCGCCGACGCGGCTTCGTAACGAAGATTCCCGTTTCTCCAGCGTTGCCGCGGCTTGGCTGGCTTAGGAACCTAACGGCTCTTTTTTCCCGCCGCCGAGGAGGCACGCTCAAGCCGCCACCAGCGGCCACTCGGCGATTGTCCGGTACCCCGGACCGCTCGGCGCCAGCTCGGACGCCATCAGCGTGAACGAGTTCACACGCCAGCGTATAGGCTGCGACAAGCGGCGATCGATCACAGTCGTGCTACGCCGCGCCAGCGTCAGATGTGGCGCATAGGGCCGCTGGTCGACCGGAAATCCTCGAGACTGCAGTGCGTGAGCGAGGTCGTCGTGCAAGGCCGTCAACCCGGGCTGCGCCGTGGACGCGCCCAGCCAGGCGATGCCCGCGCGCCGAAAGCCGCCGATTTCATCGAGAGCCAGCATGAAGGCCCGCGCGCGAACCACGCCGGCCAGACGGCGCAACGAGTCGACCCGAATCGCCGGCTGCTCGCCGACGAACGCCAACGTGAGATGGATGTGGTTCAGCGCAGTCGGACGGCCGCCGCTTTCGGGCGCGACCTCGCGTGCAAGGCCGGCAATCATCGCGCGGGCCGGCTCATCGGGCCACAGCGCGAAGAACAATCGCTGCGTTAAGGCGGCCATATCTCGCGCGCGCTACTTCTCCGTCGCCTTGAACAAACGCGCCGGATCGAACAGCGGCATCTCCGGCTCGCGGCCCAGCATCAGGTCGCCCATGAGTTGGCCGATGTAAGGGCCGATCGTATAGCCGCTGCGAACACAGCAAAGCACGAACAGGTTGCTCATGCCTGGCATCGGCCCCGCCAGGGGCACCGAATCGGGTGTTTGCGCCTCGAATCCGGTCCAGCAGCGCAACACCCGGACTTCCGCCAGCTGCGGGAGGACGTACTGCGCAAGGCGCAGATTGGCGATAAGCATTTCGGGCACGATATCGCCATGCCAAGTGATGGGGGACCCGCGTCCCTGCCAAGCGCCGCCGATCAGCATGGTGCCGTTGGCGGCCTGCTTCAGCGTCAGGAGGCCCGAGGCGTGCGCGATCACAACCTTGATCAGCGTTGGCGTGCGCTCGGTGACCGACACAGTATTCACGCGCAGACGAATCGGCAAGGGCACGCCGATCTGCTCGCTCATCGTCTTCGCCCACGCCCCCGTCGCCAGCAGCGCACGCGCGGCACGCAATGGGCCGGCCGGCGTGCGCACGGTCACGCCGGTGCCCTCGGGCACGATCGCGTGGACAGGCGTGAGCTCGCGCACGTCGGCGCCGGCCGCGCGCAGCCGGCCGCGATAGTAGACGCCCGTCAGGCTGGCATTCGCGTAGCCGTCGGCCGCGCAATAGCTCGCCGCAGCCAGACCCTCGCGAAGACCGGGCTCCATGGCGCGGGCCGCGGCCGCGCTGATCAAGTCGATGGGCGCCCCGGCATTGCGTCTCGCAGTCATGCGCTGCGCGAGGCCCTCGGCCTCGGCCTGCGTATATGCCAGCGTGAGGCTCCCGGTCTCCTTGAAGCCGACGGCATCGCCTGCGCGCTTCCACAACTCGTAGCCCCGGAGCGCGTAGGGGATCAGCGGCACACGCTTGGTCTGCATCGACAGCGTGCCCGCGTTCACACCCGACGCGCCCATGCCGAGCTGACGCGCCTCGCATAGGGCGACGCGCATGCCACCCTCGGCGAGCTGCAGCGCCGCGGCTGCGCCCATCACGCCACCACCGACCACGATCGCATCAAACGAGGCTGTCATGTATCCGCCGTTTGCGGAAACGGAATGTCGCCGTAGTCGAACTTTCCAGTGAGCGCGGAGAGCGGCACGGGACGTAGCGGCGCGCGTGCGGTAAGTTGCCCGCTGCGCTCACGGGAGAATCCGGCTGACTCGAGGAGCGCGCCCGCCGCCTCGCCGCACACGCGACCGCCGCACGGTCCCATGCCGCAGCGCGTTGCCGCCTTCAGTGCGTTGATCTCCTGCGCGCCGGCGGCGATCGCCGCGCGCAACTCACCGGCGTGGATGTCCTCGCACCGGCACACGACCGTGTGATCGGGCACCCATCCCACGGCCGTCGCGCGCGGTTGGGCAAGGCGAGTGAACGCGGAACTGAAGCTCACGGCGCGAGCAAGACTACGCCGTGTCGCGCGGGTTTTGCGCTCATAGGTCACGGCATCGAGGCGGCCGAGGTCGAGCGCCGCCGACAACGCGGCGATTCGCCCGGTGCCGGGCGCGGCTGCGGCCCCTAACACACCGGCGCTGTCACCCGCACCGTATAAGCCCGGCACATCGCTGCGCTGGCCGCGATCGAGCACCGGCATCCAGCCGCCGAGCGCGGAGTCGTAGCGCTGCGCGGCGCCGAGCAGTTGATAGATGTCGGTCGCGGGCGCGAATCCGTAGCCGATGCAGACCGCATCCGCCGCGATGGTTCGTTCCTCGCTTTGGGGCAGCGGGCGCCACCGACCATCGACGCGGCCGACGGTCACGCTCTCGACGTCCTGTTCGCCGTGGATGGCGCGCACGTCCCATCCGCGATACACGGGCACGTTCTTGAGTGCTAACCCAGCCAACCAGGCGCTGCCGCGGGCAAGACTGCCCGGCCGCCGCGCCATGGCCGGCAGCGCCTCGACCCAGGCATGCAAAGGATTGGGGTCGCAGATCGCGACTACTTCGCCGCCGGCATCGACGATCAGCCTAGCCACTGATACGGAGAGTGGACCCGGCCCGACAATCGCGACACGCTTGCCGGGAAGCACGCCGCTGGCCTCGAGCATGAGCATTGCCGCGCCCAGTCCGACCACCCCGGGCAGCGTCCAGCCCGGGCGTGGGTAAAAGCGCTCGATGGCGCCGGTCGCAATCACCAGCGCTCTACTCTGCGCTTGCCGGCGACACTCGGCTGCGAGCGCGGATACTTCAAAGCGCGGCAGATTGTCCGCGTTCCCCGGCAGAAGGCCGACGTGCCAGACGCACTGCTCGAAGGCAAGCTCGGCGCCGCACGAAGAGAGCTCCGTGCGCAGCGCCCTTCCTTCGGCCGAGCCGACCTGCGAAGCGCCGGAGTGCTCTCTCCACGAATTCGGTGGACGATAAATCCGCCCGCCGCCAGCCGGACCCTCGTCGAGCACAAGTACGGATAGGCCGCACGCGGTTGCCGCGACGGCCGCGGCAGCGCCAGCCGGGCCGGCTCCGATGACGATCAGGTCGTGGCTCGAGCTCAGTGTCCCGGTCCAGTCGACGGATCGGGAACCGGGAGTATGCGCAGCCCCGGCTGCACTACGGTCGCGCAACTCGGCCTGCGAACGCCGTCGATCATGACCACGCACTCCTGGCAGATCCCGATCGCGCAAAACATGCCGCGCGGTGCACCGTCTATTGGACTATGGCGGAGCGCGCGGATGCCGGCGGCCCAGAGCGCGATCGCGACGCTCTGGCCCGGACGCCCCGTGACCAAGCGACCGTCGAAATAGAAATCGACCGACGCGCCGCGATCAGCCGGCATGCAGCGCTAATCCTCGAATCGGTAGCCCCGCTCGACCAGGATGCCCTGCACGTCATAGGGCTTGAAGGACGTCATGGCCTTGCGGGTGGCCTGTTCGACCGCCAATTCGCGCTCGATCGTTTGCGCCAGAGTGATCGCGGCGGCGGCCGGCACCACGACGACCCCATCGTCATCGCCTAGGACGACGTCGCCGGGATGGACGAGCACGCCGTCGCAGACGATCGGTACGTTGACCGCGCCGTGATCCCCGGCGTAGGGGTAGTGGTAGTTCCGGGCGGTGACGCCTTTGACAAAAATTGGAAACTTCATCACGCGCAGCGACGCGGCATCGCGCGTCGATCCGTCGATGACGCAACCCGCCATGCTTTTGAGCTGCATGCGGAGCGCCGTCGCATCGCCGAAGCACGCATGTTCTGTCGCGCCTCCCGCGGCGATGACCAGCACGTCGCCAGGCTGGGCCTGGTTGATGGCCATTCGGCGCACCTCGAGCTCGGCTCCCAGGACCGTCGTCGCGAGGCCGCAGATCCTGGTGCCCAGGCTCAGAGGCTTCATGGCCGGGCTCATGAATCCCAACTTGCCCAACCGGTCCAGCACGAACCCCGTGTAGCACCCCGACAGCGCGCGTACGGCACCGGAAGCCGATCGGTCGAAGCTGCGCTTGATGACGCCCTGCTGAGGAGCGCGGAACAGTTCTTCACTCATGGTGCGTTCGTCTGACCTGGTGACTCGGCTGCCGATTGCCGTCAACTTGGGCCCGACCGGCTCGATGCGTTTAGCGGCTGCGAGACATGAATGCTGGATCGCGCGAAGGGCGCGCGGGCCGAGGCGGGATTCTAATGGACCAGGTCGACAATATCCAGACTTCGCGCGGGCGCATAAGCAAGGCGCGGCAACCCTTCCAGGCGCCGCGCCGCGCTAGCGAAGGAAAATCCGCCTCAGGCGTTCGCGACCGACAGCTCCGCCTTGGGCTTGTCGAAGAACTGCTCGTCCTCGGTCGACCCCTTGAGCGCGGTCGTCGAGGATTGTCCGCCCTGCACCGTCTGTGTGACGGCGTCGAAGTAGCCGGTGCCTACCTCGCGCTGATGTTTGATCGCAGTGAAGCCCTTCGCCACTGCCGCGAATTCGGCTTCCTGCAGCTCGACAAACGCGGTCATCTGGTTGTGCGCGTAACCGTGCGCCAAGGTGAACATCGAGTAGTTGAGGCTGTGGAATCCGGCCAGCGTGATGAACTGGAACTTGTAACCCATCGCGCCCAGCTCGTGCTGGAATTTGGCCACCGTGTCGTCGTCGAGGTTCTTCTTCCAGTTGAACGACGGCGAGCAGTTGTACGCAAGCATCTTGCCCGGGTACTTCGCGTGGATCGCCTCGGCGAATGCCTTGGCGAACTCGAGGTCAGGCTTGCCGGTCTCGCACCACAGGAGATCCGCAAACGGCGCATAGGCGAGCCCGCGCGCAACGGCCTGTTCGAGGCCGTTCCTGGTGCGGTAGAAGCCTTCGCCGGTGCGCACGCCGGTGCAGAACGGCTTGTCGTTGTCGTCGATATCCGACGTCACGAGATCCGCCGCTTCGGCGTCGGTACGCGCCAGGATGATGGTCGGTACGCCCATAATGTCGGCGGCGAGCCGAGCGGCAACGAGCTTCTCGATTGCTTCACGCGTCGGGATCAGCACCTTGCCGCCCATATGGCCGCACTTCTTGACCGACGCGAGCTGATCCTCGAAATGCACGCCCGCCGCCCCTGCCTCGATCATCGCCTTCATCAATTCGAAAGCGTTGAGCACGCCGCCGAATCCGGCCTCCGCGTCGGCGACGATCGGCGCGAAGTAGTCGACGCTGCCACTGCCTTCCATGTGCTGGATCTGATCAGCGCGCAGGAAGGTGTTGTTGATGCGCTTCACCACCGCCGGTACCGAGTTGACCGGATACAGCGACTGATCCGGATACATCTCGCCGGCCATGTTGGCGTCGGCAGCCACCTGCCACCCCGAGAGGTAGATCGCCTTGAGCCCAGCCTTGACCTGCTGCATTGCCTGGTTGCCCGTCATCGCGCCGAGCGCGTTCACGAACGGCGCCTCGGTGACGAGCTGCCATAGCTTCTCGGCACCGCGCCGCGCGAGCGTGTGCTCGATGTGGAACGACCCGCGGAGCCGGACGACGTCCTCGGCGTTGTAGGCGCGGCGAATACCTTTCCAGCGAGGGTTCTCCGCCCAATCCTTCTTTAGTCTTGCCGCTTCCAGATCGTAGTTCATCGCTGTCTCCATCTTCGTTCGGTGCCGACTCCCCTTGCGGACGCGCTAAGTCCGGCGGCGCCGCATGTTGAAACGACGGTAACAAAGTTGCGCTGCAGTGACAAGTAGATTACGGCACTGCAATACAGAAAAATACACAAAAAATCATTAAGTTAGAAATCATTTCCGAGTGGTGGAAAGAAAATTCGCACCATAGGGCCAGATTGTTGCTGCTTTGCAATAGCGCGCCTCCCAGCCTTGACGAAGATTTATTTAAAGACTTGATTTACTGGTACTTAATGCGCTTGGCGATGTTTTGCCTATTTCCGCGGGATCGGGGATTCGTGGAAACCATTTCTGCCGCTGCCTGAAGGCGGAGCTGTCGGTCGGACGATTCCGCGGCAGGATCGGCGGCCGCGCCGGCTTCGCCGGAAGCAGCGGCGACGGCCGCCTTATTCTCGCAAGCCGGTGTG
>DASWDF010000312.1:0-17131 GCA_036395475.1 Casimicrobiaceae bacterium
CGGTCTCTTGGGTCTTGGACGTGCACAGGATGATCGGAACGGTGCGGGTCGCGGGGTCCCTGCTGATCGCCCGCGTCGCCTGGAAGCCGTTAAGCCCCGGCATGATCACGTCCATGAGGATCAGGTCGGGTTTGATGGTCCTCGCCTTCAGGATCGCGTCCTCACCGTTGTCGCTGGCGACGACTTCGTACCCCGCCTTGGTCAGCATGTCGTTGAGCACATGCCGCTCCGTCGGCGAATCGTCGACGATCAGAATTCGCTTGATTGTCATCGCTCCCCGCCTTTGCTGCGCCCCCGTGCCCGCGCCGCCATTCGCGCGGGCGTATCGTCCGCTCGAACTAAGCGACGGTCTTCACGTGCGTAGCGACCGCCCTCAACAGACTGTCTTTGGTAAACGGCTTGGTGAGGTACTGGTCCGACCCAACCATGCGCCCGCGGGCTCGGTCGAAAAGCCCGTCCTTTGATGAAAGCATCACGACCGGCGTCTGGTGAAACTTGGCATTTTTCTTGATCAAGGCGCAGGTTTGGTAACCGTCCAGCCGCGGCATCATGATATCGACAAAAATCAGGTCCGGCTCATGATCCGCGATCTTGGCCAGGGCGTCGAAGCCGTCGTCGGCGAGTATCACCGTGCAGCCGGCCTGGAGCAGAAAGATTTCGGCGCTGCGACGAATCGTGTTGCTGTCGTCGATCACCATGACCTTTACGCCCGTCAGCGTGGCCGAATCTGGCAATTCCTGGCTCCCGGCATTTCTAGTCAATCCGGCGGTTGTGGCGGCTGATCCCATGTCGACCTCGCGAAAGTGTGCCACGTATGCAACCAAATGCCTAGAGCATAATCCTTGCCAGAACCCATAAACTTGAGGCTTCTGAGGGATTTGCCGTGAGCACTTCGCGAAAACCCTAGCCGGAACTGCCGTTTTTCGGCAGCCCGGGACGCGTTAGCGACCGAGAAACAGCCGATACGCCGGATTGGCGGACTCGTCGACGTAGCGATAGCCCAGTCGGCCCAGAAAGCGCTGGAATTCGGCGTGGTCGGATGGCGGCACCTGCATGCCCACCAGCACCCGGCCGTAGTCGGCGCCGTGATTGCGGTAATGGAACAAGCTGATATTCCAGCCGCGGCTCATGCTGTTCAGGAACTGCATCAGCGCGCCGGGCCGTTCCGGGAACTCGAACCGGAACAGGATCTCGTGCTCGGCTTCCGGCGCGTGCCCGCCGACCAGATGCCGGATGTGGAGCTTGGCCATTTCGTTGTCGGACAGGTCATAGGCCTCGATGCGGCGCTTGTGCATCGCCCGCAGCAACTCTGCGGTTTCATGGCGGTTGGCGACCTCGATGCCGACGAAGATGTGCGCGATCCTGGCGTCGGCATAGCGGTAGTTGAATTCGGTGATGCTGCGCTTGCCGAGCAGGGCGCAGAACTCGCGGAAACTGCCCGGGCGCTCCGGAATCGTCACCGCCAGGACCGCCTCGCGCTCTTCGCCGAGCTCGGCGCGCTCGGCGACGAAGCGCAGTCGGTCGAAATTCATGTTGGCGCCGCAGGCGATCGCGACATAGGTCTTGTCGCGCGTCCGATGGCGCTCGCAGTATGCCTTGACTCCCGCGATGGAGAGTGCGCCCGCGGGCTCCAGAATCGAGCGCGTATCCTCGAACGCGTCCTTGATTGCCGCGCAGATTGCGTCGGTGTCGACCCGTACCATCTCGTCGACGAGCTCGCGGCAGATGCGAAATGTTTCCTTGCCGACCTGCTTGACTGCGACGCCGTCCGCGAACAAACCCACGTCGTCGAGCTTTACGCGTCGCCCTGCCTCGAGCGATTGCGCCATCGCCGCCGAATCCACCGGCTCGACCCCGATGATGCGGATTTCCGGGCGCACACGCTTGACATACGAGGCGATGCCGGAGATGAGCCCGCCGCCGCCGACGGCGACGAAGATCGCGTCGATCGGCCCCTGCTGCTGGCGCAGGATCTCCATGCCGACCGTGCCCTGTCCGGCGATCACGTCGGGGTCGTCGTAGGGATGCACGAACACCGCATGGGTGGAACGGGCGAGCGCGACCGCCCGCGCATACGCTTCGCTGTACGAGTCGCCATGAAGCACTACCTTTGCGCCGCGCGCCTCGACCGCGTGCGTCTTGATCGACGGGGTCGTGACCGGCATGACGATCGTCGCTCGGCAACCGAGCCGTTGCGCCGCCAACGCTACGCCCTGCGCATGGTTGCCGGCCGAAGCAGCGACTACACCCCGGGCGCGCTCAGCGGCCGACAGATGCGCCATCTTGTTGTACGCCCCGCGCAGCTTGAACGAGAAAACCGGCTGCTGATCTTCGCGCTTGAGTAGCACCCGGTTGCCGAGCCGCGAGGACAGCGTCGGAGCGAGCTCGAGCGGCGACTCGATGGCGACGTCGTAGACCCGGGCCGTGAGAATCTTCTTGAGATAGTCGACCGGCATCGAACGCAGATCGGAATGCGCGAGCACGAAAGAGTCGAGCGTAGCAGAAACGTTGCGCACACCAAAGGCGCCGCTGCGAAGCTTTTCTGTTAGCCTTGGCCATCCGCTGCCGTACGACATTCGTGTCCACCACGCCCGCCGCCACGCTCGCCGTCGTCGACCTGGGCTCAAACAGCTTCCGGCTCGAGATCGGCCGCGTCGAAGGCGATCAGATCTACCGGCTCGATACCTGGCGCGAGACGCTGCGGTTCGGCGCCGGCCTCGATCCACAGGGCCGCATCAAGACCTCGGCGATGAAGGCCGCGCTCCAATGCCTCGCGCGCTTCCGCGAGCGGCTTGCCGGCCTGCACCCGTCGGCGGTGCGCGCAGTCGCGACCAATACGTTTCGAGTGGCGAAAAACGCGCGCGAGTTTCTGCCACAGGCCGAGCACGCGCTGGGATTCCCGATCGACGTCATCGGCGGGCACGAGGAAGCGCGCCTGATTTATCTCGGGGTCGCGCACGAGCTGCCGCGCTCGCTCGAGCCACGGTTGGTCGTCGACATCGGCGGCGGGTCGACCGAATTCATCATCGGCCGTGGGCTCGAGCCCGAGCGCCTCGAATCCCTCAAGATCGGCTGCGTCGGTGTGACACAGCGGTTTTTCCCGGAGGGACGGCTTACCGCCGAAGGGTTCGAAGGCGCCGAAACCGCAGCCCGCGTCGAGATCGAGCCGATCGCCCGCGAGTTCGGCCCGGGTCATTGGCGCGAGGCTTACGCTTCGTCGGGCACCGCGGCGGCGCTCGCGGAAATCCTCGAGCAGAATGGCTTCTCCGGCGGCGGGATCACGCCCCCCGGCCTCGCCCGCCTCAAGAAGCGGATGCTCGCGGCGCGGCACATCGGGCGCCTGTCGTTGCGCGCGCTCAAGCCCGAACGCGCCCCGGTGCTGGCGGGAGGCCTCGCGATCATGGCCGCGGCCGTCGCCGAGCTCGGGATCGATCGGATCGACCCCGTCGGAGGCGCGCTACGTCTCGGCGTGCTCTACGACCTCCTTGGCCGAACCATCGACGCGGACGTGCGCGGCGTCACCGTGGCGCGCTTCGTCGACCGCTACGCGATAGCCCGCGCTCACGCCGCTCGCGTCGCGGCGCTCGCCGTAGTGCTGTTTCGCCGCGCGCTGCCGGGCGCGAATGCCGAGAGCGTGCAATTGCTGCAGTGGGCCGCGACGCTGCACGAGATCGGAATGTCGGTTTCGCACATCGGCTTCCACAAGCACGGCGCGTACATCCTGCAGCACGCCGACATGCCGGGTTTTTCCTCCGGAGAGCAAAGCCACCTCGCACTGCTGGTCTTCGGCTGCCGCGGCGGCCTGGCCAAGGTGGAGGCGGCTCTGGACGACAACCCGATGCGCGTGCAACTGCTCGCGCTGCGCCTCGCGGTGCTATTCCATCATGCGCGTGCCGCAATCGCGCTGCCGAAGATACGGCTGAAGGTCGCGCGGCGCATCTCCCTTGCAGTCTCGCCCCGCTGGCTCGCGGCACATCCTCTGACGGCGCATATGCTCGAAAAGGAGCACGCACAGTGGGACGCGCTGGGATATCCCTGGAAAACTCCCCGCAAGTGATGGGGCGGTTTTATCAGCCGATCCCGGGGCGGACGCGACCGAGCTGAAGCTCAAACGAAATCGGGACCGATGGCGACCTTCAACACGACAGCAGCGTTGCCGTCGCGCACGCGATTGGAGAGCCACCATACCGCGCCCTTGCGCATGCTCCAAGGCAGCTCCTCGCCGGCGAGCAGAAACGCGGCGACTTCGCCCAAGGTCGGCTGATGGCCGACGATGAGCACCGGTTCGCGGGCGTCGGGCCAGCCGGCCGCAGCGAGCACGGACTGAACCGTCGCACCCGGCCCGAGCTCGGGCACGACCCGGAACTTGCGCTTGAGCGCGAGCGCAGTTTGCTGCGCACGATCGGCAGGGCTCACCAGGATGCGCGTCGTATCGGGCAGATGACCGTCGAGCCAGCCGGCAATGCGCTCGGCCTGCTTGATGCCTTTGGCGGTCAACCGCCGTCCCAGATCGGGCTCGCCAGTCTCCGCTTCCGCATGGCGCCAGAGAATGAGGTCCATCTTAGGCGCCTACGAGTCGGCCCCGAGCTTGTCCGCCATGCGTTCCAGCAGCTCGGCTTGCGCGGACGAGGGCTGAGTTCGGAGCCGCGGCTTCGCTCGTGCGTAGCTTGCGTCGGCATCAAGCTCCCAGGCGTCGCGGCTGTCGCCGAGATAGGGTTTCAGGCCCTCGTCGATGACGCGGCCTTTAAGCGCCGGATCGAGCACCGGGAACGCGACCTCGATCCGCCGGAAAAGGTTTCGACCCATCCAGTCGGCGCTGGCGAGGTACACATCGTCGGCGCCATTGTTGTCGAACCACCAGATGCGACTGTGCTCGAGAAAGCGGCCGACGATCGAGCGCACGCGAATGTTGTCGGAGACTCCCTTCACGCCCGGCCTCAGCGCGCAAGCGCCGCGCACGATGAGATCGATGCTGACGCCGGCCTGCGACGCGGCGTACAACGCCTTGATCACCGCTTCCTCGAGCAAGGCATTCATCTTGGCCACGATGCGCGCACGCTTGCCCTCCCGGGCATGGCGCGTCTCGCGGCGGATCGCCTCGAGCAGGTGACGATGCATCGTAAAGGGCGCGAGCCAGAGGCGCTTCAGCCTGTTCGCCTTGGCGAGGCTCGTGATGTGCAGGAAAACTTCCTCGACGTCCGCGCAGATCTCGGGATGCGCGGTAAGCAGCCCGAAATCGGTGTAGGTGCGCGCAGTACGCGGGTGGTAGTTGCCCGTTCCGAGATGCGCGTACGGCTGCAGCCGGGACCTGCCCGTCGCGTCCTTCTCCCGGCGCAGCAGCAGGGCGAGCTTGGCGTGCGTCTTCAGGCCGAATACGCCGTAGACGACCTGCGCGCCCGTCTGCTCGAGTCTCTCCGCCCAGTTGATATTCGCCTCTTCGTCGAAGCGCGCCATCAACTCGACGACGACCGTGACTTCCTTGCCGCGGCGGGCGGCCTCGATCAGCGCTTCCATCAGCACCGAGTTGACGCCGGTGCGATAGACGGTCTGCTTGATCGCGATCACGTCGGGGTCGTCGGTGGCCTTGCGGATGAACTCGACGACCGGCTCGAATGACTGGTACGGATGGTGGAGCAGGATGTCGTGCTGGCGGATCGCCGCGAAGAGATCGGGCGCATCGCGCAGACGGTCAGGCATTCCGGGCAGGAACGGCGGGTATTCGAGCTTGTCGACATCGACCTGCTCGATCAGGGCCGACATCCGCGCCAGGTTGACCGGCCCTTCGCAGCGGTAGAGATCGAAGTCCTGCAGCTCGAACTGCTGCAACAGGAAGGTTGCCAGGTGCTGCGGGCAGTGCGCGGCGACTTCGAGGCGCACGGCAAGACCGAACTGGCGTTGCGGCAATTCACCCTCGAGCGCCTGTCGCAGGTTCTTGACTTCTTCCTCGTCGATCCAAAGGTCGGCGTCTCGCGTGACGCGGAATTGCGAGTAATTGATCACGTCGCGCCCGGAAAACAATTCGTGCAGGTGCGCATGGATGACCGAAGATAACAGCACAAAGGTGTTCTCGGCGCCCGCGACTTCGGGCGGCATCCGGATCACGCGCGGAACCACCCGCGGCGCCTTGACGATAGCCACGCTCGTCTCGCGCCCGAAAGCATCGCGTCCGGAAAGCTCGACAATGAAGTTGAGGCTCTTGTTGACGACCTGCGGGAACGGGTGCGCCGGATCGAGCCCGATCGGGGTCAGCAGCGGCCGGATCTCGCGCTGGAAATAATCGGCTACCCAGGCGCGCTGCGCGGCATTGCGCTCGGCGCTGCGCAGCATGCGCACTCCCGAGGCGGCCAGCGCCGGCAGGATCTGCTCGTTGAGCGTGCGATACATCGCGGCGACCAGCGCCTGCGCGCCTTGGCCAATTTCGCCGAGATGGGCCCTTAGCTCGTGCAACGTCGTGCCGACCATCGGTGCCTTAACGCGCAACTGCTCGCGCAGACCCGCGACACGGATCTCGAAGAATTCATCCAGATTGCTGCTGACGATGCACAGGAAGCGCAGCCGTTCGAGCAGCGGGACCGCCGGGTCTTGGGCGAGCGCGAGCACGCGGCGGTTGAAGGCGAGCAATGACAGTTCGCGATTGATCGGCAGCGCGTCCCGTTCTTCCATGGTTCGGTGCGTCGCCACCGGCGCTGCCGCCGGAGTTGCCGTCGACGCCGCGGCGGAGGGCAAGGCCACCCCAGTATGAGAGTCGCTTGTGTCAACCATGTTACGGACGGCGCATCATCCGGCTTGCGGGACCGGAACGCTGGCAAATTCGAGCGCGAGCCACAGGCAACGGCCCCTGGTCTCGCGATCAAGCTCGGTGAGATACGCCCGGTGCGCAGCAAGCTCTTCGGCCACCGGCTCGAGCACGCGGACCGGCGGGGGCGCCGCTGCACCAGCGTGCGCACTCGCGGAGAGCGCCGGAACAGCGATATCGATCGTCAGCGACTCCTGCCCGCGCGTCATCGCCAGGTAAACCTCCGCCAGCAGGCGTGCATCGAGCAGCGCGCCGTGCAGCGTCCGCTGCGCGTTGGCGATCCGGAAGCGCTCGCACAATGCGTCGAGGCTGTTCTTCTTGCCCGGAAATTGCTCGCGTGCGAGCTCGAGTGTGTCGATGACCTCGGCGCAGACTCCCGCCGACGACGGCAGCTCCAGACGCCTGAGCTCCTCGTCGAGGAACGCCAGGTCGAAAGGCGCGTTGTGAATGATCCACCGCGCACCGCCGGCGAAATCGATGAATTCGCGCGCAATGTCTCTGAATCGCGGCTTTTCCCGCAGCGTCTCCCAGGTCAGGCCGTGCACGTCGGTTGCCCCGGCGTCGACTTCACGCTCGGGGTTGACGTAAAAGTGAACGCTCCTGCCCGTCAGGCGGCGATCGACGACCTCGACCGCTGCAATCTCGATGATGCGATGGCCCTGCTTGGGATCGAGCCCCGTCGTTTCGGTGTCGAGGATGATGTAACGCATGAACCTTCGGTCAGAGACGACTCTCCGCAACGTCGTCGCCAAGCGGCAGAGACCCCGCGCGAATCGCCTCAACCCCTATTCTACCGCCGGTAGCGCTTGATCGTGGCCTGGATTTCGGCAATCGCGCGCTCGATCTCGTCGTCGGTCAGGTCGCGCTGCGCGCCCTTGCGGTCAGTGAGCGTAAGCGTGCGATCGATCTCGGTCTGGAATTCGCCCAGGCCGAGAGTCTCGGTGATCGTCGTCGTCGGCTCGTCGGCCAGCGTCTCCGGCCCCCACCGTACGACGATCAGCGAAAGGTTGTCGCCTTCGGGCCCGCCCCGCAGCTCGGCTTCGCGCATCAGCGTCGGCGAGGACTTGAGGATCGGCGTTCCGGTCAGCGCCCGCGCGATCTCTTCTTGAGGATAGACGCTCCACAAGCCGTCGGTGCACAGGACGATCAAGTCGCCGTTGCGCAGCGGCGTCCTCCGGGAGAGGTCGATGACGGGATCGACGAGGCCGCCCAGGCAGCTGAAGATCTTGTTGCGATCGGGGTGATCGACGATCTCGTGCGCGCCGATGATCCCCTGGTCGACGAGGTATTGCACCTTCGAATGATCCTTGGTCTGCCCGATCAACCCGCCTTGGCGGAACAGATACAGCCTCGAATCGCCGACATGCGCCCAGTACGCGTAATTGGACTGGATCACGCAGGCGACACAGGTCGTGCGCGGTGTCTCCAGCATTGAGAATTGGTTGGCATAGGAGCCGAGAGCCTGGTGCGCGCGCAGCATCGAGTCCTGCAGAAACTTGAGCGGGTTCCTGAGCGTCGGTTTCGCCTCTTGCTGGAAGCGCTCGATGAACAGCCGCACCGCGATCTGCGCCGCGATCTCCCCGCCGACGTGCCCGCCCATGCCGTCGGCCACCACGAGCAGCAGCGTGTCGCGGCTGTAGGTGTATGCGAGGCGGTCCTGATTGACCTTGCGCTGCCCCTTGCGGCTCTCCTGGAAGATCGTGAAGCGCACGAAGTTCCCTGATACTTCTAGCCCGCTTATACGACTTCGCTGAACAGTTTCTTTTTCAGCGTGTCGAGGAATGTCAGCTTGCGCTTGCGCGGTGGGATATCGCGGATCGCCTTCTGCAGCGCAAAGACGCTTTGTGGGCGCTCGAGCGGATCGAGGCGCAGACACCAGTCGATCACCTCGAGCAGATTGTCGGAGTAACCGCCGGCCCAGATCTTCTTCGCCGACACGAGATGGTCCTCAGACAGCCGGGCGTCCGCGGCCTGCGGCGCAAAAGCGGCAAGGCAGGCGAACATGCTCGCGCCGATGCCGTACACGTCGGTCCAGGGCCCCAGCCGGTCTGGCTCGCGATACTGCTCCGGAGCGGCGAAGCCGGGTGTGTACATCGGCGCGAGCTTCGGACGCGTATTGGTCAGTGTCTGCCGCGCCGCGCCGAAGTCGAGCAGCACGGGTGATCCGTCGGTGCGGAGATAGACATTCGCAGGCTTGATGTCGAGGTGCAGCAGCTTGTGGGTGTGGACTTCGCGCAGCCCGTTCAACAGGTGCATGAAAACGTGCCGCACCAGCCGCTCGGACACCTGATCCTGCCGCATCTGGATTTGCTGCTGCAGCGTGCGTCCGCGCTCGTAGCGCATCACCATGTAGACGGTCTCGTTCGCGCGGAAGAAATTCAGCACGCGCACGACGTTGGGATGATTGATCTTGGCGAGCGCACGCCCCTCCTCGAAGAAGCACTTCATTCCGTAGCGGAACGAAGTGAGATTCTCCGCCGTGCTGGCGCGCACGATGTCGCCTTCGGTCCGCAGCACCAGCGACGAGGGCAGATATTCCTTGATCGCCACCGGGCCGCCGCCATCATCGAACGCGCGGTAGACAATCGAAAACCCGCCGCGACTGATCTGACGATCGATCCGGTAATTGAGCAGCTGATAACCGGACGGAAGAGCCTGGTTGGTGACGCCCATGAGTGATGGCGACGGTACGCATAATACGTGCCGCCCGTACTTGCGCGTGGGATTGATAACCTCTACATTCTCGGCAAGCCAACGCATAAAGTAAAGATTTCATTGACTTTCCCGCCTATTTCTCCTCGGATTTCCGCTTTGGGACACCCACCGAGCCGGAAGCAATGATCTTGAGCATGACCGGCTTCGCGGCCGCTGCCGCCGAGCTACCCGCGGCTTCGCTGACCGTCGAGTTGCGCTCGGTGAACCATCGTTATCTCGATCTCCAGCTGCGTCTGCCGGATGAGCTGCGCGCGCTCGATGCGGTGCTGCGCGAGCTGATCACCGCGGAGCTCAAGCGCGGCAAGGTCGATTGCCGCATCGCGCTCAACCATGTCCTGCCGGGAGCGACGACGCTCGCGGTCAACGCCGAGCGCGTCGCCCTGCTGCGGGACGCGGCCACCGAGGTTTTGCGCCACGCGCCAGGCAGCGCTCCGCTGACGGTTGTCGACATCCTGCGCTGGCCCGGCGTGCTCACCGAGCCGTCGCTTCCACCCGAGGCGCTCGCCGCGCGTGCGGTCGCGCTGGTTCAGCAGGCGCTTGCCGAACTCGCCGCGTCGCGTGCACGCGAAGGCGAGAAGCTCAAGACGATGCTCATGGATCGCTGCGGCGCCATCGAGGCGCAGATCGCGCGCGTCAAGCCGCGCGTTCCGGCGATCCATGACGCGTACGTGGAGAAGCTCCGCGCGCGCTTGAAGGAAGCCGGCCTCGATCCCGACGCCGAGCGACTCAAGCAGGAGCTCGCGCTGTTCGCGACCAAAATCGACGTCGCCGAGGAAGTGTCGCGCTTGAGCGCGCACGTCGCGGAGGTGAGGCGAGTCCTCGACCATGGCGGCAGCAGCGGCAAGCGGCTCGACTTTCTGATGCAGGAGTTGAACCGCGAAGCGAACACGCTCGGCTCGAAGTCCGTCGACGCCGAGCTGTCGCAAGCCGCGCTCGAGCTCAAGGTGCTAATCGAGCAGATGCGCGAGCAAGTACAAAACATCGAATAGTCGAAATGGCGGGCCCGACAGGCAATCTATTCGTTGTCGCCGCGCCCTCGGGAGGCGGCAAGACGAGTCTCACGCGCGCGCTGCTCGAGCGTGAACCCGGGATCCACTTGTCGGTTTCATACACGACACGTCCGCCGCGGCCCGGTGAGATCGACGGCGTCGATTACCACTTCGTCACCGCAGATCGATTTGCGGCGCTGAAGGCCGCCGGCGAGTTTCTCGAGCATGCTCGCGTCCACGGGAATTGGTACGCGACCAGCGTGACTTGGCTCAAGGCCCAGGTCGACTCGGGCCAGGATGTGCTGCTCGAAATCGACTGGCAGGGCGCGCTCCAGGTGCGCAAACTCGTGCCCGAATCGGTCCATATCTTCATCCTGCCGCCATCGCTTTCCTCGCTGCGGGAACGCCTGGTGCGCCGGGGCCAGGATGACGAGGAAACCATTGCGCGCCGGCTGAGTGCAGCCCGCGAGGAAATGCGGCACTGCGTCGAGTTCAATTATGTTATTATTAATCAGGACTTTGCTTCGGCGGTCGCCGACCTCGACGCCATCGTGAGGGTGTCCCGACTGCGCAGCGCACAACAGTGCGTCCGGTACGGGGGGCTGCTCGCGCAACTGACCTGAATGGAGAACCATGGCCCGCATCACGATTGAAGACGTTCTTGCCAAGATACCCAATCGCTTCGAGCTCACACTCGCGGCGACCAACCGCGCGCGCCAGATCAGCGCGGGCTCGCAGCCCTTGCTCGACGCGGATCGCGACAAGCCCACGGTCATTGCACTGCGCGAAATTGCCGCCGGCAAGGTTGGAATAGAAATGCTGCTCAAGCCGCAGAGCTAACCAGGCTAAGGCTTCTCCAGGTGACCGCGCATGTCGGAAATCGCCGAATTCACCCGACATCTCGGCCACTATCTGCCGCCTCCTGACGTCGCGCTGGTCGAGCGCGCGTTCGCGTTTTCAGAGCAAGCGCATCAGGGTCAGTTCCGGAAATCCGGCGATCCGTACATCTCGCACCCGCTGGCTGTAGCCAGCATCCTGTCGCAATGGCGGCTTGACGCCCAGGGGCTTGCCGCGGCGCTGCTCCACGATGTGATGGAGGACACCGCGGTCACCAAGATCGAGATCGAGACCTCGTTCGGCAAGCCGGTCGCCGACATGGTCGACGGCGTGTCCAAGCTCGATCAGATCGAGTTCCAATCGCGCGAGGACCTGCAGGCGGAAAGCTTCCGCAAGATGCTGCTGGCGATGGCGCAGGATGTCCGCGTCATCCTGATCAAGCTCGCCGACCGCCTGCACAACATGCGCACCCTTGATGCGATGGCGCCCGCCCACCGCGAGCGCATCGCGCGCGAGACACTGGATATCTACGCGCCGATCGCCAACCGGCTCGGCCTGAACGCGCTCTATCAGGAGCTGCAGGACTTGTCGTTCAAGCATCTCTACCCGGTCCGCTATCGCGTGCTGGCCAAGGCGATCAAGGCCGCACGCGGCAACCGGCGCGAAGTGATGAATCGCATCCTGCAGACCATTCGCGACGGGCTCAAGCAGGATGGCATCGCCGCGACCGTCACGGGAAGGGAAAAGACGGCTTTCAGCGTGTACAAGAAAATGCGCGAAAAGCACTACACGTTCTCGCAGGTCTTCGACATCTACGGCGTTCGCGTGCTGGTGAAGGACGCGACGGCATGCTATGCCGCGTTGGGCGTGTTGCACGCTCTCTACAAACCGATCCCCGGCAAGTTCAAGGACTACGTCGCCATCCCGAAGGCGAACGGTTACCAGTCGCTGCACACGACGCTGTTCGGACCGTTCGGCACGCCGCTCGAGGCGCAGATCCGCACCCACGACATGCATCGCATCGCCGAGGCCGGCGTTGCCGCACACTGGCTGTACAAAGCCGGCGGCAAGCTCGACATTGCGGAAGCCCAGCAACAGACGCATCGCTGGCTGCAAAGCCTGCTCGAAATTCAATCGGAGTCACGGGACTCGAAGGAATTTCTCGAGCACATCAAGGGCGATCTCTTCCCGGATGAGATCTATGTCTTCACGCCTAAGGGCAAGATCATGGCGCTACCGCGCGGTGCGACGGCGGTCGACTTCGCCTACGCGGTGCACACCGACATCGGCCATCATTGCACGGCGGCGAGAATCAATTACGAACTGATGCCCCTGCGCACGGAATTGAAGAGCGGCGACCAGGTCGAGGTCATCACCGCTCCGACGGCGCGGCCGAACCCGTCATGGCTCAATTTTGTCGCGACCGGCAAGGCGCGCTCGCGCATTCGACATTTCCTGAAAACGCTGCAGCAAAAGGAATCCGCATTGCTGGGCGAGCGCATGCTCGAGCAAGCGCTCGCTTCGCTCAAGGCCGTGCCGGAATCGATCACGCTGGAGCGCTGGGAGGCGCTCGCCCGGGAATACGGCGCCAAGAGTCGGCTCGACATTCTGGCCGACATCGGCCAGGGTAAGCGGCTGTCGTTTGTGGTGGCGCAGGCGCTGACGCGTGCAGTGACCCGCGCGCCCGACGACGCGCCGCAAGGACCGCCTCGCCTCGGCGCGCTGCAATTACGCGGGGTCGAGGGCGTCGCGATCCAGTACGGCAAGTGCTGTCGGCCGATACCGGGCGATGCAATCATCGGCCAGTTCCGCCGCGGCCAGGGGCTACTCGTTCATACCCGCGATTGCCAGACACTCCGGAAGAACCGCGTCGAAAACGATCAGATCGTCGATGTCGAGTGGGCGCCGAAGGTCGAGGGCGTGTTCGAGGCCGGTATCCGTATCATGGTCGACGACCAGCGCGGGCTTCTGGCCCGACTCGCGACCGCCATCGCCGACGCCGGCGCGAACATCGAATACGTGTCGATGGAGCGCCCCGACAGCGACCGCGTCGTCAACATGTTCTTCAGCGTCCAGGTACAGGACCGCAAGCACCTGGCCCACGTCATGCGCGCCCTGCGCCGGATTGCCGAAGTCAAGCGCGTGCACCGCGCACGCACCTGACGAGCTAATGCGGGCTGCTGCGCGGCCTAAGAGAAAACGGCCGGGCATCCCGCCGTCGTCGGCAGTGCAGGTTGGTGCCGTTCAGGCAGCTTGCCTGGCGAGCAACTGCTGAAGCTCACCCGACTCGTACATCTCGCGCATGATGTCGCAGCCGCCGACGAACTCTCCGTTCACGTAGAGCTGGGGAATCGTCGGCCAGTTCGCATAATCCTTTATGCCTTGGCGGATCGCATCATCCGCCAGTACATTGACCGAGAAAAACCGGTCGACGCCGCACCCTTGCAGCATCTGCACCGCGGCGCTCGAGAAGCCGCATTGCGGAAATTGCGGTGTGCCTTTCATGTACAACACGACCGCATGACTGGTGACCTGGTCGCGAATGGTGTCTTGTATGCTCATGGGGTTAGCCCAGTTTGCCTAATGCCCATATTCTACCGTAACCGTGTCGCGCGTGCAGCGCGCTGCCCACGGATACCGGGGCGTTGGCTCGGACGACGCTATGGCTATTGAGTTTGCCACGCTCCGGTTTTCCCGGAGCGTATCGCTTGCAAAGTAGGGTAGCAGCCCGAGGCAGACTCTCCACGGTGCGCGGCAACGCGTCACCAGCGTGGCGAGCGAGGCGAGTAACGCCCTGACGACAACACATTTGTCGTGAATTTATTCCCGATCCGCTCGCAGAATTGATCCGCTCTTGAACTGAAGCTCACATCGGCATCGACTGCGTAAAGGTCTGGGTGCATGACCGAAAATGTGGATATTACCGATGTGCTCAAAAACGCATTGGCCCGGAATACTTTATCCGGCGAACCAGTTTACGGAATCGACAGGACGCTGCGGTGCACTCGTCCCCGCGCGCATTGAGCGAAACGGTTTCCTCGAGAATTCCAGGCTTCTCGCGGAACGATAGAGTTTCGTTCAGTCGGCAGAATGCAGGTCTTATTGTGACTTTCTGACGATGATGTGAACACACAGCCGCTCTTTGTCTGATCGTTGAGTGCCGCGCCAACGGCAAGCAACGCCTATGCTCAAAAAAAGGTTATGAGCATATGAAGCTCGCACATTTGACTGTAATGGTCGCGGCACTAATTCTGGCGCCTGTCCTTGCGCACGCAGTGCCAAGCTTTGCCCGTCAGACCGGCCTTGACTGCGGCAACTGCCATCTCAGTTGGCTCGAACTCAGCTCCGTCGGCAGGGAATTCAAGCTGGGCGGGTATACGCTAATCAAAGACGTAAAGGAGGAGCGCCCGTGGCTTCCAATGCAGAGCGACGGCCCACCTCCGAAGCTGCCGTTGGCCGCAATGCTGCAACTTTCGGCCACCAATACCAACAGCACCGCTGGCGCCGATCCGAGTAACTTCCCGAGGAACAACAGTCTAGCGCTCCAGCAGTTCAGCCTGTTCTACGCCGGCCGGATCGCCGAGCACGTCGGTGCCTTCGTCCAATGGACCTACGATGGCATTGCCCATCACAGCTCGATCGATAATGTCGATCTTCGCTACGCCAATCACTTCAAGCGCGAGGGCGCCGATCTTACCTACGGACTGACGGTCAACAACAATCCGACCGTCTCGGACATCTACAACACGACACCTGCGTGGGGGTTCCCCTTCGCCTCATCAAGCGTCGCCGTGGCTCCTAACGCCGCGGCATTGATTGATGGTGGTCTCGGACAGCAGGTTGTCGGGTTGGGTGCCTACACGCTCTGGAACCAAACCCTTTACGCGGAGGTCGCCGGCTACCGCACTGCGGACCGCGCTTTCTCCGTGTTCCGAGCGGGCACGGATAAAACAACGGACGCCGTCCTCGACGGCTACGCACCGTACTGGCGCTTGGCACTCCAACATGTATGGGGTGATGGAACGCATTCCGCGATGATCGGCACCTATGGGACCAATGTGCGGAAGTTCCCTGACAGCCTCGATCCTACCGGACCTACCGACCGCTTCCGCGACGTGGGGATCGACGCGCAGTATCAATACATCACCGATCGCCATCGCTTCTCCTCGCAACTCAACTGGATCAACGAAAGGCAGAACCTGGACGCGACCTTTGGCGCGGGCGCCGCGAGCAACCCATTCAACCGGCTGCGGGCATTCAAGGGCAAAGCCTCTTATTACTACGACCAGAAGTATGGAGGAACTCTGGCGTATTTTCGCACCACCGGGAACGTTGACGATAGTCTCTACAACACCGGAGAGGCTGTTACCGGCAGTCTGGCCGGCAGCCCTAAGACGAGCGGCTACATCATCGAGCTTGACTGGTTGCCGCGACGCGATGTGCGGTTCCTATTGCAATACACGGCGTATCGAGACTTCAACGGGTCGAGAACCAACTATGACGGATTCGGACGCAATGCAAAGGACAACAATACGCTTTATGTATTGGGTTGGTTCATGTTCTGAGGTTCAAGCACGGAATGGAATATCGTCTGATCCCACCGGAGCGGCGCCGGCCTGTCACCGAACGAATCACACGTGTCCCGCCGGATCAAATGAAGGGATAGCGCAATGCAAACACGCGCGAACCGCATCTCTCGTCGCGCCACACTGATGCAAGGCGCAGGCGTTGTCGCCGGTCTGGTGCTAACCGTGACCCTAGTGGCAAACAAATCGGTGCTGGCCAAGGCGGCAAAGAGCGATTTCCTCTATCAGGACCGCCCTCACGACGGCCAATCTTGTGGCGCATGTAAATTCTTTTCCCCGGATACCAACAGCGCCAATAGCGGAGCATGCGCCCTCGTCGAAGGTGTTATCAATCGAAACGGTTGGTGTACCGCGTACTCGCCCAAGGCCTAACACTTGCTTGTCGGACGATTCGTGGGCGACCGAGTTGCCCACGCTACTCCTTCACCGCGCCGGTGAGGCCGGAAACGTAATACTCGACGAAGAACGAGTACAGCGCCGCAACCGGCAGCGAGCCGAACAGCGCGCCCGCCATCAGCGAGCCCCAGTGATATACGTCGCCCTCGACGAGCTCGGTCACAACGCCCACGGGAACGGTCTTCACTTCCGATGATGAAACGAAAGTCAGCGCGTAGATGAACTCATTCCACGACAGTGTGAACGCGAATATTCCGGCCGAGATGAGCCCCGGCACCGCCAGCGGCAGGACGATCTTGACCAGGATCTGGAACCGGTTCGCCCCGTCGATCAGCGCACACTCCTCGAGCTCGAAGGGAATAGTCTTGAAATAGCCCATCAGGAGCCAGGTGCAGAACGGGATCAGGAACGTCGGATAGGTCAGGATCAGCGCGAGCCTCGTGTCGAAGAGATTGAGCTGGTAGACCATGGTCGCCAAAGGGATGAACAGAATCGACGGTGGCACCAGGTAGGCGAGAAAGATGCTCGCGCCGACGTAGCGCGAGCCGCGGTAGCGCAGCCGCTCGATGGCGTAGGCGGCAAGAACGCTGCAGAACAATGAAAGCGCGGTGGATACCACCGAGATCAGGACGGTGTTCCACAGCCAGTCCGGATATGCGGTATCGAAAAGCAGCTTCTTGACGTGCGCGAGCGTCGGGTTGTTGACCCAGAACGGATTACCCTCGCGCGACAGCAGTTCCTCATCCGGCTTGAACGTCGTAATGGCCATCCAGTAGAACGGGAACAGCAGCACGAAAAGGAACGCACCGAGC
>DASWDF010000313.1:0-4954 GCA_036395475.1 Casimicrobiaceae bacterium
AGCTCGGCATCGATCCCGTGCACTTCGGGCTGGTGTTCGTGCTGAACCTGATGATCGGAACCGTCACGCCTCCGGTGGGTGTCGTGCTCTACGTCGTGTCGAACATCGCCAGGATTTCCTTCGAGCGCATGTCGCGTGCCATCGTGCCGTTTCTGATCCCGCTGCTGGTCGTGCTGGCGGCGATCACACTATGGCCGCCGCTGACGACGTGGCTGCCAAGTGTTCTCATCGGCAAGTGAGCGGAGTTGCGCAATGACGACTCGACAGCGGCGGCGACCTTTCTGCATATTGCGGCGGCACCTATGGCACTAAGCGCTGCGCTGCTTGCCCGTCTGCGCGCACCGCCGTTCGGTTTCGGCGGTGCGCCGCTCGGCAACTTGTTTCGTGCGGTCTCCGACGACGCCGCGGCGGCGCTCGTCGCTCGCGCGTACGACGTTGGTGTGCGCTATTTCGACACCGCACCATACTACGGCCTCGGCCGCTCGGAACGGCGCATTGGCGACGCGCTGCGCGTAAGGCCCCGCGATGATTATCTGGTGTCGACCAAGGTCGGCCGATTGCTCGAACCGCGCGCCGATGCGGCGCGCGACCAGCATGGCTTCGTCGATACGCTGCCTTTCGTACAGTGCTACGACTACGGCGCGAAGGGCGTGCGCCGCTCGCTCGAAGACAGCCTGCAGCGCTTCGGCCTCGCGCGCGTCGACCTGGTCTACGTGCACGACATCGATCGCGAGACGCACGGCGATGCGCATGCGCAGCGTTTGGCCGACGCGCTTGACGGCGGCCTGCCGGCGCTCGCGGCGCTCAAGGCCGAGGGCAGAATCGGAGGTTACGGTCTTGGCGTCAACGACGTCGCAATCTGCCTGCACGTGCTCGGCTTGGCCGATCTCGACGTGATCCTCCTCGCCGGGCGCTACACGCTGGCCGATCAATCGGCACTGCCTGAATTGCTGCCCGAGTGCGAGCGGCGCGGCGTGGCGATCGTGCTCGGCGGGCCGTTCAATTCGGGTATCCTCGCCACCGGCGCTCGGCCGGCAGACGGCTCGGTGCCGTACTTCAACTACGCCCCGGCGTCCCCGAAAATCGTCGAGCGCGTTGGCGCGATCGAGCGCGCCTGCGCCGAATTCGGCGTCCCGCTGCCGGCGGCGGCGCTGCAGTTTCCAACGGCGCATCCCGCTGTCGCGACGGTGATTCCCGGAGCGCGCAGCGTCGCCGAGTTCGATGCGAATCTGCGGCTGGCGCAAGTCGCGATCCCGCGCGAATTCTGGAGCGCGCTGCGCGAGCGAGGGCTGGTCGATCCACGCGCGCCGCTTCCCGGAATCAAAGCAGCGCGATGAGCGGCCGGGTCGACGCGCATCATCACATGTGGCGACTCGATCGCGGCGATTACGGATGGCTCAACCCGACACCCGTACTCGCGCCGATCTACCGCGATTTCGGACTCGCCGATCTCAGACCACTGCTCGCCGCGGCTAACATCGACGCGACCGTGCTGGTGCAGGCAGCGCCGACGCTCGCCGAAACGCGGTTCCTGCTCGACGTCGCGCGCAACAGCGATGGCTTGGTGCGAGGTGTGGTGGGCTGGGCCGACCTCGGCGCTGCGGACGCCGCAGAGACGCTGGAGATGCTCGGCGGCGATCCGTTGTTGAAGAGCATCCGCCCGATGTTGCAGGATCTCGCCGATCCCGATTGGATAGCCCGCCCCGAGGTGCAGCCGGCTCTCGCGGCATTGCCGCGGCTCGGCTTGCGCTTCGACGCGCTGGTAAAGCCGCGCGAGCTGAAGCCGCTTCTGCTCACGCTCGAGCGCCATCCGGAGCTCGCGGTGGTCATCGATCATTGCGCCAAGCCCGACATCGCCGGCAATCGCTGGCAGCCTTGGGCGGAGGATCTGGCGGCGCTCGCGCGGCACCCGCGGGTGCATTGCAAGCTGTCAGGGCTGGTGACCGAGGCGGGCGCGCATTGGAGCGTCGAGACATTGCAGCGCTACACCGATCACGTGTTGCAATGTTTCGGGCCCGAGCGCCTGCTGTGGGGCAGCGACTGGCCGGTGGTAACGCTGGCGGCCAGCTATGCAGCGTGGGTTGCCGCGACCGACGCGCTCCTCGCCGGAGTATCGCGCGCCGACAAGGACGGGATCTTCGGCGCTAACGCGCGTAGATTCTACGGGTTGATATAACCCCATGGTCCTGGGCTTCGCCTTCGGCTCAGCCCAGGCTACGCCTAGAAGCTGTGCCGTTGCACGTTGGCGCAGTAGCCCGGGCTGAGCGCGCGAGCGCGATGCCCGGGGCGAAGGCTACTAGAAGATGTGCCGCTGCACGTTGGCGCAGTAGCCCGGGCTGAGCGCGCCAGCGCGATGCCCGGGGCGAAGGCTACTAGAAGATGTGCCGCTGCAACCCCGCCTTGTGCAGGATCGTCGTCGCGATCTCCTCGATCGAGCGGGCGGTCGTGTCGAGGGTCGCGATGCGCTCGCGCTGCATGAGCTGCTCGGCTGCGCGCACTTCGTAGCGGCAATTCTCGAGCGCGGCGTATTTGCTGTCGGGCCGCCGCGCCTGCCGGATCTGCTGCAGCCGTTCGGGATCGATCGTCAGGCCGAACAGCCGGTTGCGAAAGGGCAGGATCGACGCCGGCAGCCGGTGGTCGACGAAATCGTCCGGCGTCAGCGGAAAATTGGCGGCGAGAACGCCGAATTGCAGCGCGAGGTACAGCGTGGTCGGCGTCTTGCCGCAGCGCGAGACGCCGACAAGAATCACCTGCGCCTTGCCGAGATCGCGCGTCGCGGCGCCGTCGTCGTGCGCCTGCGCGAAGTTGATCGCCTCCATGCGCGCAAAATAATTGTGGATGTTGGCGATGCCATGCGAGCGGCCCGCCGCGTGCGACGACTTCGCGGCCAGCTCCGCCTCCAACGGAGCGATGAAGACCTGGAACAGATCCAGGACCAGCGCGCTGGCTTTGCCAAGCTGTGCGCTCATCGCCTCGTCGACGATCGAGCTGAACACCAGCGGCCGCTTGCGGTCCGCCGTTCCTGTCGCATCGATCACGGTCACGACTTCGGCGATTTTCTCCGGCGTGTCGACAAAAGGAATGGTCCGGCGCTGGAAATCGAAGGCTTCGAACTGCGACAGCAGGCTGTTGCCGAGCATTTCGGCGGTGATGCCCGTGCGATCGGACACAAAAAAGACGGTGCGCCGATTCGGTGCGTGTTCACCGCCCGCGCTGCCAGTTGTCACCAGTCGTGCCAGACCGAAGTCAGGCCCAGCGGCAGCGGCGGCATATCGCCCAGGTCGAAGTAACTCTCTCCCGGGCCGTGGTAATCGGAGCCCGACGAGGCGAGAAAGCCGAAATTCTGGGCGTGGCGGGCGAAATCGGCGGTCTGCGCGGCGCTGTGGCTAGGCGAGATGACCTCGATGCCGTCGCCGCCGGCGTCGCAGAACTCGCCGAGGAGCTCGCGCAAGCCTGTTGCGCTCAGTTTGTAGCGTCCGGGATGCGCGAGCACGGCCCGACCGGCCGCCGCGTGGATCCAGCCGATCGCGTCGGGCAGGTTCGCCCACGCGTGGTCTACATGGCCCGGTTTGCCCGGGACGAGATAGCGCTTGAATACGTCCTTCGTCTCGCGCACGAGCCCGGCTTCGACCAGGAAGCGCGCAAAGTGCGTGCGACTGATCAGACCCTCGCTGGTGACGTACCTGAGCGCGCCTTCGTATGCGCCCGGGATTCCCGCGGCGGCGAGCGCGTCGCCGATGCGGTGGGCACGTCCCGAGCGGCCTTCGCGGATCGCTGCCAGGCCGTCGCGCAGCGCAGGGCATTCCGGGTCGATCCGCAACGCAAGGACGTGCAAGGTGAGGCCGCGCCAGCTGACCGACAGCTCGGCGCCGTCGACGAGCCGCAGGCCGGTCTCGCCGGCCGCGGCGCGCGCTTCGGCCAGGCCACTTACCTCGTCGTGGTCGGTGAGCGCGAGCACGTCGACGCCGCGTCGCGCGGCACGCTGCACCAATTCCGTCGGCGTGAGCAGACCGTCGGAGTGCGTGGAGTGGCTGTGGAGGTCGTAGCGGAGCATGGACACGCGCTAATGCCACCTTGGCTGAGCCGGAGCCCCTGCGGCGGACGCGCAAAGGCGCCATTCTAGCAAACGGATGCTCTTCCCTTTGTGCACTGCACGTTCCAGTGCCCGCTCAGCTTTTGGCGCTGGACAGTCGGCGCCCACAGGCCCACACTTGCGCGGATCCCCGGTTTGGTCAACAATTATGCCAATGGTATTCACCCGGGATGGGCGACGTGGCGCGTCCAGCTTCGTGCTCGCCAGAACATAACGCATGACGAACCTGAGCGCACCGTGAAACTTTTTGACCGCGTCCTAAATCCGCGCGAAATCCGGCGCCGGCTCGGGCTGAATCAGGAACAGTTCTGGACGCAGATCGGCGTCACCCAGAGCGGCGGTTCGCGCTACGAAAGCGGACGCGATATGCCCAAGCCGGTGCGCGAGCTCCTGCGACTGGTGCACGTCGAGCAGGTCGATTTGTCGCAGGTAAAGCGCGTCGACTTCGAAATCATCAATTACTTGAAGGAATCGCATCCCGATCTCTATCGGAATCTCCGCCGCGCGGCGCGCAGCAGGCACAAACGCAGCGAGGGTAACCCGCTAACTGCTGCGGGTAACACCGCGACCGATCGCCAGGCGGAAACGGTCGACGATCGCGACTGATCTCCCACGCTGACAGCGGGTTTTCGTAGCTGCGAATTTATTCGCACAGCGGGTCGCCATGCCGCGCCGCGGCCGAATGAATTCGGCCCTACGAACCGCGCGCTCAACGAACCGCACGCCGCGGCGCACGAATTTTTGCTGAGCCCGCCGCCGACCGGCTAGAATTCGCCGCGACAAATCGAAATCGAAGCAGCACCGGCGGCGACTCGCCGTGACGCCACAGCACGCGGGGAATTCCATGGCTGAGCAGGAACG
>DASWDF010000314.1:0-6717 GCA_036395475.1 Casimicrobiaceae bacterium
GTCAGGATTACACCGAGGATCGGTCCGATGCACGGCGTCCAGCCGAAGCCGAACGCGATGCCGAGAAGGAGCGCCGAGGCGGGATTTCGGGCCGCCGCGTGGACGTGAAAGTGCACATCGCGGCGCAGAAACGGAACCCGCTCGACCCCTATCAGCATCGCGAGTCCGAAGAGCGTGACCAGCGCACCGCCCACAATGCCGGCCTCGTAACGGTACTCCAGTACTAGGCGTCCCACAGCGGTCGCGCTCGCTCCGAGCGCGACAAACACGGCCGCGAATCCAAGCACGAAGCTCAGGCTGAGAAAAGCCGCTCTCGTACGCGAACCCCTGGCTTCCGTGTGCGTTTGGAGCGACTGGCCGGTCACATAAGACATGTACGCCGGCACGAGCGGCAGCACGCAGGGCGAAAGAAACGAAACCATCCCGGCCGCGAAGGCTGTCAGCACACCAAGCGTTGCCGCGTCGCTCATCGTTATCGCGCGCCACTCATCAAGCGCCTGAGGTCCTCGATGCGCTGCGCCGCGTCCCACTTCGCGGGACCCGCCCGCTCATCTAGTCTCGCCTCGCTCGGCGATCGGCGTCCATGTCCGACCGGCGTCCTTCGTCAGGAAGACACTCCGCTGGAAACTCGCGATCGCATATTCGGAACGGTTCACCGGATTCTGGGCGACGTACGCGACTGCGTCCCTTTGCAGCACCGGAATCGTGACCTGCTGGATCTCGCTGCCGCCGAGTTCTGCTTGAGCAAGACGCGATTGGCCGTCGAACGTGCCGAACCAGAGCCGCTTGCCGTCGAGATCGAAAAACACTGCCGTGCCCTCGCCGGCGGCGAGGCGTCGAAAGGTCTCTCCGGAATCGCGCGATGCGAAAACGCCCTTAGAGGTTGCTACGGCGACGATCGTGGCGTCGTTAGGATGCACGGCCAGTGCACGCGGCTCGCCCTCAAGCCCGGCTGCGCGCGCGGGTTTCCATGCGAAGCCCTCATTCATCGTGGAATGTAGTCCGGCCCGCTTGATGCGCGAGCTGGACGCGGGATTCCAGACATAGATCGCGTTCGCATTCCAGCTGGCGGCGAGAAGATGGAAGTCCGTCTCCCCCTCGAGCCCCAGCTTCTGCCAGGTCTTGCCGTCATCGCCGCTGCGGATCAGACCGAACGGGTTCACAAGCCCCGATTCGGGCGCCGGATGGCCACTGCTGTAAAGACCCTTTGCGCTCGCCGCGAAGCCCATGTAATCGTGCTGCGGGCCGGGCGCCTTCGACCAATGGCCGTTGTCGTAAACGGCAAGTCCGTGATGACTCGGGATCATCAGCCGTTCGCCGTCCGGACTATACGAAAGGCCGTGCACGTGCATGAGCGTGACAGCCGCCTGCGCACACGCCGCGCTCGCGGCAGCACCTGCAAGCAAGAGCATCACCGCAAGCCCCCGCAGCCTTTCAAAGAAAGCCATTGCGTGCCTTTCCGTTTGAGTTGCCGTTGACCCCGTTGGCGCGTGTCAGCGTGATCATCCGCGCTGTCCGCCATTTTCCGGCGGTCGCGCCCATCGACCACTCGCGCCAGCGAGCGCTTCGGTGGCGCGGTTCGGTATCGTGTCCGAACGCGTGCGAACGCTGAATACACGATGCACGGGAAGAATTGCCACGATCCCATCGCCCGACGTGCCGGTGTGGGCGGCGTCAATGACGGTTTCGGCGATGCGCTCCGCCTGGTCGCGCGCAACATAGATCTCGAGCTTCGCCTGATCCTTCATCAATGCGCGTCCCAGGATGTCGTAGGGAAGGGAGTGCTCGCCGAAACCTTTGGCCTTGATGACCGTAATCCCGCGCACACCGACTTGGTGCAGCTTCTTCTCGACGGCCCCCAACTTATCGCCCCGAACGATTGCGACAACGAGTGCGAGTTCCATAGCGTTCTCCGATGCGTTTCGAGCTTCAACTTGAAGCCAGGCGGTGTGGGTGGTCGTGAGTGCGTCCGACCATTGCTCCAGCGCGCGCAAATAATGAGCCTCGCCGCTTCAACGCGTTTCACGCGGTCCCATCGTCTGCGTGGCTCATCTGCCATTTGCGCTGCCACACATCGTGACCCAGAAGCGAAGCTGCAACGCCCCGCGCATCAGCGTGACACTCGGGCTGCGACGGCGAGCGACATCGAACTCTTACGCCAACGCCGCAGACCAATGCCTACACCGCAAATCCGTAAACAACGAGCCGCTTGCGATCGTCAATCGGCTACTACCATACGAGCGAAGCGTCGACCGAACGCGAACGATGTTCGCGCTCGGATCAGGCAGGAGACGATCGTCTTGGCTAGCTCAGGAAACGGCCGAAGAGAATGTAGGCCGCAAGCGGTGGTCCCACCGAAAGGGTGGCGCGTGGAAGCGATGACGAAGACGCATCGACGAGCGAGATCGTCGAACGATCCTTGCTGGGTGGTACGCAATCGAACAGCGGCGCGCCGCCTATTCCGAGCGCTACCATGCCACCGAGCGCGGTCACGCACGGGCTGGCTGGCATCGCGCGATCGTCACAGCACGGTAGCCGCGCGCCGGAAGCCGGTGCGGTGGACTGAATCAGTCCATAGCTGGGGACGCCGTCCGGGACCACGGCCACCATAACAGCGGCGCAAAGCTGGCCGGCAAAGCTTACCTGACTCGCCAACAGCCCGACGGCTGTCAGAACCGTTCGACTCATGCGGCTACAGAGCAATCGCACGAACATATCGACAATCCTGACCCCGCCAGAAGTGCGAACGCGAAGAAGTCTAGCAAGGTGCTGCCTGGAATACGACCACACAAACACCACCACACCAAGTGGCTCGCGCACGCCAAGATGTTTTGGACAGCGGCGCAGAACAGGGATTCCGCCGACTCGTCCGCAGCCGGGTGCTTAAAAGCCGCCCGTCCCAGTTCCGGTGAATGCTCAGCCGGCTGCCGAGGTCGAAGAGCACCCGGGGACTTCCTGTGATGGCGACGGGTTGCAGTCGGCCTGGTCTTGCGGATGCCGGATTGGGGGGTAGAATCGAACGCAAGCACTAGGCTTCGCGACGAGTTTGCCGGCGGAGCACCCTACTCCCAGATGACGCCTCCACTTCACAGCCGCTTCGCCCGCGTGGCGCTCTTGCTGGTACTGCTGGTCGCGACCCAGCTCGCCTGGGCCGGACAGCTTTGCCGGGCCGTGATGGTTGCCGCGATGCCCGCCGATCACTCCGCGTACGCTACCGGTGATTCGGCATCGCACGCCGCCAACGACGCGCGGCCATGCTGTGATCGCACCCTTGCTCCCGCCGTTGATTGCACGATTGTCGGCGCCACCAGTGCGCTCGACGCGAGCCTGATCAATGCGCAGTCCGGTGGCGCAGCGCCGCCCGTGCATTTCATCTCTGCAATGTCGGCCCACGAGGCACCGGCCGGCGTTGTCGGTCCCGTCCCCGCCGCTCCGGCGGGACACGCCCTTCCCGCCTACATCCAGTATCACCGCTTCCTGAGTTAGGCGACATCGTGTCATCCGTCGCCGCTCGCGATTGTCGCGGGCGGTAGCCGTCGCTCATCCTCGTTGTCGATCTTCGTCACTCGCGACCCGAGTTCGTCGACGGTATTTGCCGATTGGCATGTGACGTGCCAGCGCCGCGTGGGTCGGGCGGCATGGTGGACCGAACCGTCCGGTACGCGGCGAGCGATATCCGATTGGGCTTCAGTGATGCAGTACGAAGGAAGTTCAAATGCAGACCCAACGAAGCGGAAACCCGATCGACATGGATCGCGTGAGCCCGGGTGGAACGATGTGAAACACGACATACGACAGCTCGCTCGCACCACCATTGGCGTGCTTGCCTGCGCGTCCTTCATCGCGTCGGGTGTTGTGGCAGCCCGCGGCGTGGAGCCCGGAACGCCGGTGATTGCGCTCGCCTTCGATGCGGACACTCACACGGTCATCAAGGCGGATCAGCACGCGTTGTACCGAAGGGATGACGACGGCGGCAAGTGGCAAGCGTTGCGTCTGCCGGACACGCCCAGGCAAAGTCGCGTCAGCGCGGTCGCGATTTCGCCGCGCGCGCTCCACATGCTCTACGTCGCCGGTCCGGGACTTGGCGTGCTGCGATCTTCCGACTTCGGCACGAGCTGGATTGCGAAGAGCGACGGGCTACCCAGCCGTGACGTCGTTGCGCTCGCCGTGCATGCCGATCAAGCGGCGACCGTCTACGCGTACATCCGCGGGAAGGGCATCTTCCGCAGTGACGACGCGGGCGACCATTGGCGATTGATGGACGCGGGGCCGCGCGACGGCATCGTGCAGTTCGTGCATTCGAACATGCCCGGAAGCATGCAAACGGGGTGGCTGTTCGCGGCCACGGTCAAGGGCGTAGCCCGGTCGATGGACTGCTTCTGCGGCTGGCGCGATGCCGGCGCGTTGCGCCGTCCCGCGGCAAGCGTCGCATTCGATCGCGACGATCCGAAGCGTGTCTACGCCGCAACCCGCGACGGGCTGTTCGTCAGCGCCGACGGCGGCGAGCAGTGGGCGCGCGTCGGCTCACCCGGACGCGTCAGCGCGCTGGTCAGCGCACCGGGCGGCGTGTTGATCGGCGCGAACGACCAGGGCGCACTCATCCGGAGCACCAACTATGGCCTCACGTGGCAGCGCATCGATGGCTAGCGTAATCACCGGGGCGCTCGCGAGCTTGTTGAATGCGCATGCCGCAGTGAATGCGCATGCCGCAACGGCGCCGGTGCCGGCGCACGCCGCGCTGCTCGTGACGATGGGTCGTGCCGTGTACCAACAGCATTGCGCCGTCTGCCACGGAGAGAGAGGCGAAGCTGCGCGCGGGTGGCAACAGCCCGACGCGAACGGTGAGCTTCCCGCACCACCTCATAACGCCCAAGGGCATACGTGGAAGCACTCCGACGCGATGCTCTACCGCATCATCCAGGAAGGATGGCGCGACCCGTTCAACAAGACGCAGCGCCTCACGATGCCGCCGTTCAAGAGCCAGCTTTCCCGAGCCGACACTCTCGCGGTCATCGCTTACCTGAAGACGCTGTGGACGCCGGAGCAGCGGCGGTTTCAGACCGAGGAAAGCCATGGCCATCCGTTTCCAGCCGAGGCGCCATGACCCGCTGCGCCTACGCTCGCCGCAAACCGACGCGGCGTTCGCCGCACAAGGAGCTCACGATGCACCAGCGAAGAAGATTCCTCATCGCTGCATTGACGCTCGCATTGCCGTTGCCGGCGATCGCATCCGACATCCCGATCAAGATCTATCGCAACCCGAATTGCGGCTGCTGCGACGTCTATGCCAGGTACCTCAAAGGCGAGGGATTCGCGGTCGACGTGATCGACACCTTCGACCCCGCGCCGATCCATCGCAAGTATGGCGTGCCCGAGCGACTGGAAGGCTGCCATACCGCGCTCGCCGAAGGTTACGTGTTCGAAGGGTTGATCCCGGCGCAGTACATCAAGCAGGTGATTCAGGAACGCCGGCCGATCAAGGGACTGTCGGTTCCCGGCATGCCGGTGGGTGCGCCCGGCATGCCGGGCGCGAAGAGGGGCGCCATCGCCGTGTATCAGCTCGACACGTCCTCTGCATCGAAGGTCTTCGCTTCGTTCTGAGTGCGGCAAACGAAATGCGGATCGCAGCGATGAAGACGATGACATCGGCGGCGGCGACATTCGTGCTGCTCGCATCGTCGCTGTGCGCTTCGCCCGCGGCTGCTGCATCAGCGCTCGACGTGCGCGATGGATGGGTCAGCGCCACCGTGCCCGGGCAGTCGGTCGCGGCAGCTTACATGACGTTACGCAGTGCGACCGCCGTGCGCGTCGTGACCATAATCACAAACGTGTCGGATGCGGCGCAGATTCACGCGATGTCGCTCGAGAACGGCGTCATGCGCATGCGTCACCTCGACACGCTCGCCATCCCGGCCGGACACGCGGTCACGTTGGCGCCGGGCGCGGTCCACCTGATGCTCACTGGACTGAAGCGACCGCTGAAGCCCGGCGACATCGTCGAGCTGGAATTCACAACGGTGGACGGCGCCGGAACGAAGGCATCGACACGCGCCGACCTGCCGGTGCGCAAGGACGTTCCACGATGAGCGGCGCTTCATTCCGCCGAGCGCTGCGCGTCGCGACCCTGTGTGTGGTCGCGGTGCTAGCGCTGGCGGCGTGCGGATGGTCGGAGAACAAGCCGAAGTTCCAGACGCTCGATATCACGGGCGTCGATTGGGGCAAGGATTTCCATCTGGTCGATGTCAACGGCACACCGCGCAGCTTGGCTGACTACCGCGGCAAGCTCGTGATGCTCTTCTTCGGCTACACGAATTGCCCGGACGCGTGCCCTACGACGCTCGCGAAGATGGCGCAGGCAGTCGACCGGCTCGGTGCCCACGGCCAGCGCGTGCAGGGACTGTTGGTCACACTGGACCCCGCGCGCGACACGCCTGCAGTCCTCACGCAATACGTGCCGGCTTTCCATCCGAACTTCGTCGGTCTGTCGGCCGACAACGCGACGGTCGCCGCCACGGCCAAGGACTTCAAGATCTTCTACCAGCTGCAGAAACCCGACGTGAACGGCTTCTACACGGTCGATCACTCCACTGCGCTTTTCGTGTTCGACAGTCGTGGACGCCTGCGCCTTTTTATGGGCGCCAGTGTATCGGTCGACGCCATTGTTCACGATTTGACGCTCCTGCTTAGCGAACCGTCAGCATCGGATCAGCAGGCGAC
>DASWDF010000315.1:0-12376 GCA_036395475.1 Casimicrobiaceae bacterium
CGTACCGCCCACGGGTGGACATACGCCCACCAGTAGATTTCCTGCAGATAAGACGGTACCGGCAGCGACGCCGCGGGTCCGGCGATCATTCCGTAGGACGGCGTGGCGTTCTTTTCAGCAATCATGCTTTAATGTCCTCACTTTTCAGATTGTCTCGGGTACCATCTCGATCGCTCCGCACGGGCATTCCGACACGCAAATGCCGCAGCCCTTGCAGTAATCATAATTGAACTCGAAGCGGTTGCCGGGCCCGAGCTTGATCACGGCGTTATCGGGGCAGACGCCGTAGCAGTTGTCGCATTCGAAGCAATTGCCGCAGGAAAGGCAGCGACGCGCCTCGAAGAGCGCGTTGGTCTCGTCGAGCCCGTAGACGACTTCGTCGAAGGTCGACGTGCGGCGGGCGAGATCGAGCACCGGCCGGACCGTTTTCGGCGCATCGGCATAGTACCAGGGATTGAGCGATTGGAAGGCCGCCAGCTCGTGCTTCGGCGGCGGCGCGTAGTGCGCGCCGCGGAGCCACGCGTCGATGTGCCGCGCCGCCTTCTTGCCGTGGCCGATCCCGACCGTGACGGTGCGCTCGGACGGCACCATGTCGCCACCCGCAAAGATGCCGGCGTGGCCGGTCATCATGTTCGGACCGACTTGCACGACCCCGTTCGTGATCGCGAGGCCCGGAACGCCGTCGAGCAGCGACAGATCGACGTCCTGGCCGAGCGCGAGCACCAGCGAGTCGGCTTCGAGCGTCTCGAACTCGCCCGTGGGCTGCGGGAAGCCCTTGTCGTCGAGGCGCATTTTCTCGACGGTCAGCGTGCCTTCGTCGGCCATGTTCTTGATCGTGGAGAGCCACTTGATCAGCACGCCCTCCTGCAGCGCCTCCTCGACCTCGAAGTCGTGCGCCGGCATCTTCTCGCGCGTGCGGCGGTAGACGATGATCGCATCGGTTGCGCCCAGGCGCTTGGCCGTGCGCGCGACGTCGAGCGCGGTATTGCCGCCGCCGTAGACGACCACACGGCGGCCGAGCAGCGGCTTGTCGTCGCCTTCCATGCCGCGCAGCACGGCGACCGCGTCGAGCATGCGCGCCGCTGCGCCGGCAGGGATGTAGGCGCGCTTGGCGATGTGCGCACCGACGGCGAGAAACGCGGCGTCGAAGCGGCCCTCCTGCATGGTCTCGAGAATGTTAGAGACCTTGCAATTGAGCTTGAGCTCGATCCCGAGATCGAGGATGCGTTGCACCTCCGCGTCGAGCACGTCGCGCGGCAGCCGGTACTTGGGGATGCCGAAGCGCATCATGCCGCCTGCTAGCGGCCCGGCCTCGAAAATCGTGACGGCGTGGCCGAGGCGCCGCAGGTGATACGCCGCGGAAATTCCCGAGGGTCCAGCACCGACGATGAGCACCCGCTTGCCCGATTCGCGTGCCGGCCGCTCGAATCGCCAGCCGCGCTTCAGCGCTTCGTCGCCCAGGAAGCGCTCGACCGAGTTGATGCCGACCGACTCGTCGAGCTTGCCCCGGTTGCACGATTCCTCGCAGGGGTGATAGCAGACCCGGCCCATGACCGCGGGTAGCGGATTGTCGAGCGTGAGCACGCGCCAGGCTGCTTCGTAGTCGCCGCCTTCGGCGTGATAGAGCCAGCTCTGAATGTTCTCGCCGGCCGGGCAGGCATGATTGCACGGCGGAAGGCGGTCGACGTAGACGGGCCTGGTCGTGCGCCACGAGCCCGTCCTGTTGGCGAGCGATGAGCCGACGTCGAGCGTGATCGCAAACGGCTTATCCATGCGCGCGCTCTTCTTCCGCCAACCCGAACTTCGCGACGTTTCGATCGGCGATCGCCTGGATTCGGGCGAGGCGCGGATCGTTCTCCACAGCAAATAGATGCGCGAAGCGCTTCTGTAGCCGCAAATACTCGGTGACCGGCAGCTTGCGCCGGATCGGCGTGCGCCCGGTGATCTCGCCGTATTCGGCTTCGAACAGCGGAAAGAGTCCCGACTCGACGGCGAGCCGGGCGACCTTGATCGTGTCTGCCGGCAGCGAGCCCCACCCCAGCGGACACGGGACGTGGATGTGAACATACCGTGCGCCATGGAGGCTCATCGCCTTGGCGACCTTGCGCTCGAGATCGCGCAAGTTGGCTACGCTGGCCGTCGCGACATACGGGATCTGGTGCGCCATCGCGATCAGCGGCACGTTCTTGCCCGTACCGAAGACGTTGCCAGGCTCGCGGCCGACAGCCGCGGTCGTAGCCGTGCGCGCAGCAGGCGGCGTCGCGCTGGAGCGCTGGACGCCGGTGTTCATATACGCTTCGTTGTCGTAGCAGATGTAGAGCACGTCGTCGTTGCGCTCGAACATCCCGGACAGACAGCCGAAGCCGATATCGGTGGTGCCGCCGTCGCCGCCCTGCGCGATGACACGTACATGCTGTTTGCCCTTGACCCGCAGCGCCGCAGCAATCCCCGACGCCACCGCCGCGGCGTTGCCGAACAGCGAGTGGATCCACGGAATCTGCCACGATGTCTCAGGGTACGGCGTCGAAAATACCTCAAGGCAGCCGGTCGCGTTCGCGGCGATCACCTGGTTGCCGGCCGCGCGCATCGCCGCGTCGATCGCGTACCGCGCGCCGAGCGCCTCGCCGCAACCCTGGCACGCTCGGTGCCCCGAGTTGAGCGAATTGGTGCGCTCCATGTTCGCCTGCACCGAGCGCTCGTCTTCGGCGAGCAGCCGATTACCGACCGTGAACGTGGCGGTCTGGTAAAACTTGACGGATTGCATTTCCATGGCGACTCCGCGGTCCCGCGAAACCTTCAACCAATCTGCGATGCAACCGTGCCCATCCGGCGCAGGATCGCTTCTGCGGTCGGGCCGGTGCGACGCATCTGCGCTTCGCGCTCGAGTTGGTACTGGATAACTTCTGCGTTCAGATCGAGGAAGGTCACTTGCTCGAGCTCGTCGTTGCCGGCATCCTCGAACAACTGTCTAAGCGACGAGCGCGTGATCGCACGGCCGCCCAAGCCCGCGATCACCGTGTAGCCCTTGAGCACGATACCCGACAGCGCCTTGCGCACGCCGTCCGAAACGATCCCGCCCAGACCGACCGCCAAACACTTCTCGATCACCACGACACGCCTGGCGTGATGCAAAGCTTCGCGTACCGCTGCAAGCGGAAACGGCCGGAACGAACAGATCGAAAGCGAGCCGATCTTGACGCCGGCATCGCGCATCTCGTCGACGACTTCCTGGATCGTGCCGTTGACCGAACCCAGTGCGACGACGATCGTCTCCGCATCGCTGGTGCGGTAACGCTTCACCAGTCCGCCCGATGCGCGGCCAAACCGCGCCTTGAACTCGGCGGACAGCTTCGGGATCAGCTTGATCGCCCGCAACTGCTTGTGATGTTCGAGATAGCGCACCTCGGTGAAAGCCTCGGGGCCAACCATCGCGCCGATGGTGACCGGCTCCGCGGGATCGAGCACCTGCCGCGGCTCGAACGGCGGCAGGAACGCGTCGACATCCGTCTGCGCCGGCACGTCGACGCGATCGTAGGCGTGGGTGAGGATGAAGCCGTCGACGCATACCATGACCGGACACGACAACTCTTCGGCCAACCGGAATGCATGGATGTGCAGATCGACTGCTTCCTGATTGGTCTCGGCGTAGAGCTGGATCCACCCGGCGTCGCGCATCGACATGCTGTCGCTGTGATCGTTCCAGATATTGATCGGCGCGCCGATCGCCCGATTGCCGATGGTCATCACGATCGGCAGCCCCAGCCCCGCGGCGTTGTATACCGCCTCGGCCATAAACAACAGCCCCTGGCTCGACGTTGCCGTGTAGGCACGCGCACCGGTCGCAGATGCGCCGATAGCTACCGACATCGCGGCGAATTCCGATTCGACGTTGATGAACTCGCAATGCACCAGCTCTTCCGCCTTGACCATCTCGCCCAGTGCTTCGACGATGTGCGTCTGCGGCGTGATCGGGTAGGCGCAGATCACCTCGGGCCGGCAAAGTGCGATCGCCTCAGCCATCGCGCGCGAACCTTCGGTCTGCTTAAGCATGAGCCTCCTCTATGGCTTGGCAGACCAGCGCATGCGCTTCGGTCGCAGCGGCAACGTTCTTGTCGGCGACAACAGGCGGGAACTTGTCGCGGATCGCCGCGATCACCGAAGCGAGACTGATCCGTCGGCTCATCGCCGCAAACCCGCCGAGCAGCGCTGCGTTGGGCACCGGCCTTCCCACGTGCTTCAGCGCGAGCTCGGTTGCAGGCACGGTGCGCAGGCGGCTACCATCGAATCCGCACACGAACTCGGCGAGCCCGAGTTCCCGAAAGCTCCGTGTCGAGTTGATCAGAATGTAACCGCCGGCGTGCAGGCCCTGGAAGAGATCGACCTGATGCAGCAGCGTAGGGTCCTGGATGATCAGCGCGTCGGGCTCCAGGACCGGCTCGCGCAGTCGGATCTCCTTATCGTCGATACGGCAGAACGCCATCACCGGCGCGCCCATGCGCTCCGAGCCGAAGCTGGGAAACGCCTGCGCGTAACGGCCCTCGATGAATGCGGCGACGGACAACATTTCGGCGCCGGACACGACGCCCTGCCCGCCACGGCCGTGAATGCGAATCTGAAACATGCTCCTCCGTCTGACTCCGCCGAGCCCGCCTGAAGCAACGTGCTTGGATGCAAGCAAACTCTCGCCAGTTTTCGCATTCGCCGCAGCACATTGCAAGCTCTGTCCGAGCTGCTCTTGACCGAGATCAACAATGGCGCCTGTGCGCCGACGCAACACACGCGCTTATCAGAACTGCAGCGCTAACAAGGCGACGGCTGCGACGCTCGTGCCGAGCAACGCCGAGCCGTAGCAGGCGAGCTTGGCGCCGGTCTCCGTGGGAATGCCTAGATCGTGGAGGCTGTGAAAGATGCGATGCGCGCCATGCCACAGGAACAGACTGATAACGATAAACACGAGTCCCTTGCCCGCCCAATGCTGGGCAAACGCCAGCATGTGCGGATAGCTCATCGCGTCGCTGGGCAGGAGCAGGCCTGACGGCGCCGCGATCCCCGTAATGAAAACGAGCGCGGGGCCGACGAGCGCGGAAAGGATGCCGCCCGCGCCGAAAAGCGACCAGAAGACTGGAGCGTTGGAGCGCTTCATGACACCAGTTTCATCACGAGGAGAAACAATGCGGCGCAAGCGACTGCGGACACGGCCAGGCCGACGCCGGTAATGACGGCCGGCTGCAGCCTCTTGCCGCCGATCAGGATCATCGGCATCGTTTTGGGCATGATCGAAAACCAGCTCCACGTGTGGTAAATAAAGCTCACCAACAGGGCGAGGTGGAACACCAACGACCACGGGCTTTGCAAGGCAGTGAGCCAGCCCTCGTATGCGGCCTCGCCTTGCGCGAGGCGGACCACACCGAAGAGCAGCACGACCGCGTACGCGACGACGAGCACGGCGGTGCCTTCGCGAATCATATAGACGATGAAGAAGGGATTCCGCCGCCACCACCCCTCCATCGAGCGTACATACGGCCGCCGCGCGCTCATCGGCTCGCTCCCCTGGGCAGCACGAAGCGCAGGAAGTAATCCATCGCGCTCGAGGTCTTGTTCTGATTGACCGCATTGGCCGGGTCGACCCCCTTGGGGCAGACCTCGGAGCAATAACCCACCGCGGTGCAGCTCCAGACGCCTTCCTCGGCGTGCACGAGCTCCATGCGCTCGGAGCGCGCACCGTCGCGCGAGTCGGCGTTGTAGCGGTGCAGCAGCGCGAGCACGCCGGGCCCGATGAACTGCGGATCGAGTCCGTATTGCGGGCACGCCGCATAGCAAAGCATGCAGTTGATGCACGAGCTGAACTGCAGGAACTGCTCGAGCTGCGCCGGGGTCTGCAGGTATTCGCCTTCCGCGAGCGTGCGCGGCTCCTTCGGCATGATGTACGGCTTGATGCGCTCGAGCTTGGCGATGAAATCCTCGACGCCGACGACCAGGTCGCGCTCGATCGGAAAATGCGCCAGCGGCTCGACGCGCAGCTTGCGGGGATGGTAGTCGCGCAGGAACGTCTTGCAGCCCAGCTTGGGAATGCCGTCGATCATCGCGCCGCAACTGCCGCAGATCGCCATGCGGCACGACCAGCGGAAACTAAGCGTGCCGTCGAGCTGATCCTTGATGAATTGCAGCCCCTGCAGCACCGACATGTCGTCGGTGAACGGCACCTGGTAGCTTTGGAAGAATGGTTCCTTGTCCTGCTCCGGGCGGTAGCGCAGGACTTCGATCTCGATGATTTTTTCGGCGTCAGCCATTATCCGCCCCTTCGCTTTCTCGCTCCTGCTCGGCCTTCTCGCCCGCCGCGCCATACGCGCGCGTTCCCGGCTTGGAGCGGGTGATCGCGACCGCGCCGTAGTCGATGCGCGGCGGACTGTCCGCGGCATAATGGGCGAGCGTGTGCCTGAGGTAATTGACGTCGTCGCGTTGCTCGAAGCCGTCGAGACGCTGGTGCGAGCCGCGCGACTCCTTGCGGTTGAGCGCCGAATACGCTATGGCCTGCGCGACGTCGAGCAGGAACCCGAGCTCGATGGCGAGCAGCCATTCGGTGTTCCAGACGCTCGACTTGTCCTCGACGTTGACGTTCCTGTAGCGCGCCTTGAGCTCGTCGAGCTTGTCGCAGGTCGTCCGCAGGTCCTCACCGAGGCGATAGATGCCGCAGCCGCGTTCCATGCTCAACGCCATTTCATTGCGCAATACGGCGATGCGCTCGGTTCCCGAATGCGTCACGAGGCTCAACGCGCGCGCCCGTGCGGCTTCGGCCGCCTTTCTGACCATGGGGGGGTTGCTGATCGCGACCGATCTGGCGAAGTTCGCCGCCTCGCTTCCCGCGACTTTGCCGAACACGCACAGCTCGGCGAGCGAGTTAGACCCCAGCCGATTCGCGCCGTGGATGCCCACGCTGGAACATTCGCCGGCCGAGTACAGACCCGGCAGCGACGACGCGGTCTTGATGTCGGCGAGGATGCCGCCCATGGTGTAATGCACGGCCGGACGCACCGGAATCGGCGCGTGGACGGGATCGACGCCGAGAAATTCCTCGGCCATCTCGCAGATCTGCGGCAGGCGCTCGTGCAGCTTTTTCTCGCCCAGATGACGAAGATCGAGATGAACGACATGCCCCTGCGGAGTCTCGATCGTGCGGCCCTTCCGCTCTTCGTGCCAGAACGCCTGGCTTAAGCGATCGCGCGGTCCGAGCTCCATCGCCTTCTTGCGCGGCCAGGGGTCGGGAGGTCCAAGACCGTAATCCTGCAGATAGCGATAACCGTCCTTGTTGACCATGACACCGCCTTCGCCACGACAGGCCTCGGTCATCAGGAGTCCCGTCCCCGGCAGGCAGGTCGGGTGGTACTGGATGAACTCCATGTCGCGGAGCGGGACGCCGTGACGGTACGCAAGCGCCATGCCGTCTCCGGTCACGATGCCGCCGTTGGTGTTCTGGCGGAAAACGCGGCCCACGCCACCCGTCGCGATGACGACTGCTTTTGCCTCGATCAGCGTGAACTCCCCGGTGCCGATCTCGATGGCGAGCACGCCCTGACAACGGCCGTCCTCGACGATCAGCTCGCAGCAGAAGTATTCATCGAAGCGTTTGATCGAAGGAAATTTGATCGAGGTCTGGAACAAGGTGTGCAGCATGTGGAAGCCCGTCTTGTCGGCGGCGAACCACGTGCGCTCGATCTTCATGCCGCCGAAAGCACGCACGTTGACGTGGCCGTCGTCCTTGCGGCTCCACGGGCAGCCCCAGTGCTCGAGTTGCACCATCTCTTCGGTGCAATGGGCGACGAAATAGTCGACGACGTCCTGCTCGCACAGCCAGTCGCCGCCGGCGACGGTGTCGTCGAAATGATGCTGCAGGCTGTCGTGTGACTGCACCACGCCGGCCGATCCGCCCTCGGCCGCGACGGTGTGGCTGCGCATCGGATAGACCTTGGAGATCAGGGCTACGGTCAGCGATGGATCGGCTTCGGCCGCAGCGATGGCCGCCCGCAGTCCTGCGCCGCCCGCGCCGACAATAGCGATGTCCGCCTTGAAAACTTGCATGGCGCGATTCTGCTCCCCTCTCCGATGCTCCCGACGCCCGTCGCGCCGGCGTGGTTAGCGTGCGGGTCCTATGCCGATCGGCGGCGGCGCCAGATTGGCGATGCGGGTGAACAGCGCGTCGTATTTGGCCCCTTCCTCCGCGCCGAGTAACGGGTCGGTGTGGCCCAGAAATGCCGCGTCGATCGCCTCCCAATCGCCGGCGGAAAGATGCTTCTCGGCCAGCGGCAGAACCTCGTTTTCCTCGGCGCGCATATGATCCCAGTGGAATTCCGCATAAGATTCCACGGCCGTCATGAAGTTAGAGAATTCGGGCGCGCCGCCCTGTTGGTAGCGTGCCAGAGCCTGCTCGAGAGTCCGAATCTTCTCGGCGCCAGCACGGTGCTCCGTCTTCAGCCGGTCAAGCAGCGGCGCGGCTTCCGGGTGGCGGATGCGCAAGAGCCGGAACAGATATTGATCTTCCTTCGGATGGTGAAAGCGCTCGGGGAATGCATCGATGTAATAGATCATTGCCCCGAACAAGTTGAAATCCGGCTTGGTTCCCCGGTCGCGGATCTCGTGGACAAGATAGAGCATTCCATGCAAGACCGCCGCCAGCGCCCGGTGTTCGTCCAGAATGATGCGGATCGCCTCCATATTCGCTCCTCTTTCCGGATGAATCAGATGATACGCGAGTAGCGCGCCGCCTCGCGCTGCTCGTGCAGGTAACGGTCGAACACCATTGCCACCGTGCGCACCAGGAGCCGGCCGCGCGGCGTGACGTGGATCGCGTCCGAGACGATTTCGACCAACCCGTCCTCGGCCAATGGTCCGAGCGCTTCGAGCTCGGTTGCGAAGTAATCGCGGAATGCGATGGCGTGCTCATTCCCGACGCGCTCAAACGACACGGTAAACTGGCACATGAGCGCGTGGATCACCTCGCGCCGCAGCAAGTCGTCGGCAGAAAGCCGCCAACCGCGAAAACACGGCAGCGCATCGCCGTCGAGGCGCGCGTAGTAATCGTCGAGGGTACGCAGGTTCTGGCTGTAGGTCGCGCCGACCTTGCCGATCGCCGAAATACCGAATGCCAAAAGATCGCAATCGGCGTGCGTCGAATAACCCTGGAAATTGCGGTGCAACTTGCCCTCACGCTGCGCAGCCGCAAGTTCATCGTCCGGTCGCGCGAAATGATCCATGCCGATATAGACATAGCCGGCACCGGTCAGCTTCTCGATGGCAAGCTCAAGGATGGCAAGCTTGGCATCCGCCGAGGGCAATTCCGTTTCGCCGATCCGCCGCTGCGGCTTGAACAGGTGTGGCACGTGCGCATAGCTGTACAGGGCGATCCTGTCCGGCGTGCAGGCGATGACCCTGTCGAGCGTTACGCCGAACCCGGCCATCGTCTGTCGGGGCAGGCCGTAGATCAAGTCGACGTTGAGGGAACGGAATCCGTTCGCACGCGCGGCGTCGAGTACGAATCGAGTCTCCGCTTCCGATTGGATGCGGTTCACCGCCTGCTGGACGGCCGGGTCGAAATCCTGTACGCCGATGCTCATCCGATTGAAGCCAAGCTCGGAAAGAAGCTCAACCATCTCGATATTTACCTTGCGGGGGTCGATTTCGATCGAGCATTCGGCGTCAGGCGTAAACGCGAAGTGGTCGTGCAACGCACGCCATAGCAATTTCATTTCCTCGGCCGAAAGAAACGTCGGCGTGCCGCCGCCCAAGTGCAACTGTGTCACGGGAGACGCCGAATCGACGAGCCCCGACACGATTGCGACCTCTCTGGCGAGATAGCGTATGTATTTTGCGGAGCGGCCATGGTCCTTGGTGACGACCTTGTTGCACGCGCAGTAATAGCAGATCGTGTCACAGAATGGCAGATGCACGTACAACGACAGCGGCCGCGTCGGGCCGCTAGAAATACGCGCGAGCAGCGCGTCGACGTACTGTCCAGCGGTAAATGCCTCCGTGAAGCGATCGGCGGTGGGATATGACGTGTACCTCGGCCCGAAGCCGTCGTATTTGCGGATCAGCGCCGGATCGAACGACACGCCTGCAGCGGACCCATGCGGCGCGGCGTGCGGGGTTGCCATGCCGGCATGATGCCAGCGGACGCTGGCAGCGGCCTTGAGCCAGATCAAGGCCGCTACCAGGCGACCCGAGACGACGCGGGCAGTTCTCTTGGCAATCGGGTATCGGCTCGGCTTGTGGAGCCGTCGAACTCCAACGGGTGCGGCACGGGCGCGGTCGCTTGATCTAGATCACGATCGTCGCCTCTCTTCAGTGTAAGGTGAGACTGCCGCGATCAAAGTCGAAGTGCGTGTGAACCCGCAACCGCCATTGGCGTACATTGGCGCGTCGATCGCAGCCGCGATCGCCACGATCGGCCTCAAGTTTGGCGCCTATGCTCTTACGCAGTCGGTGGGTCTGTTATCCGACGCGATCGAAGCGCTGGTGAACCTGGCGGCTGCGCTGGGTGGACTTTGGGCACTGATTGCCGCCGCACGTCCTCCCGACGAACGCTACCCGTTCGGACAGGCCAAGGCGCAGTACTTCTCATCGGGCTTCGAAGGAGCTCTCATCATTGTCGCCGCAGCGGCGATCGCCTATGCGGCGATAGAGCGCCTGCTGCATCCCGCGTCCCTGACCGTCGGGCTCGCAGGGCCGCTCCTTTCAGGCGTTGCATCGGCAATCAATTTTGGGGTGGCCGTCTGGATGTTGAAAGGCGCGCGGCTCCACCGATCGATCACGTTGGAGGCCGATGCGAAACACCTGCTGACCGACGTCTGGACATCGGTTGGGGTACTCACAGGCTTTGTGATCGTGGCGATCACGGGCATTCAGTGGCTGGACTCGCTCGTTGCGCTGGGAGTAGCCGTATATATCGTGTTCACCGGTTGGCGATTGCTCCAGCGTTCCGCCTCCGGCTTACTCGACCAAGCGCTCGGGCCTAGGGATGAAGCGGCTATAAAGCAGGTTCTGGATCGGTACCGTTCGGAGAAAGTCGCCTTTCACGCCCTTAGAACACGCCAATCCGGCCAACGAGCTTTCGTCAGTCTGCATGTGCTCGTGCCGCCGACTTGGACGGTCAGGATGGCGCACGAACTTGCGGAGATCATCGAGCGCGAGATCATCGACGGCTTGCCTTCTGCCAGCGTCATCACTCATATCGAACCCAGCGACGATCCGCGCGCCTTCACCGATGCAAATGAGCCGTAGCAAAATCCTACCATTGGCCGTGCGTGTTTCACGAGTCCGCTGCGGCTCTCCTCCGGCACCTCCGGCGGGCGCGCGACTATAACGCTACAGCCGGTGCCTGCGTTCGCCCTCGCGAAAGCCCACGAGGTCGACGTTGACGCCGCGCGTGAACGCCAGCATCTTGAACAACTCGCCCATCTCCGCCGGCGAGGTCAGCTTCTGGACCGCGTTCGCAGCGCGCAGATACGCAGCCGATTGCGGCTCGCCACAGCGCGCGAGCGCATTGAGCACACCGCAGTTGACGAGGAAATGCGCCTGCGTGGCGAAGCCGGCAACGGTCATGCCAGCGGCAACGCCCGCGCGCGCCATGGCGCTGAAATCGACGTGCGCGGACATGTCGATCAAGCCGGGATAGCAGAACGGATCGTCGAGCGCGCGGTGGCGGTAATGCGCCATCAAGGTACCGCCGTCGCGCTGCGGGTGGTAATACTCGGCCGCGGGAAAGCCGTAATCGATGAGCAGCATGGCCCCGCGCACGCAGCGCTCGGCGATGCCCGTCACCAGTGCCTCGGCCGTCGGGTTTATCTCCGATGCATAATCGCCGTCATCGGGAAATCGCGACTCCGCCATCCGGCGCAACATTCCCACCGTGAGCGGACGATCGGCGAAGGCGAGATGCGCGCTCGCGTCAAGGCTGACCCCGCGCTCGAACCATTGGCCGTCGCGCCGCGCAACCAGGTGCGCCGGGACGGCATCGAGCACTTCGTTGGCGACGACAGCTCCCTGCCAGCGCTCGGGTAGCACGTCGATCCACTGCACGCGCGGCATCAGATCGCTGACTTGCGCGGCCAAGTGCCTGCGTTGCCGCTCGCGCAGATCGGGGCTCACTTCGAGCAACAGATAGCGTGACGGCAGCGAGCCCTGCTCCGCCAGCGCCATCAGCACGTCGGCCGCGAGGCGTCCGCTGCCCGGACCGATCTCCAGAATCTCGCCGTCGGGAACCTGCGCGAGCACCTGTGAGAGCTGGACGGCCAGCGTGCGTCCGAACAACGGCGTCAACTCCGGTGCGGTGACAAAATCGCCGCCAGCGCCGAACTTCTGCGCGCCGGCAGCATAATAGCCG
>DASWDF010000316.1:0-7815 GCA_036395475.1 Casimicrobiaceae bacterium
GTCGCATCCCGAATCATTTCTCTCCGCAATCGCCGATGGCGGCTAGCGTCGATCCGTTCCGCCTCGATCCCCGCAGCGTGCGCCACGCTTTCGAGCGCGCGGCGGCGAGCTACGACGCGTCCGCCGTCGTGCAGCGCGAGGTCGGCCAGCGAATGGCCGAACGCCTGGTACTGGTGAAGCTGCAACCGGTGGCGATCCTCGACGCGGGCTGCGGCACCGGCGATGCATTGAGCGAGCTCTCGGCACGCTATCCGGAGGCTTTCGTGGTCGGCCTCGACCTCGCGTATGCGATGCTCGACTCTGCGCGGCGCCGCGTGGCGGCGACGCAGGCTTCCGAACGCTCGCTGTTCACGCGGCTGCTCGGGACGCGAGCGAGGGCGCGCCGCGACCCGGCGCTGGTCTGCGGCGATGCGTGTCGACTGCCGCTCGCGTCCGGCGCCGTCGACCTGGTGTGGAGCAACCTGACGCTGCAGTGGATCAATGACACCTCGGCCGCGTTCGGCGAGTTCCACCGCGTGCTCCGTGTCGGCGGATTGCTGATGTTCACCACATTCGGACCGGATACGCTCAAGGAACTGCGCGCCGCGTTCGCCGGCGTCGACAACGCGACGCACGTCAGCCGTTTCATCGACATGCACGATGTCGGCGACATGCTTGTGCAGGCAGGGTTCGCCGATCCGGTCATGGATATGGAGACCATCACGCTGACGTACGCGGATGCCAAGACGATGATGCGCGAGTTGAAGGCGATCGGCGCGCACAACGCCACGGTCGGCCGGCCGCGCGGGCTTACTGGCCGCGCGCGATGGAGCCGCGTCCTCGCGGCGCTCGAGGCGTTTCGCCGTGACGGGCGCCTGCCCGCAACCTACGAGGTCGTGTACGGGCACGCCTGGAAGCCCGAGCCGCGTTTCGCCGCCGACGGGCGTGCGGTCGTGCGCTTGCAGCGCGACGTTCGCGCGCGCTGAGCTAAGGAAATGACTCGCGGGTTATTCATCACCGGTACCGATACGGGCGTCGGCAAGACCGTCGTCGCCTGCGCGCTATTGCGCAACTGGACGGCTCAGGGCCGGCGCGCAGTGGGTATGAAGCCCGTCGCCGCCGGCATCGCAGCGGGCGCCGCATGCAACGAGGATGTCGCGGCGCTCGCGGCGGCCGGCAACGTCGAAGCCGCCCTTGGCATGCGCAACCCTTTTGCATTCGCGCCCGCGATCGCGCCGCACCTCGCCGCGGCCGAAGCGGGCGTCCCGATCGACCTCGCGCGGATCCGCGCGGCGTACGACGTGCTCGCCGGGCGCGCCGATCGAGTCGTCGTTGAAGGCGCAGGTGGGGTGTTCGTGCCGCTGGATGCGCGGCGGGACATGCTCGACATCGCTCTCGCGCTGTCGTTGCCGGTCGTGCTGGTAGTGGCGCTGCGCCTGGGCTGCCTGAATCACGCCCTGCTCTCGGCGCACGCGATCCGCTCCCGTGGCGTTGCATTCGCAGGCTGGGTAGCGAATTTCGTCGAACCGATATCGACGCGGGCAGATGCCAATGTGGCGGCGCTTGAAGAACGTCTGCCCGCGCCGCGCATCGCAACCATCGGCTGGGCAAGGGCCGACGCGCCGCAGTGGGGCCCCGGCGCCGGCGCGCTCGGGCTCGCGTGATCGGCGAATGCACGCCTTCCGCATCTTGCGACGCCGCTATCCATGCTAAGATTTACGAGGTTTGGCAATGCGTTGCGAAGTATTGTCGCGACACCTCACTACCGCCATCCTGTACGCCAGACTGCACTGTCGCGAACGAAGAGGCTTGCATGCCGGGCGCAGGAATCCCACTGCTTTCCGCCGAACCCGAATTCTGCGTGGTCTCGCGCCGGAACGATTCGCTTGGCTCGCGGTGGCGCTGGCGGGTATACGCGTCGCTGTGCATCCTGTCACTCGGCCTCGCGCTCGGATTCGCGGCACTCGGGGCGTGGATGGTGCTGCCGTATTCCGCGCTGGAAATGGCGGTGCTGTACCTGGCATTCCGATGGATCGAGCGGCACGCCGCGGACTGGGAGCGCATAAGCGTCTGCGGCGATCGCGTCATCGTCGAGCGCGAGCAGGCGGGAATGCGCACGCGACGGGAATTCAATCGTTACTGGACCCGGGTTGAGGTGGAAGAGGGCGCGTTCAATCACCCGCCGCGCCTCAAGCTGTGGTTCGCCGGGCAAGGCATGTCGTTCGGCGACGAGCTGCCCGCTGTCGAGCGGGCGATCGTGGCCCGGGATCTCCGGCGCGCGCTGGCGGCGCGATAGCCGCGAAAGCCGGCACACCGGCAGCATTGGACCTCATCGACATGTTCGAGGGGAGCATGGAGCGCAAGCGAGCGATGGCAAGGGGAGCGATGAGGACAGCGCGACAGCTGCCGAAAAAGATGGCCGGGACCGCCGCACTGGTTGCGGCGCTGGTGCCGGCATTGGCGCTGGCCGCGAAGGAATACAACCTGCAGGCTCCGGTCACGCCGATCGCCACACAGATCTTCGACCTGCATCTGTACATCATGTGGATCTGCGTCGCGATCTTCGTCGGCGTGTTCGCGGTGATGTTCTATTCGATCTTCGCCCACCGCAAGTCCAAGGGCCATCAGGCCGCGCAGTTCCACGAGAACACGCTGGTCGAGGTCGTGTGGACCGTGATCCCATTCCTCATCCTGGTATTCATGGCTGTTCCGGCGACCAGGACGATTCTGGCGATGAAGGACAGCTCGGTGCCCGATCTGACCGTCAAGATCACCGGCTCCCAATGGAAGTGGAGCTACGACTATCTGGACCACGGCTTCGGTTATTACAGCAATCTGAAGACTCCGGTTGCGCAGATCGAGGAAGGGGCGCCGAAGGGCGAGCACTACCTGCTGGAAGTCGATGAGCCGATGGTCGTTCCGGCCGGCAAGAAGATTCGCCTGCTCATCACCTCGAGCGACGTCATCCATGCCTGGTTCCTGCCTGCGGCGGGCGTGCAGCAGGACGCAATTCCGGGTTTCGTGCGCGACGGCTGGATGAAGTTCGACAAGACGGGCATCTTCCGCGGTCAATGCGCGAAGATCTGCGGCAAGGAACACGGCTACATGCCCATCGTCGTCGAGGTGAAGAGCGCCGACGATTACGCGAAGTGGCTCGCCGAACACAAGAAATCCGCCGCGGCGGCGGCCGAAGATCCGAACAAGATCTGGGACGTGAAGGAGCTGATCGCGCGCGGCGAGAAGGTCTACGCGGCGAATTGCGCTTCCTGCCATCAGCCGACCGGCAAGGGCGTCGCCGGCGCGTTTCCGGCGCTCGACGGCTCGAAGGTCGTTACGGGTCCGAAAAACGACCAGATCAAGACCGTCCTGAACGGAGTCGTCAGGAACGGCCAGCCGACGGCGATGGTCGCCTGGAAGAGCACGCTTTCCGACATCGACATCGCAGCCGTGATCACCTACACGCGCAACAGTTGGAGCAACCACACCGGTGAGGCGATTCAGCCCGCCGAGGTGAAAGCGGATCGGTCGCAGCGAATCCGACACAGCAATCTGCGAAAGCGAGCCAGGAGCAAGCGATGAGCAGCATTCCGCACGATCACGCCGCAGGTCACGACGCCGACCATGAGCACGCGCATCACCCGAGCGGGATCGTGCGCTGGATCACGACGACCAACCACAAGGACATCGGCACGCTCTACCTGTGGTTCTCGTTCATCATGTTTCTCGTCGGTGGCGTGATGGCGCTGGCGATCCGCGCGGAGTTGTTCCAACCGGGTCTGCAGCTCGTCGAACCTGAATTCTTCAATCAGCTCAATACGGTGCACGGGCTCGTCATGATCTTCGGCGCGATCATGCCGGCGGCGGTCGGCTTTGCGAACTGGCAGGTGCCGCTGATGATCGGCGCGCCGGACATGGCGTTCGCGCGGATGAACAACTGGAGCTTCTGGCTGCTGCCGTTCGCCGCGGTCCTGCTGCTCTCGTCATTCATCGTGCCGGGCGGCGCGGCCAGCGCAGGCTGGACTCTGTATCCGCCGCTGTCGGTGCAGACCGGCATGGGCATGGACCTGACGATCTTCGCCGTGCACATCATGGGCGCGTCGTCGATCATGGGCTCGATCAACATCATCACCACCATCCTGAACATGCGCGCGCCCGGCATGACGATGATGAAGATGCCGCTGTTCGTGTGGACGTGGCTGATCACCGCGTACCTGCTGATCGCGGTGATGCCGGTGCTCGCGGGAGCGGTGACGATGCTGCTCACCGACCGCCACTTCGGCACCAGTTTCTTTAACGCGGCCGGCGGTGGCGACCCGGTGCTGTTCCAGCACATCTTCTGGTTCTTCGGTCACCCCGAGGTGTACATCATGATCCTGCCATCTTTCGGGATCGTGTCGACGATCATCCCCGCGTTTGCGCGCAAGCCGCTGTTCGGCTACGCGTCGATGGTGTATGCGACCGGCTCGATCGCAATCCTCTCGTTCCTGGTCTGGGCGCACCACATGTTCACGGTCGGCATGCCGGCAGCCGGTCAGGTCTTCTTCATGTACGTGACGATGCTGATCGCGGTACCCACGGCCGTGAAAGTTTTCAACTGGGTAGCGACAATGTGGAAGGGGTCGATGACCTTCGAGACGCCGATGCTGTTTGCCATCGGCTTTATCTTCATGTTCACCATGGGTGGCTTTACCGGCCTGGTGCTGGCGCTGGTCCCGGTCGACATCGTGCTGCACGACACCTACTACGTCGTTGCGCATTTCCACTACGTTCTGGTCGCGGGCTCGCTGTTCGCGTTCTTCGGCGGCATCTACTACTGGCTGCCCAAGTGGTGCGGCCGGATGTACGACGAAGCCCTGGGCAAGTGGCACTTCTGGACATCGTTCGTTTTCTTCAACATCACGTTCTTCCCAATGCATTTCCTCGGGTTGGCCGGCATGCCGCGACGGGTGCCTGACTACGCGATGCAGTTCACCGACTGGAACGAAGTGGCATCGATCGGCGCGTTCGGCTTCGGATTGTCGCAGCTGATCTTTCTGTATGCGGTGCTGAAGGCGATCCGCAGCGGGCCACCCGCGCCCGCGAGGCCCTGGGAGGGCTCGGACACGCTGGAGTGGACGCTGCCGTCGCCGGTGCCCTACCACACATTCGAAACCCCGCCGCGGGTCAGCTGAGCAGATTTAGCTCAACGGAACGAGCGGTTGATGATGGAACAGATGAGCGACACCTGGAACGACGATCCCCGGCAATCGAACCGGACGCTGCTCTTCAAGCTCGGCTTCGTGGTCGTCGTCATGTTCGGTTTCGGCTTTTTGCTGGTTCCGTTCTACGACCAGATTTGCAAGCTGACCGGGCTGCGCGACATCGACAATCCGGATCGGCTCGAGAACTCGCAGATCGACCGCGCGCGCACGGTGCGGCTGGAGTTCGACGCCAACCTGCGCAAACTGCCGTGGACGTTCCGACCGCTGGCACCGATCGTCAGCGTGCATCCCGGGGAGCTGGCGCAGGTCGTATACGAGGTTGAAAACAGAACCGAGCGGCCGATGACGGGGCAGGCGATTCCGAGCTACGGGCCGCAGTCCGCCGGCGAGTATTTCAAGAAGCTCGACTGCTTCTGCTTCGCCAAGCAGTCGTTCGGGCCGCACGAGAAACGGCAGATGCCGGTCGTGTTCGTCATCGATCCAAAGCTGCCGCGCGACATCAACACCATCTCGCTCTCGTACACATTTTTCGAAGTCGAAGGCAACTGACCCGACTTACGCAAGAACGAGGAGCAGGCGATGAGCGTTACGCCCACGGGCGCGAAGCCCTACTACTACGTGCCGCAACCATCGTACTGGCCGATCACCGGTTCGTGCGCGCTGCTGCTGATGGCGTTTGGCGCCGCGGCCTGGTTCAACGCGTATGCGATGGGCCCGTGGCTGGTGCTCGCCGGCTTCGCGGTGCTGCTCGCGATGATGTTCGGCTGGTTCGGTACCGTGATAGGCGAGTCCGAGCACCGGCTTTACAACAAAAAGGTCGACCTCTCGTTCCGGTGGGGTATGAGCTGGTTCATCTTTTCCGAAGTGATGTTCTTCGCGGCATTCTTCGGCGCCTTGTTCTACGTGCGGAACATCTCCGTCCCCGATCTCGGCGACCTCGGGCAGAAGCTGCTCTGGCCCGATTACACGGCGGGATGGCCGACCAATGGCCCGTATCTGAAGGAAGTGTTCACGCCGATGCAGGCGATCGGCATCCCGCTTCTCAACACCATCATACTGGTTTCCTCAGGCGGCACGCTGACCGTCGCGCACCACGCCCTGAAAATGGGTCACCGCGGGGCACTCAAGTTCTGGCTGTTCGTCACGATCGTGCTGGGCTTTACGTTCCTCGGCTTCCAGGCCTACGAGTACGGCCATGCCTACAGCGAACTGAACCTGAAACTGTCGACAGGGGTCTACGGCTCGACATTCTTCATGTTGACCGGCTTCCACGGATTCCACGTGACGATCGGAGCAATCATGCTGTCGGTGATGCTCGGCCGCGCGTTCCGGGGCCATTTCGACGCCGAGCATCATTTCGCGTTCGAGGCGGCAGCGTGGTACTGGCACTTCGTCGACGTCGTGTGGCTCCTTCTGTTCATACTGGTGTATTGGCTGTAGCCCGGGTTGAGCGAACGCGAAACCCGGAGCGATCCTGCATCGTTGCCCCGGGATTCTCCCGGATCGAGTCCGGCTCATCCCAAGCTACCTCTGACGCGACGCAGCGATCTCGCTTCAACGATCAAGCCGCATCGGACGACCGTGCGGCTTCTAGTTCCCGGCAGGAGAACTGATCACCGCAGTCCGCTCTCGCCTATCCAGCCGAGCTTGTAGCTGACGACCAGGAAAATGAGCAGGCCTGCCGATAGCGCGACGCGGATCGCCAGCGCCTTGACCATCCGCGTGCCGCGACCGCGGTCGTGGTAAAGGTAATACAGCGCCGACCCGAGGCTGGCAACGATGAGGACCAGGGCGGTGATAACGATGATTCTGATCAAGGCGCACTCGCGACCGGCGCAGAGCGATAGCCTGCCAGTCTAGCAGCCGCTGAGCGATGCCAAACCCGGTAGGCTCGTTCTTTGCGCGCAGGCGATTCCGCCCGACGCTGTGGCCTACGCTGGGCCTCGCAGTCCTTCTCGCGGCGACGGTGGGCCTGGGCAATTGGCAGCGGCACCGCAGCGCGGAGAAACAAGCGCTGCGCGAACAATACGAACTTGCCGCGCACCAGCCACCGCTTGAATTGACAGCGGCCTCGGCCGATGCGGCGGCGTGGCGCTTTCGGCCGGTTCGCGCGTACGGCGAGTTCGACGGCCGGCGGCAGATTCTGATCGACAACAAGGTCCACGCGGGCCGCCCGGGATTTGACGTCGTGACCCCGCTCAAACTCGACGGCGGAGAGCGCTATGTGCTCGTCGACCGCGGATGGATCGCGCAAGGGCCGTATCGCTCCGAATTGCCGCGGGTGCCGCCGCGCGCGGGACCGATCGGTATCGAGGGCCGGATCAACCTGCCGCCGGCGCATTATCTGGAACTCAAGATGGACGCGGGGCCGAGTCCGGTCCGGCAAAACCTCGACATCGACCGCATCGCGGCAGCCACCGGGTTACCGTTGCTGCCGTTCATAATCGAACAAACCGGCGATGCCGACGACGGCCTGGTCCGCGACTGGCCGCCGCCGGATTTCGGGATCGAACAACACCGGAGCTACATGCTGCAGTGGTATTCGCTCGCGGGGTTGGGGATCGCGTTGTGGCTTGCGCTCAACTGGCGCGCGCGGGGATCGCGCGTTGGTGAGGCGCGACCGCGGGCGACGCGC
>DASWDF010000317.1:0-9731 GCA_036395475.1 Casimicrobiaceae bacterium
GCTCGCCGCCGCTCCGGCCGTGACCGGGGAGATCGACCGCGAGCACGTTGCGACGATGGTGCGCGAAATACCGCGACTGCAGGGCCCACACGCTGTGGTCATGCGCGGCTCCGTGCACGAACACGACCGTCGGCAGCGCGGGATCGAAACCCCGCGACCCGGTGTAGGCGTAGACGCAACGCCCGCCGACGTCGCAACGCATTAACTCTTGCCCGCGGCGTAAAGCGCCCGGCTCAGGTCTTCGATGAGATCGTCGGCGTCTTCGAGCCCTACCGAAAGCCGGATCGTGCCTTCGGTGATTCCGGCGGCAGCGAGATCCTCGGCCGACACGCGGAAGTGCGTCGTCGAAGCCGGATGAATGACCAGCGACTTGGCATCCCCGACGTTGGCGAGATGCGAGAAAATCTTGAGCGATTCGATGAACTTGCGACCCTGCTCGCGCGTGCCCCGGATCGAGAAGCTGAACACCGCGCCGCAGCCGCGCGGCAGCAGCGCTTGCGCGAGCGCGCGGTCGGAATGCTCAGGCAACTCGGGATAGCCGACGGACTCGACCATCTCGTGCGCGGCAAGAAACGCGACGATCCTGCGCGTGTTGTCGACATGGCGTTGCATGCGCAATGGCAGCGTCTCGATGCCCTGCAGGATCTGGAAAGCAGTCATCGGCGCCATGCACGCGCCGAAATCGCGGATGCCCTCGCGCCGCGCCCGCAGCAGAAACGCGGCGGTGGTCGATTCGTCGGCGAACACCATGTCGTGAAAGCCGGCGTAGGGCTCGGTGAGCGTGGGAAATTTGCCGGCGCTCTTGCCCGACTCGCTCCAGTCGAACCGCCCGCCGTCGACGAGCAGTCCGCCGATGACCACGCCGTGACCAGAGAGAAATTTGGTCGCCGAGTGATAGACGAGGTCGGCGCCGTGCTCGAACGGCCGCATCAGGTACGGCGTCGTGAATGTCGAGTCGACGAGCAGAGGCAGGCCGTGCTCGTGCGCGAGCTCTGCCACGCGCGGGATATCGAGCACCTCGAGCCCCGGGTTGCCCAGCGTTTCGCCGAACAGCAGGCGCGTATTCGGGCGGAGCGCGGCGCGCCAGGCGTCGAGGTCGCGCGGGTCGACGAACGTCGTCTCGATGCCGAACCGGGGCAGAGTGAAGTCGAGCAGATTATGCGACCCGCCGTAGAGCGAGCGCGACGCGACGATGTGCGAGCTCGCCCCCATCAGCGTCACGATGGCAAGATGCAGCGCGGCCTGCCCGCTCGCCACGGCGATCGCGCCCACGCCGTCTTCGAGCGCGCTGATGCGCTCCTCGAGCACCGCACAGGTAGGGTTGGAGATGCGCGAGTAGACGTGGCCCGCACGCTCCATGTTGAACAGCGCCGCAGCGTGATCGCTGTCGCGGAACACGAATGAAGCGGACTGGTAGATCGGCGTAGCGCGCGCGCCGGTCGCAGGATCGGGCCGCGCGCCGGCGTGCAACGCGAGCGTGTCGAAGCGGGTCGTCTTGGGCATGGGTCTCGTCGGCGCGACAAGTGCGGCGCTTCCGCCGGCGCTTCTCGCTGTCTATGGTAGCGCATCGGCGGCACCGTCTGCGATGTCGACGACGTCAGCGAGGCCGACGCCACTTGGCGCGACGCTCGCGTGGGCCTAAACTGCGCGTTCAGAAGGGCAACCACTCAAGGAGATCAAGATGCAGCGCAAAGCCTCCGCCCGCTGGCAGGGCACCGCGAAGGAAGGCGCGGGAACGATTGCGACCCAGAGCGGTACGCTCAAGGACACGCCGTTCTCATTCGTCGCCCGCTTCGGCGACGGCAAGGGAACCAATCCCGAGGAGCTGATCGCCGCGGCGCACGCGGGCTGCTTCACGATGGCCCTTTCGTTCATGCTCAACAACGCCGGCTTTACGGCGGACGCGATCGACACCGAGGCCGCGCTGACGATGGATCAAGTCAACGGCGCCTGGACGATCACCTCGATTCACCTGACGACGCGGGCGCGGGTGCCCAAGATCGATGCGGCCAAGTTCGCCGAGGTCGCCGGAAACGCCAAGGCCAACTGTCCGGTATCGCGCGTGCTCAACGCCAATATTTCGATGGACGCGAAGCTGGTGGGATAGGACCTAGCGAGAACCCCCTCGATGGCAGCAGCACCGCCGCACGCACACAAGGGCCGCGGCGCGACCTTCAATCCCGCCAACCGCTTTCGCCGCGACGCGCGCGAAGCGGTCGATGATGGCTGGACGCCGCCGGCGGGCACTCCAAGCGACGACGAGCCGCCGCCGCTCAAGACGGCGGTGTCGATCCAGAAGGCGCGAACGATCATCGCCCGCAACGATTCGCCCGACATTCCGTTCACGCAGTCCATCAATCCCTACCAGGGTTGCGAGCACGGTTGTATTTATTGCTATGCGCGGCCCTCGCACGCGTATCTCGATCTCTCGCCCGGGCTCGACTTCGAGACCAAGCTCTTCGCCAAGCCGAACGCCGCCGCCCTGCTGCGCGCCGAGCTCTCGCGTCCCGGCTACCGCTGCGAGCCGATTGCACTCGGCACCAACACCGACCCCTATCAGCCGATCGAGCGCGAGTGGAAGGTCACGCGAGAGATCATCGAAGTGCTCGCCGAGTGCGAGCATCCGCTGACGATCACGACCAAGGGCGTGCTCATCCTGCGCGACCTCGATCTGCTCGCGCCGATGGCGGCCAAGAACCTAGCGCGTGCTTATGTCTCTATTGCAATGCTCGACCGCGAGCTCGCGCGCAAGCTCGACCCGCGCGCGCCTTCGCCGCAGCGGCGGCTGGAGATGATCAAAGCGCTCTCCGATGCGGGGGTGCCCGTCGGCGTCAGCGTCGCGCCGGTGATTCCGCAGCTCACCGACAAGGATCTGGAAGGGATTCTCGAAGCGGCGGCGGCGCACGGCGCACGTTCCGCCACGTGGATCATGCTGCGGCTGCCGTACGAGGTGAAAGACCTCTTCCGCGACTGGCTCGCGCAGCATTACCCGCTGCGCGCCGAACACGTGATGAGCCTGGTGCAGCAGATGCGCGGCGGCCGCGACAACGATCCCGCGTTCGGCTCGCGCATGCGCGGGCAGGGACTGTTTGCCGAGCTGATCGCCAAGCGCTTCGAGCTTGCATGCAAACGGCTTGGGCTAAACGGGGATCGCACGCTGCGTCTGGATACGACGCGTTTCCGCCCGCCCAAAGGGCCGGCCGCGGGCGGTCAGCTCGATCTGTTCGCCTGAGCAAAGCACCATGGACGAGCTCACCGCGCGGCTGGCGCGCTGCTACACCGGCGCGGTGCACGACGTGCTGCGAATGATGGGCTACGAGGACGTCGTCCTGCCTCCCGCTATCAAGTCTATCGCGCCGGGAATGAAGCTCGCCGGGCCGGCATGGACGGTCGCAGGGCATCTCGATCGCACGAAGACGCGTCACGACACGTTGCTGGCCTGGTGCACTCTTCTCGCAAAAGCGCCTGCGCAACACGTGATCGTCTGCCAGCCGAACAACCACGAGGTCGCGCTGATGGGCGAGCTGTCGGCGCATACGCTCAAGGCGCGAAGCATCCTCGGCTTCATCGTGGACGGCGGCTCGCGCGATACCGAGCTCGTGATCGAACAGGGCTTCCCGGTGTTCTGTGCATTTCTCACGCCTGCGGATATCGTCGCGCGCTGGGTGCCGGATCGATTCGGCGAGCCGGTAACGATCGGCGCAGTCACCGTCGCGACCGGAGATTACGTGCTTGGCGACCGCGACGGCGTCGTCGTTGTTCCGGCCGCGATTGCCGGCGAGGTCATCGCCCGGACCGAGGAGGTCGTTGCCACCGAAAGCGACATGCGCCGCGCGCTGATCGACGGGATGGACCCTGTCGCGGCCTACAACAAATACGGCAAGTTTTAGCGGCGCGAGCCCGGACGGGCCCGCCGCGTTAAACTAGCGACCGCATGATCGTCCGGCCGTTGCCGGCCGTGCAGCGCGTCGGCAGCCAAACGCCGGCAACCCGGGGGAAACGTCATGAAAAAACCGCTCTACAAGCATCTCTACGCGCAGGTGCTCTTCGCGATCGTCTGCGGCATCATCCTCGGTCACTTCTGGCCCGCCACCGGCGAAGCGATGAAACCGCTCGGCGATGCGTTCATCAAGCTCATCAAGATGATCATTGCCCCGATCATCTTCTGCACCGTCGTTGCCGGCATCGCCGGCATGGAGGATATGAAGAAGGTCGGCCGCGTCGGCGGCAAGGCGCTCATCTACTTCGAGGTCGTGAGCACGCTCGCGTTGATCATCGGCCTCATCGTGGTCAACACCCTCCAGCCCGGCGTCGGCTTCAATGCCGATCCGGCAAGCATCGATACCAAGAACATCGCGAGTTATACGACCGCGGCCAAGTCGCAGAGTACCGTCGACTTTCTCATGAACGTGATCCCGAATACGGTCATCGACGCCTTTGCCAGGGGTGAGATCCTGCAAGTGCTGCTGTTCTCGGTGCTGTTCGGCCTCGCGCTGGCCTCGGCCGGGCAGAAGGGCAAACCGGTCGTGCGCTTCATCGACGAGTTCGCGCACGCGCTTTTCATCGTCGTCGGCTTCATCATGCGCGCGGCGCCGATCGGCGCCTTCGGCGCGATGGCATTCACCATCGGCAAGTACGGCCTCGCGTCGCTGGTGCCGCTCGCCAAATTGATGGGAAGCTTCTATCTCACCTGCCTGCTGTTCATTCTGGTCGTGCTCGGCCTCATCGCACGCTGGGTCGGCTTTTCCATTATTCGCTTCATCGTGTACATCAAGGAAGAACTGCTGATCGTGCTCGGTACTTCCTCGTCGGAATCGGTGCTGCCGCGCATGATGGCCAAAATGGAAAAGCTTGGCTGCTCGAAATCGGTGGTCGGGCTGGTGATCCCCGCAGGCTATTCGTTCAACCTGGATGGAACATCGATCTATCTGACGATGGCGGCGGTGTTCATCGCGCAGGCAACCAACACCGAGCTCAGCCTGTTTCAGCAACTGACAATCCTCGCCGTGCTGCTGTTGACGTCGAAGGGGGCCTCGGGCGTCACCGGCAGCGGCTTCATTGTGCTCGCGGCCACGCTGTCCTCAGTGCCGACGATTCCCGTCGCGGGCCTCGCGCTCATCCTCGGCATCGACCGCTTCATGTCCGAGGCGCGCGCGCTCACCAACCTGATCGGCAACGGTGTGGCGACCATCGTCGTGTCGAAGTGGGAAAGGGAGCTCGACCACCAGCAGATGGAGCGGGGCTTGCGCCGCGACGTCGAAGAGGAGCTCGAGGAAGAGGCGCACCTCAAGCACGCCCCGGCCAAGGCGGCCGAAAAGCCGGCCTGACAGCCGCTCGCGCGATGGAAATCGAGGCCCGTCTGCAGCAACTCGGGCTTGCGCTGCCGCGGCCGGTGACACCGCCGCCCGGGGTGCGCCTGCCGTTCGCGTTCGTGTGCGTGCGCGGCAACCGTGCACTGGTGTCGGGCCACGGACCGCAGAATCCCGACGGCTCGCTCGCGCTGCCGCTGGGCAAGCTCGGGCGCGAGCTTGGCGTCGAGGAGGGATATCGTGCCGCGCGCCTCACCGCACTGTCGATCCTGGGGAGCCTCAAGCGCGAGCTGGGCGACCTCGACCGCGTGCGGGCCTGGATGCGCGTGTTCGGCATGGTCGCCTCCGCGCCGGGATTCACGCAGCAGCCCGCGGTCATCAACGGCTGTTCGGATCTGATTCTGGAGCTCTACGGGCACGACGCCGGCAAACATTCCCGATCCGCGGTCGGCATGGCGGAGCTGCCGTTCAACATGCCGGTCGAGATCGAAGCCGAGGTCGAAATACAAGCGTAGCCGCGTAGCCTGGGCTGAGCGCTTTAGCGCGATGCCCGGGAGGCGCGAACAAGCGTGACGCCGCCCCGGGCTTCGGCTTCGCCTCAGCCCGGGCTACAGCGGCGCTTCGAGCAGGCAGCCGAATTCGCGCGCGAAGTCGACCGATACGCGGGCATGGACGGCTCCCTGCTTGTCGAAAAAGCGCTGCGTTCCGGAGACGCCGAATACGCCTTCGTGCCAGATGTTCGGATGCAGATAGAGTCCCTTGCTGCCGTCGAAGCGAAAGCACACGAAGCTCTCCGGCCTGACGTCGTCGCCGGGCAGCGCGAGCGGCACGACGAACGGTGCCGCAGCGAGCGGGAAGAAAAGCTGGCCTCCGTCCGGATGGTAATTCGCGTGCCAGAGGAGGATCCGCTGCGGGTCGCGCCGGTGAGTCACGTCGGCGGCGAGCGGCTCGGTCGCGTACGCCAGGATGTACTCGCCGCCGACCGCGTCGTTGCGGCCGAACAAGATGTCGCCCCGCCATTCGCTGATAAACACGCCTTCGACCGTGCCGCCCTGGTCGCCGGTATCCGTGTCGACCGGCCGCCAGCCCTGTGAGGGCCAACGCACGATCTCGATCGTGCACCGTTGCGGATCATCGACGAGCTCGCCATAGCCCTGCAGCGTTTCGGGTGAGGCATCGACGACGTGCATGGCGACGCGCCGCAGGCCCGCGGGCAGCGCCGGGTTGAGATAGTCGAAGGCATGAGGCGCCACTGCTTGCGCGGCAGCGTCTTTACGCGCGCCCGCGTCTAGTTGGCGCAATCTGCTACTCGCTGGGCGGTGATCGACTCGTTGGTCGTCCCGCTCTGGCTCGTCAGGCGATTCTCGATCCGATACGCGATGTCACTCTCGGCCGTGAGGACCGAGGTCGTGCTGAAGGTCACGGCGCCCGACGGCAACTTGACGCTGCATTCGGCCGTATAGGTGTAGGTAGACCCCGCTCGCAGCGCCGGCGAAAGCTTGCAGCCCATCTTCTCCAGCGCCGTGTGCTGGCGCCGCAGGTCTTCGCTTGGGTCGATGCATTCCGTGGCGGCAAACTTGTTCACGCCCGCGCTGCGCTGATATTCCCACAAGCCTTGGCGCAGCAGCGGGACTTCGTCGGCGTGGGCGACCCATGGCGCGGCGGTCAGCAAGGCGACGAGCACGATCAAGAGATGCGGCGCGAGAGAGAGCGTGGACCTTGTCATGACGGCGACTCCTTCGGCGCGATGTTCGCCGCCGATCGATTGCTTCCCTCGCGCAACATCTTGCGGCGCGCGGGCTTACCGGCGTCGCGCCGGACCTGCCAAGACGCCTTGACCACGTCGAGCAACGCCCGGACGATCGGATCGTGCTCGCGCGAGCGAAGATAGATGAACCGGAGCGTCGTGTCGATCCGCGTATCCTGCCACAGGCAGACCTCGCCCGCCTGTGCTTTTGTCAGCGCGACGTCCTCGCGCATCAGCGCCACGCCGACGCCGGAGGCCACCAGCGAGCTGACGACTGCCTCGTCGTCGGCGCCGATCAGCTTGGACGGCTCGATGCCGTGCTCGCGGAACATGGCAGCCGCAAACTGGTGATGCGTGCTTACCGGCGGCGGCATGATCCACGGCAGCTCGCCGATCTCCGGCCAACCCGCGCACTCCACGCGATCGCGCCATGCCGCGGGCGCGGCAATGCGATACGCGAGCTCACGCAATGCAACGCCGGCAAGCTGGGGATAAGGCATGTGGCCGTAGTAAAAGCTCGCCTCCAGCGACCCGTCGCGCACGCGCTGCATGGCCACGCCGGTGATCTCGTGCTGGAAATCGATCTCGAGCAGCGGGTAGCGCTCAAACGCAGCCGCCATGAACTCGCCGAGGCGGATGAACGCGGGGTCGGAAAGCGTGCCGACGCGCGCCTTGCCTGAAACGCCGCCCTTTAACGCACGCGCTTCGGCCTCGAACGTCTGGCTCGCGGCGAGGATCTTGTCCGCTTCGGCCAGCAGACGCTTGCCGGCGGCGGTCAGCGTCATCCCCGTCGATGTGCGCTCGAACAGCGCAAGGTCGAGCTCGTCTTCGAGCGCCTTGATCTGCGCGGACAACGCCGGCTGGCTGATATGCAGCTTCTCCGCCGCCCGAGTCAGATGGCCCGCTTCGGCGACGGCAGCGAAACTTCGGAGGCGATTGAAATCCATCAACGCCTACATTGTAGCAAATGGACGCTGCAACAATGAGTTACGCGTAATCACTTCAACTGATTGCCGCGATTCAAACAAGCGATTGGATTTTCAATGCGCGAGTCCTTAGCTTCTCTTATATGCAATGCAGTGAAGGGGATGCGATGGCTGAAAAACGGCGTCAGATACAGGAAGTTCCGGTGCCTGATTTGTTGGCGGCCTTGACCGCGTACGGTCTGGGCAGCCCTCCGCTGTCGTCGGTTGCGGAACAGGGCGCGCGGCGTTCGTGGCTGGCGCGCTGCGTGGAGAGGACGTTCGCGCGCGATGATGCGCGCACCGCGCGGGAATCGCCAGATCTCGACGACGAGTGGATGGGCGGCAGTTACGCGCGGTCGCGCCGGCTGCTAGCCGCGGCTTTGCGCGCCGCTCGACAACGCAAAGGAGTGTTATGAAATATATTGCTCGTTTTTTCGACTGGGTGACCTCTGGAATCGCCGAAAGTGATCGCATGCGCCGCGAGGCGTATCTCGCGCAGTCAAGCGACCACTGCGATCTCGAATACCGGATGCGCGAGCTCGAACGCGAGCCGTCGGTTGTGCACGGTTGGTGGTAATCGACCTCTCGCCTATCCTGCGCTGAGCCGCCATTACCCAGTGGAACGAGTCTGGTGCCCGCCGCCCTTCGACAGGCTCAGGGCGAACGGGCTTGTACAACGCTCGCTAGTGACTTTCCCTGCCGACCTTCGCGCCGGACCTGCCGACCAGGAAATCGAGGTCGACGCCTTCGTCGGCCTGTAATACGGTATTGCAGTAGAGTTTCACCCAACCGCGATCCGAGTGCGGTTTGCCCGGCTTCCAGAGCCTCCGCCGCCGCGCAAGCTCCTGCTCGGAGACATGCAGCAGGAGCTTCCGCTTCGCCACGTCAAGCTCGATCAAGTCGCCGTTTCTTACCAGCGCCAGAGGCCCACCTGCCGCCGCCTCGGGTGCGGTATGGAGAACGACCGTGCCATACGCGGTGCCGGACATTCGCGCGTCCGAAATGCGCACCATGTCGGTGACGCCCTTCTTCAAGAGCTTCGCCGGCAGCGCGAAATTGCCGACTTCCGGAAAGCCCGGGTAGCCCTTCGGTCCGCAGTTCTTCAGCACCAGGACAGAATCGGCGTCGACGTCGAGTTGCGGATCGTCGATGCGCCGATGGAGATCGTCGATGTCCTCGAATACGACGGCGCGGCCCTTGTGCCTCATGAGTCTCGGCGTCGCGGCGGAAGGCTTGAGCACCGCACCCCGCGGGGACAGATTGCCGCGCAACACGGCGATGCCGCCGTGCGGCTTGAAGGGCTTTGTGAGCGGCGTGATCACTGCCTCGTTGTAATTGACTGCGTCCCTGACGTTGTCCCAGATCGTCCGGCCATTGACGGTCAGCGCCTTCTTGTGGATGTACTTGCCGATCTCCCTGATCACCACCGGCAGACCGCCGGCATAGTAGAAATCCTCCATCAGATATTTGCCCGACGGCATCAGGTTGACGAGGCAGGGCATGTCGCGGCCGAGGCGATCCCAGTCGTCCAGCGATAGCGTAACTCCGATGCGGCCGGCGACTGCGAGCAGGTGCACGACGGCATTGGTCGAGCCCCCGATCGCGCCGTTCACGATGATCGCGTTCTCGAACGCGTCGCGGGTCAGTATCTTCGACATGCGCAGATCTTCGTGCACCATCGCGACGATGCGGCGTCCGGCCATGCGCGAA
>DASWDF010000318.1:0-24662 GCA_036395475.1 Casimicrobiaceae bacterium
ACGCTCATCGAGCAGCTGGACGCGCCCGGCCGCGCCGGCGGCAACATTTTCATCATCTACTTGAAGAACGCCGAGGCGCTCCGGGTCGCACAGACCCTGCGGGCGTTGCTGTCCGGTGGAAGCGATGCAACGGGCGGCCAGAGCACGCTTGCCCTGACGCCGACTGCGTCGTTGAACGTGAGCGCCGTGGCGACACCGGCCGCGGCGCCGGCTGCCTCGCCGCAGATTACGGCCTCGGTCGCCAGCGGCGGGGGAGCCGGGTTTACGGCCGGCGGGGCGACTATCCAGGCGGACACCGCGAACAACGCCCTGCTCATCATGGCGCCCGAGCCCGTATACAACAACATTCGCGCCGTCGTCGAGAAGCTCGATATCCGCCGCGCGCAGGTCTACATCGAAGCGCTCGTGGTCGAAGTGACCGCCGACAAGGCGGCAGAGTTCGGCATTCAGTGGAACCTGCTCGATCCCAACAAGTTCGACAGCAATTCGACGCAGGTCGGCGGCGGGACCAATTTCACGACGCGCGGCAGCGGCGGCAACATCCTTGACGCGCAGGTCAATCTGGGCTCGGTCGGGCAGGGGCTTAATCTCGGCATCATTCGCGGCACGATCTCGATTCCCGGCATCGGTGTCATTACCAATCTCGCGCTGCTTGCCCGCGCGCTCCAGACCGACAACAGCGCGAACATCCTGTCGACGCCGAATCTGCTGACCCTCGACAACGAGCAAGCCAGGATCATCGTCGCGCAGAACGTGCCGTTCATCACCGGACAATACGCACAAACCGGCTCGACGACGACCGTCACCCCGTTTCAGACGATCGAGCGCAAAGATGTGGGCCTGATCCTGACCGTGAAGCCGCAGATCACGGAAGGCGGCAGCGTGAGGCTCGCGATCTACGAAGAGGTTTCGCGGGTTCAGGACACCAGCAACCCGGCCGGGATCATCACCAACAAACGCTCGCTCGAATCGACGGTGGTCGTCGACGACGGCCAGATCGTCGTGCTCGGCGGCCTGATCCAGGACAGCCTTACGGACGGCTCGAGCAAGGTGCCCGTAGTCGGCGACATCCCGGTGGCCGGCGCGCTGTTCCGCTACGACAACCGGCAGCGAATCAAGACCAATCTGATGGTTTTTCTGAAGCCCACGGTCGTTCGCTCGGGGGCGGCGACCAACTCACTCACGGCCGACCGCTACGAATACCTGATGGGCGAGCAGCAGCGGCTCAAGCCTCTGGAACGGCCCCTCTGGCCCGATCCCAATGTGCCGGTGCTGCCGCCGTTGCCCCCGCCTTCCGGCGCCGCCGGCGCGCCGCAGGGCGGGCCGCAAACCAAGCCATAACAGCGCCTGCGATGCCGGTCCCCGTTCCCGGTCCCGAGCCAAGCGCAGCGGCGGTGCGCAGCCCGACGCAGCGCATCCCGTACGCCTTTGCGCGCACTCACGGCGTGCTCGCGCTCCGCGATGACGGCGACGCGGTTCTGGTGCTCGCGCGGAGAGACGCCTCGCTCGAAGGCATCGCCGAGCTCAAGCGAGTGCTGCAGCGACCGTTGAAGACGACGACGGTCAACGCCGAGCGTTTTGCGGCGGAACTCGCCAATGCCTACAACCAGGCCTCGCCGGTAGCGCAGTTCACCGAGGATTTTTCCCGCGACACCGACCTCGCGCGGCTCCTGCAGGACATCCCGAAAGCGGAGGATCTTCTCGGCCCGACCTCCGACGCGCCGGTAATCCGGATGATCAACGCGCTCCTGCTGCAGGCGTTGCGCGAGCAGGCGTCCGATATTCACTTCGAACCCTACGAAGGACGGTCGGTCGTGCGCTTTCGCGTCGACGGTGTGTTGCGAGACGTCATCGAGCCGCCGCGCGCGCTGCACGCGGCACTGGTATCGCGCCTCAAGGTGATGGCGAGCCTCGACATCGCCGAAAAGCGCTTGCCGCAGGACGGGCGCATGGCGTTGAAGCTCGGCGACAAGAGCGTCGACGTGCGCGTGTCGACGCTGCCGACCGGGCCCGGTGAGCGCGTCGTGCTGCGCCTTCTCGACAAGGACACTGCGCGCCTCGACCTCGCTGCCCTGGGCATGAGCGAAGCGACGCTGGGAGCGATCGACCGGTTAATCCGCGAGCCGCACGGTATCGTGCTCGTGACCGGCCCGACTGGCTCGGGGAAGACCACGACGCTGTACGCGGCGATGTCGCGCCTCGACCGCGGCAGTTTGAATGTGATGACCGTCGAGGATCCAATCGAGTTTGCATTGGACGGCGTCGCGCAGACACAGGTCCACCCCAAGATCGAGCTCGACTTCGCGCGCTCGCTGCGCTCGATCCTGCGCCAGGATCCGGACATCATCATGATCGGCGAGATCCGCGATCTCGAGACCGCACAGATCGCCGTGCAGGCGAGCCTGACCGGACATCTCGTCCTGGCGACGCTGCATACCAACGATGCCGTCAGCGCGGTCACACGACTTGCCGACATGGGCGTCGAGCCGTATCTGCTCGCCTCCAGCCTGCTTGGCGTGCTCGCACAGCGGCTCGTGCGCTGCCTGTGTCGCGAATGCCGCGCGGCGGCGCAGCCGACGCCCGGTGAAGCTGCAATGCTCGAGCAGCTCGGCTTGCCGTGCGGGCAGCCGCTCTGGAGCGCGGTCGGTTGCGCGGCATGCGGCAGCTCGGGCTATCGCGGGCGCACCGGCATCTACGAGCTGGTGCTCATCGACGATCGCTTGCGGCGGCTCATCCACGATCGAACGAGCGAGCCCGCGCTGCGCGACGCGTGCGCGCGCGCCGGCGCGCGCAGCTTGCTCGTCGATGGCGCCCGCTGGCTCGCCGATGGAACGACCTCGCTCGCGGAGCTGCTTCGCGTCGCCGGCACTGCCGCCTGAAGGCGACCGATGGCGAAGTCGCCGAAGTCCTTTCTGCTCGAGCAGCTGCGCGCGCAAGCCGACGCAGTCGCGGCAAAACGAGTGCAGCAGCTCAAGCTTTCGCGCGAAGTAGTCGATCGCATCGACCAGCGCATGCACCATGTGTTCCAATATTTCGACGAAGCCTGCAAGCTGCTGCAGGTGATCTCTCCGCCAGTCGAACGTTCTTTCGAGCTGCCGCACATCGTGCGCTACGAAGGCTTGCATCTCGAGCGTGCGTCGGTGATGTTCCGCAAACAGCGCCTGCAGGACCGCGACGTGTACGACTACGTCGTCGTCTACTACAGCCTCGCCGGTCCATCGCCGCCCCCGCTGCGCATCGCGATCCGCCGCTCGGCTGAGGTCGAGCGCGCACTCGTCCACGCCAACATCGAATTTTCCTGCGACACCGATTCCACGGTGCAGAGCGGCGCGACGTGCAACGTCATCCGGATTGCGCCGGGCCTGCGCTGCGAAGTGCGCTTCGATCCGGATTTCGAGAATGGGCGCATCGTGGCCACGCTGCGCAACGTCGACCGCTTCGAGCCGGTGATCCTCGATTTCGAGACGCCGGCATTGGACACGAAGGCGCTCGACGATCTCGTGAACCTAATGCTCGCCAAGCCCAGCCAGTTCCTGCTGCGCGCTCCTTTGCGCGGCTTCGCCCGTTGACGAAGCCACGGCGGTAATGCCCGCGTTCCGCTACGAAGCCGTCGACGCAACGGGGCGGCCCCGCAGAGGACTGCTGGACGCCGCGTCGGCGCGCGCGGCGCGCGACTTGCTGCGCGGCGACGGGCTGTTTCCGACGGCGGTCGAGGCTGCCGCCAGGCCGTTTGCCCCCAAGGCCGACGCCACTCGGCTTGCGCCGGCCATCCTGGCGCTGACGACGCGTCAACTCGCGACTTTGGTCGCATCGGGTATGCCGCTCGACCAGGCACTCGGTGCAGTTGCCGAGCAGGCGGATCATCCCGGCGCCGTGCGCGTGCTCGGCGCGGTGCGCGAGCAGGTCGCGGCGGGCGAATCGTTTTCGGGTGCGTTGTCGCGGTTCCCCCGGACGTTCTCCGAGCTCTATCGCGGCCTGGTCGCGGTCGGTGCCGAGAGCGGTCAGCTGGGCGGCGTCCTGTCGCGGCTGGCGGACTACCTCGAAGCGCGGCAGGCGCTGCGACAGAAATTCGCCATGGCGCTGATCTATCCCGCGCTGGTGACGGTGATTGCGCTCTGCGTCATCGCGACGCTGATGCTCTACGTCGTACCGCAAATCGTTGCCGTCTATCAACAGAGCCGGCAAACGCTGCCGTGGCTCACGCGCGCGCTGATCACCACCAGCGATTTCCTACGCGCCACCGGCTGGTACTGGCTGGGTTTGCTCGCGGCAATCGTCATCGCGGCAGCGCTGTTGCTGCGGCGTGAGCGCTGGCGCGAGCGCTGGCATGCGCTGCTGCTCGCGACGCCCGTCGTCGGCCGCGTGCTCTCGGGCCTCGACACCGCGCGCTTCGCCAGCACGCTCTCGATCCTTACCGGAAGCGGGGCGCCGCTCATGCGCGCGCTTGACACGGCTGCGGGCGTCATCTGGGCGCGCCCGATCCGCACCGCAGCGCATGCCGCTGCCGCGCATGTGCGACAAGGCGTATCGCTTGCGCGTGCCCTCGCGAGCGAGCGGGTGTTTCCGCCGCTGCTCGTGCACCTCGTCGCCAACGGAGAGCAAAGCGGGCAGCTCCCGGCAATGCTCGAGCGCGCGGCGCGCGAGCAGGATGCCGACGTTGAACGAAGGCTGACCTGGTTAGCCGCGCTCGTGCAGCCGGTACTGATTATCGTCATGGGCGGCATCGTCCTCGTGCTCGTGCTCGCCGTGATGCTGCCCATAGTCTCCATGAACCAGCTCATCCGTTAAGGTTCCCAGAGACCGCGCGAGGGACGTCCGTCGCAGCATCACGCCTAATGCGCGCGTGACTTCGATCGCTGGCGCGCCAGTGCCCAGGCGACGTGCTCACGCACCAGCGCTGAGGGGTCGTCGGCGCGTGCCGCGAGCGCCGCGACGACGTCCTCGTCGTAGTCCGCGTTGCCCAGCCCCACGGCCAGATTGCGCAGCCAGCGCTCGTAGCCGATGCGCCGGATCGCGCTGCCCTCCATGCGCGTGGCGAATTCATCCGCGGTCCACGCGAACAGCGCGACCAGATCGGTGTCGTCCAAACCATTCCGCACCGCAAAGTCAGGATCTCCGCTCGCTTGCGCGTATTTGTTCCACGGGCACACCAGCTGGCAGTCGTCACAGCCGTAGACACGATTTCCGATCAGAGGACGCAAGGCCTCGGGTATGCTTCCCTTGAGCTCGATGGTGAGGTAGGAAATGCACCGTCGCGCGTCGAGCTCATAAGGCGCGACGATGGCACCCGTTGGGCACACGTCGATACAGGCGCGGCAGCTGCCGCAGTGCTCGCTCGCCGCGGCTGAGATTGGCAGCGGCAGATCGGTGTAGATCTCGCCCAAGAAAAAGTACGAGCCGGCGTGGCGCGTGAGCAGCAGGGTATGCTTGCCGCGCCAGCCGAGCCCGGCCTTGGCCGCGAGAGCAACTTCTAGCACCGGCGCGCTGTCGGTGAAGACGCGATAGCGGAAGCTGCCGACGGCGGTAGTGATGCGATCGGCAAGCTGCTGCAGCTTGCCGCGAAGGACGCGGTGATAGTCGCGTCCGAGAGCGTAGCGCGAGATGTAGGCTCGGCGCGAGTCGGCGAGCACCGCGGCCGCGTCGCGCGCCTTCGGCGGCTGATAGTCGAGGCGCGCGCTGATCACCCGAATGGTGCCGGGCACGAGATCGGCCGGCCGCGCCCGGCGCACGCCATGACGTGCCATATAATCCATTTCGCCATGACGGCCCGCGGCAAGCCACGCTGACAATCGTGCTTCTTCCGCGGCAAGCCCGGTATCGGCGATACCGATCTCGGCAAAGCCGAGCTCTATGCCCCAGCCGCGAATATCGCGCGCAAGCGCTGCGAGATCGACTTGCCGAGTGGACGATGTGGCAGCCATGGCGGGCACGTACCGCGAGCTTCACAATGAAAGACGCCACGATTATAGAAGCGTTGCAACGCTATCTGCCGGACGCGGAATCCACTCTGCGAGCCGGTATGACGCTTGCGCCGGGACTTCGCGGCGGCATGGTCGTTACGCTTTCCGGCGAGCTCGGGGCCGGTAAGACGACGTTGGTGCGCGGCATGCTGCGCGGGCTGGGCTGGGCTGGCGCGGTCAAAAGTCCCAGCTACGCCTTGGTTGAGCATTATGCAATTTCGAGCTTATACTTCTATCATTTTGATTTTTATCGTTTCGAAGACTCCAACGAATGGGACTTGACGGGCTTTGCCGAATATTTTCGGCCCGATGCGATCTGCGTGATCGAGTGGCCCGAGCGCATCGCCGGACGCTTGCCGCCAGTCGACGTTGCGGCGGTTCTCGCGCACTGCGAATCGGGGCGCACGCTCATGCTGCAGGCAGGCACTCAACCGGGTAAGGCATGTCTCACCGCATACTCCGCCGCGACGGCCTGAGTCGCGTCTCGCTCGAGCGACGGCGCGTGTGCGGGTGGCTGCTGTTGCCCGCGGCGCAGTGGTTCGTCGCCGCTCGCGCCGACGCGGCGACAGTTGTATCTGCGCGCCTGTGGCCCGCGCAGGAATACACGCGGCTCATCCTCGAGACGCCGGCCCCAATGGCGCATCAGCTGCTGGTGATGAAAAATCCCGAGCGTCTCGTGCTCGATCTGGAAGGCGTCGAGCTCAATCCCGAAATCGGGCGGCTGCCGGAGCGCGTCCTGCCTGGCGATCCGTACATTCAGGCGATCCGCGTCGCTGCTTACCGGCCGGGCGTGCTGCGCGTCGTGCTCGACATCAAATCGGAAGTCAATCCACAGCTCTTCGCGCTGAAACCGGTCGGCGATTATGGCCACCGCGTCGTGCTCGACCTCTATCCGCTGACGCCTCTCGATCCGCTGATGGCGCTGCTCGAAATCGAGCGCAATGAGCGTTCGCTGGAACCGGCAAGCGCGGAATCGTCGGCCGATAAGCCAAGCGCAGCAATTGATCGCCCGGCGGGCAAACCGGCGTCGAGGCGGCGCATCGTCGTTGCGATCGATCCGGGCCATGGCGGCGAAGACCCGGGAGCGATCGGCCGTCGCGGCACCTACGAAAAGAATGTAACGCTCGCCATCGCCAGAAAGTTGAAGGGGCTGCTCGACGATGAGCCGGGAATGCGCGCGATGCTCACCCGTGACGACGATTATTTCGTGCCTCTGGGCGTCCGTGTAGAGAAGGCGCGCCGTGTCCGGGCGGACCTGTTCATCTCCATCCATGCCGATGCGTTCACGACACCGACCGCCCGCGGCTCGTCGGTGTTCGCGCTCTCGGAGCACGGAGCGACGAGCGCCGCCGCGCGCTGGCTGGCGCAGCGCGAGAACCAGTCCGACCTGATCGGAGGGGTTAATCTGGACGCCAGGGACCCGATCGTCAAGAGGATCATGCTCGACATGTCGCAGACGGCGCAGATCAGCGACAGCCTGCGTGTCGGACGCTCGGTGCTCGACGGCATCGGCGCGGTCAACGCGCTGCACAAGGGCAGCGTCGAACAGGCCGGATTCGCGGTGCTCAAGGCCCCGGACATTCCGTCGATTCTGGTCGAGACCGCGTTCATTTCCAATCCAGACGAGGAGCAGAAGCTCCGCGACGAGGGCCACCAGCGAAAATTCGCCGAATCGATGCGCTCCGGGATCAAGCGGTATTTCGCGCGCAATCCGCCGCTCGCACGGGCCAATACAGGTTAGGTTCCTTAAGACGGGACGGACGCGGTTGATGGTTCGCTTCTTTCTGGGTTTTCTCGTCCTGCAGGCGCTTCTGTTCGGCGCGGAGCTGACGCCGTGGGCGCAGCGCTGGTTCGTCGTGCCCTGGACCGATACGCTCGCGGCGATCAGCGCAGGTATCGTCAAGGTTTTCGATCCGGGTGTGATGGCCGACGGCAAGGTGCTGCAGAGCGGCAGCAACGGCTTCGCCGTGTCGATCGAGGCCGGATGCAACGGCGTCGAAGCGACGATTGTGCTCGTGGCCGCGATCCTCGCGTTCCCTGCGCACTGGAAACGCAAGCTCGTCGGCCTTACCATCGGCATCGTCGCCGTCCAAGGCCTGAACATCATCCGCGTGATCAGCTTGTTCTACCTCGGCCAGTGGAGCTTCGACGCGTTCGATTTCGCGCATCAATACGTATGGCAGGCGCTGATCATGCTCGACGTGCTCATTGTCTGGCTGCTGTGGGTGCGTACGCTGCCGCGCGCGATGCCGGCGCCCGCTGCCGCCTGATCAGCTTGGCCGCGATGCAGGACGCTTCGCCGGGCCGGTTCGTCCTCCGGGTCGCGGCATGGCTGCCGCTGGCATTCCTGGTGTGGTATCTCGCCGGACCGGTTCTCGCGTGGCCGATCGCGCTCTTGACCGAGGGCGTAACCAGGCTCGCCTTTAGCGATCTGATCCAGGGCGTCGAGCAGCAGGGACATCTGCTTACCATTGTTTCGACCCTCAAGCCGACGCTCGCCACGACCGAACAGAATGCTACCGGCGTAATCTCGGTCGAGGTCAACACGCTGCTCTACAGCTTCGGTTTGCCGATGCTCGCGGCACTTGTTCTGGCGGCGCGCGAGCCGCATCCGCTGCGCAAGCTTCTCCTGGGCTACGCCGTGCTGGCCCCGCTTGTCGCCTGGGGACTGGTCGCGGAATTCCTCAAACGCGTTGTTTTCGACACCGCGCCGTCGGTCGCCGCGCAGACGGGATTCGGTCCCTTGCAACGCGAAGCGATCGCCTTCGCCTACCAGTTCGGGGCGCTGATCCTGCCGACGGTCGCGCCAGCGGTCTTCTGGGTGCTGACGCATCGCCGTTTCGTCGAGGGTTTTCGCGTCCGTAACGGCGGTGCCGGCAAGGCCGGTTAGGTTAGGTTCCTTAGTAGCCCGCGCTGCCGACGCTGTGGCCCGCGCGCTCCAGTGCGTCGATTGCTGCCGCGCGTTGCGGCCCCGGGATCAGAACGTAATCCGTGTCGTAGGTCGCGAGCGCGAATACCGAAATATGCGCGGCCGCGAGCGGTCCGGTCACGCTCGCGAGGATGCCCGTCTGATCGAGTGGCAGCGGGCCGGCGAAGCGAAGCGCGAGCCAGCCGCGGCTCGCGCTGATGCCCGCGGGCACGCAGGATTCCGCGCAGACCACCGATAGCTCGTCCGGAGTGCGCGTGATCGACCACCAGGGCGCCGCGGTCGCCCACATCGGCATCGGATCCCCGGCCCCGAGGCGGCAGATCGCGATCGCTTCGGGCAGCAGCGTCAGGGAAAGGCGGCGCGCCATTGGGTTCCTTTAGGCGTTTGCCATGCGCATCTTGCGTTCGCGCTCGCGCTCGCGCAGCACGCGCCGTTGCACTTTGCCGGTCGTCGTCATGGGCAGCGCGTCGATGAACTCGATCTCCCTGGGATACTCGTAGGGCGCGAGAAACTGCCGCACGTGGCGCTGGATGTCTTCCTCGAGCGCGCGCGAAGGCATCTGTCCGGGCGCCAGCACGATGAATGCCTTGACGATGTTGCCTCGCGTCTCATCGGGACTCGGGACGACCGCGGCATTGGCGACCGCAGCGTGCTTGACCAGGCAATTCTCGATTTCGGATGGACCGATGCGGTAGCCGGCGGCCTTGAACATGTCGTCGGCGCGGCCCTGGTACCACAGGTAGCCGTCGCCGTCCTTCAGGGCGAGATCGCCGGTGCGGCACCAATCGCCGGCGAACTTTTTCGCCGTGCTTTCAGGGTTCTTGAAGTACTCGAGAAAGAAAACCGGGTCTGGCGTGCCGTCCGATCCCGTCCGATTCACCGCCACTTCGCCCAGTTCGCCAACCGCCGCTTCCTCGCCGTCGTCGGCGATGACGCTTATGCAGTGCCCCGGATATGGTCGACCCATCGACCCGGGCTTCGCGGGCCAGAGCGTGTGCGAGTTGCCGACGATGTAGTTCATCTCGGTCTGGCCGAACATTTCGTTGATCGTCACTCCGAGCGCCTCCTGCGCCCATGTGAATACCGTCGTGCCGACGGCCTCGCCGGCGCTCATCACGCTGCGCAGCGCGAGGTCGAACCGCAGGCGCGGCTCGGGCACCGCCTTCATCATCATCTTCAGCGCTGTCGGGAAGAGGAAGGTGTTTCGCACGTGGTACTTCGCCATCAGCGCCAGCGCTCGTTCTGGGTCGAACCGCCCGCGAAAGCCGAGGACGGGGCACCCGAAGTAGAGCGTCGGCAGCAGTGCATCCATGAGGCCGCCAGTCCACGCCCAGTCCGCGGGCGACCAAAACAGGTCATCGTCCTGCGGGAAAATATCGTGCGAGTAGACGAACCCTGGCAGGTTGCCGAGGAGACACTGCTGCGGCATCAGTGCACCCTTGGGCGGTCCGGTCGTGCCACTGGTGTAGATCAGGAGCGCAGGATCGGTGGCGCGCGTGGCGACAGCGTCGAAGCGATCTGACGCCATCGCGAGCGCCTCATCCCAATCCTGGGTCCAGGACTCACGCGCGCCGGCGACGCCGAGGATATGGGCGAGCAGGGGCAGCTTGTCGCGGATCGGCGCCAAATTGGGCAGCGACGCAGGGTCGATGAGCGCAACCTTGGCATCCGAGTTGGCGAGCCTATACTCGAGCGCGTCGGCGCCGAACAGGAACGACAGCGGCACGGCGACCGCACCCAGCTGATAGCAGGCGATGTGGGCAATGGCCGTTTCCGGCCGCTGCGGCAACATGATCGCGACCTTGTCCTCCCGGCCGACACCTCGCGCCGCAAGGACGTTGGACAGGCGATTCGCCTGCTGCTGCAACTCCCGGTAGGTGTACTGCGCAGTCGCGCCGGTTTCGTCCTCCCACAGCAGCGCGACGCGCGCTTCATCGCCGGCATGGCGTCCGCAAACCGCGCGCGCGATGTTGAAGTCCGGCGGCACGTGCCAGCGGTGTGTGGCGCAGAGCTCCCGGTATCGATCGGTCGCCATCGACGTGGCTGCAGCGGTCAGGGCGAGGTGCTCGCGGCGGGCTGCGTCGCAGACACGAGCGGCTCGACGGTCGCCCAGACCCAGTCCAGATGCTGCTCGAGGACGCGGCCGAATGCAATGCGTTGCGACGATCGCGCCACACTCATGTGCAGGCGTTTCCCGGGCTGGTATTCTCCCGGCGGCACCACCAGCGTCTGCACCGCGGTCTCGCCGTCGCGTTTTTTCAACGATAGAAAAAGACCATTGAAGCGGCGGCTATTCACCGTCGGCACCTCGCCCTCGATGGAGTAATCGGGCTCGGCGCGCTTGGTTTCGGTAAGCTCGACTCCGACCAGGTTATTGGCGATGATCTGGAGACCGATTTCGGCGCGCTCGGTGGTGAGCCGTTTCATCCGGCGCACGATGCCCAGTGTCCACCGCAGCTGAGCCTCCGGCCGGATCGCCGCGAGCGTGCCAAGCGTTACTGCGTTGATCACGCTCATCGGCGCGATCAGTCGGAACCCGGTTTGCGAGACGTCGCGGACATCCCAGGCTCCGCCGGGAGCGGCGTAGTTGGCGAGGCGCCGACGGGCCATTTCCATCGTGCGCGCGTTCTCGTTGCGCATGCGGCCGAACGTGGCGATTTCGATGGTTTCGCCGAACGTGCTAGGGTTCCGCTTGCCTTCGATGAACGGCTGCATTTCATCATCGCGAAGAAAGGCGGCAATCTTGGCGAAGCCGATGATCGCATCGACGCTGCCCTCGGCACTCGTTCGTTCTCCCCGGCGGGCAAGTGGCTTGAACTCGGGATCGACCTGCGACGCGAGCTTGGAGAGGAGATTCAGCTGATCGGCGCGGCGCGGCGTGCGGTCGGAGAGCGGGTTGTTACGAACTTTCTGATCAAGCATGACCACGTTCTGCATCAACACCGCGTGCAGCGGTCTTGTGTCGAGGAAGAGCACGCGGCCTTCGAGAGGCCGCGGGCTGCGGCGCTTGAGGCCGGTGCGCGAGCCGAGGTCGACGTAGAAGCTTGTCACAATGGATGACTCGATATTCAGGCGCAGCGGCGCGCACCATTCGGAAAGCTGCTCGGCGATCCACTCGAGATGCCGGGGCGTGAGGTTGCCCGAGTTCATCAGCTGCAGCACCAGCACGCGCAAGTATTCCTGCTCGATCGTGGTCAGCCCGCCATCGGGGAGCACCGCGACATGCTGCCGCTCAATCTGCGCCGAGCACGCCATCTGGAAAAGCGAATGCAGGTCCGACCACTTTGCCGGGATCCACTGCTCGTAGCGGAACAGCCTGATCTTGGCATCCAGACCCTGATGCACGATCTGTCGGGCGATCAACTCTGGCAGCAGCGACTGCCATTTGTTGCTTTGCGCGTGATCGGCGACTTCGCGCGCGAACGCCTGGTAACACAACAGGAACCCCTGCGTCAGGTCGAACAGCGCCTGCCACAACTGGTTTTCCACCCGCGTCGACCGGTTACTGTGTTCCAGGTATTGCGCGGTCAGATTCTTGCGCAGCGGGTCGGCGAAGCGGTCGACGCAAAACACTGCTTCGAGCCTCCCGGGCGTTCGCTTCGCATCGCGTTCGGTAAGCCGGCCGAGCCCGGCCAGGACGGCGCCATGGATCGCCAGCGGATCGTTCGGCGGAAACGACGCGAGCCAGCGCTCGGCGGTTTTCGCGTCGGCCAGCGGCTCCTTGCTCGTCTTGCCGAATCCGAACATCGGGAAAGGCGCGTTACCGCCGGCACGGTGTTTGCACGGAAGAAATCGTCATCCGCATTCGGGCCGGGACCAAGCGATGAGTTGCGCCGGAAGTCCTTGTTCCGAAAGCCAGATGATGGGCCAAAGCTCATTATGGGGCAATACGAGCCGCCGCGAGGTCTGCTGGGCTGACGCGCGGCGGCGAGACTTGCCGCAAAATGAGCCAAGCTGAAACGGACAGGCGAATTCTTTATACTTGTGGCACACAGAATCGGAAGGAACCGTTCATGGGCATCTTGATCAAGGCGCCGACGCGTCGGCGCGACACGGGCGACCCGGTCGTCGTTCCACCCGTCAGCGCCGACACACGCAGCGCACTACATATCCGCGAGGTCGTGCGCATCACCGGACTTCGTCGCGAGCAACTCTATATGTGGCAGCGGCGATACGGCTTTCCCGATCCCTCGCGCGACGGCTTTGGCGACCGCGTCTATCCGCCCGACCAGGTAGCGCGGCTCAAGCTGATCAAGCAGCTGTTGTCGGAAGGCTGGCGCGCCGGTGCAGTCGTGCCGCTCGCCGACTCGGCATTGCAGTCGATGCTCGGCATCGCGATCGAGGATCCGGCGCCGCTGCCCGGCGAGATCGAGACCGCAGTCAAGCTTCTTGGCGAGCATCGCGTCGGCGAGTTGCAGAACCATCTGTCCAAGCTTCTGGTCGGACAGGGCCTGCGGCGCTTCCTGGAGCAGACGCTGATTCCATTGAACGAGGCTGTGCATGAACGCGTGGTCCGCGGCGACATGCAGAATTTCCAGGAGTTGCGATTCGCCGATCTGGCGCAGCGGCTGTTGCGCGACGTCACGCGGCTGGTGCGACCTACTCGGGATGCGCGACAGATCCTGCTCGCGACACCTCCGAACGATCCCAACCAGCTCGGCCTTGCGATCCTCGAGCTCTTGCTGTTCACCGAGGGCGTCAACTGCCTTACGCTCGGCGCCGGAGTACCGGCACAGGAAATCGGTGGCGCCGCGCGCGCGTACCGGGTTTGCCTCGCCGTCCTGCTATTCGATCGCGGCATCTCCGGCAAGATTGCAGGACAGGAGATACGCTCGCTGCGTGGTGAGCTGCCCGAGGATCTGCCGCTGATCGTAAGCGGACGCGCCGTCAACCTCCTGGCGAAGCCGATTGCGAACGTCCGGACCGCCGCCGACTTCAGCTCGGTGATGGCGACGATGCGCGAGCTCGGCGTCGTCGCGGGTAACGGTGCGGAAGTGCCGCAGCGTGCCTGACGCGCTTCTCCGGTGGCCCTGGCGCTTGGTCGCCGTCGTCCTGTTCGCCGCGCTCGGTTACGTCATCTGGCGCGGTTATCAGCAGCCGGAGTTGATTCTGGACTTCGCCGCCATGCGTTTATGCTGAGCGCGACCGCGCCTTAGGGTCCTTAGCTCTCCCGCGCGTAGCTCTCCATCCAGGCCGCGGTCGCGCTCGCCTCCGGATGACCTTCGCCGCGCAGCGCGGCGATCACGCGATCGCGATCTTCGGCGCTGCGGTTTTGCGAAAATTTCAGCTTCGCGTCGACACGCTCGATGTGGAGACGAAATCCGACAATCGCTCCCAGCAGTGCCTCGAGCGGACGGCCGTCGAGCTGCAGCTGCCATGGCTGCGGACGGCCTCCCTCGTAACGGCGGACCAGCCGGTCGAGCAGCGCGCGCGTCTGACTTTGGTCGCTCATCGGCGCCGCGATGCCGTGCACGTGGGCGACGGCGTAGTTCCATGTCGGCACCGCGGTCGCAGGATCGGCGTACCATGACGGCGAAACGTACGCGTGCGGCCCGTGAAACACCGCAACCGATGCGCCGTTGCCGAAGTGCCGCCAGTGCGGGTTGGCGCGCGCCATGTGGCCCAGCAGCATGCCGCGCGGCCCGCCATCCTCCAGCTCCAGCGGCAGATGGCTGATGAAAGGCTCCGGATCGCCCGGCGTGATCAGCGTCGCGAAGGGATGGTCTCGAACGAGACGCGCGAGGGCCGTCCCGTCATGTGCGGCAAACGTCTGCGGCGTATAGATGCTCACGGTTCGGGTTTCGGCCTAATGCACCGCGGCCGGCGGCGCATCGAAGAGCGCGCGCGCTTCCGCGGGATCGAATTCATAGCGTCGGTTGCAGAACTCGCAATCGACGCCGATGCGGCCGCGCTCGGCAAGTATGCTCTCGACTTCGGCGCTCCCCAGCAGTCGCAGCGCGCCGGCGACGCGCTGGCGCGAGCACGAGCAGCCAAAGCGTGGAACGCGCGCGCGGAACGCGCGCACGTCGTCGTCCGGAAACAGGGACGCGAGTAACGCATGCGCATCCGTTGCGCCGAATGCCGCCGGCGCGGCGTCGACCGCGGCCGCAGCGCGTCGCCACGTCGTGGCATCGGCATCGGTGGCGCCGGGCATCCGCTGCAGCAGCAACCCGCACGCGCGCCCGTCTGCGGCGCGGAGCCACAGACGGCTCTCGATCTGCTCCGATTTTGCGAGGTAATGCTCGAGCAGCGCGGCGATCGATGTTCCCTCGAGCGCGACGACGCCCTGATACAGCGGCCCTCCGTCCTTGGGATCGAGCGTGAGCATCATGCGGCTCGCGTGCACATCGCCGGCCAGATCGGCCAACAGCGCATCGTCGGGGACCGGGCCTTCCCATTGCGCCGTGGCGCGGAGGCTCAGGGATGCATCGCATTCCACGACGAGCAGGCGTAGTGTTCCTGCGCCGTGCAATTGGAGGATGAGGCTGCCTTGGAACTTGAGCGAGTTGGCCAGCAGGCAAACGGCGGCCAGCGTTTCGCCGATCAGGCGCCTGAGGCCGACGGGGTATGCATGGCAGCCGAGGATCTCCCGGTACGCCGCGTCGAGACTGACCACCGCGCCGCGCACCGCGGCGCGCTCCATCACGAACCGCGTCAGATTGTCGTTGAACGGCGGGATCACCGCTCAGCCGTCCTCATGGGCTCTTGAGCGGCAGCGAGTATAGCGTCATCGGCAGCCCCGAGTTCTTGTCGAAGGTAGCACCCGCCTCGATGCCGGCCTTGGCGACCGCGGTCGCGCTGCGCAGCCGCCGGTACAACGTGTGCATCGCGCCTAATGCGAATTCGCGCCCGGACCCGACCGCCCAGAACTGGGTGTACTCGAAGACCTCGCGCATCGAGTACACGCCGAAGATGCCGCTGCCGTTGGCGATCAGCGCCGTGATCTGCGTCGATTCGTAGGGATCATCCTCTTCCTCCTTGGGGTTGAGGAAATGCTGGTCCTTGAGAATCGGATGCAGCTTGCGGAAAGTCTCGAAGATCGCGGCCTTGCTGCCGAGATCGAGCTCCTTGTGCTGCGCGAGCAGGCTTTCGAACACGAGCTGATGCGCCGCGCTGCCGCACAATCCCACGTAACTATCGCGATAGCGCACGATTTTGTCGTAGATGCGGTCGAATTGGGCAGATAGCCGCGTGTCGCCGAAGGTCGTCAGCGAATCGGCGGCAATCGCAACTTCGTTATTCTTGCGGACGACGACGAGCGTGGTCATGGGTGACGGGAAAAACGGAGACGCGGCGCCACCGCGGCAATCGCGGCGCACCGTACCGGATCGGCGCAACAGGTCGTGTGAATTATACCGCGTGTGCCGTTCACCGCGGGACCGGTAGCATGAGGACCGGTGGCAGCGCAGTAGGCGCCCACGCGCGTTTCGCCCACTCCCAGAACTCGGCGAGGGATGCCGGCGCGGCGGGCGGCGGTGCCTGCGCAAGGAAATCCCACGCCCGCATGAGAGCGGGCAGCGGATTGGTGTCGTCCAGAGGCGGCGCGCCTGTCTGCTTCGACAGCTTTTCTCCGCTGGGGAGGATCGCGACCGGGTGATGCAGATACGAGGGCGTCGGCAGTCCGAGCTCGCGTTGCAGCGAGATCTGGCGCGGCGTCGACGCGAGCAGATCAGCGCCGCGCACGACATGCGTGATCTCCTGAGCGGCGTCGTCGACAACGACTGCGAGCTGATAGGCGAAGACTCCGTCGGCGCGCTTGACGACGAAATCACCGATGTCGCGATCCAGGCGTTGCGCCTGCCAACCCTGCAGGCGGTCGTGAAAGCCGATCGCCTCGTCGGTAACCAGGAGCCTCCGCGCGCGGCCTTTGCGGCCGGGCGCGACACCGTTGCGGCAGGTGCCGGGATACCTGCGTTCTCCGCCGGTGCCGAACGGCGCGGTTTCAAGCTCCCTGCGCGTGCAGGCGCAGGCGAAGATCCGGCCGCGCGCCGCAAGGCTGTCGAGCGCCGCCTGATACAGCGCGGCGCGCTCGTTCTGACGAACGACCTCGCCGTCCCACTCGAAGCCGTACGCTGCCAGCGTCGCGAGTATTCCATCGGCGATGCGACTGCGACTGCGCGGCGTGTCGACATCCTCGATCCGCAGCAGCCACTCGCCGCCAGCTGCCCGCGCGTCGCAATAGCTCGCCAGCGCGGCGACGAGCGACCCGAAGTGCAGCGGCCCGGTCGGCGACGGTGCGAAACGGCCGCGGTAACGCGGCACACCGTTCACTGACTGATATTCACGCGGACTCGAGCGCTGCCGGGTCCCCCGCCGCTTGCAAGCGCGGGGCTCCATAGCCACCGCTGCATCGATGCGAGCACTGCGCTCGGATACTCGGCGCGACCAAGGCTGCCGTTGTATCTGCCGAGGGCCCGATACAGATCGCCGTTCTCGAGATCGAGGTAGTAGCGCAGGATCGTGCAGCCGTAACGGAGATTCGTGCGCAGCGTGAACAGGTCGTGCTCGGGGGTTCCGATCTGACGCAGCCAGAATGGCATTACCTGCATGTAGCCGCGCGCGCCAGCCGAGGACACCGCGTACTTGCGGAAGTTGCTTTCCTGCTGAATCAATCCGAGTACGAGCTGCGGATCGAGGCCGGCACGCGCTGCTTCGTACTGCACGGTGACCAGAAAATCGCGGCGCGTCGGCCAATCCGGTATTTTCGCCGCGAGGCGTGACGACATGTCCGCCAGCCATGCCAAGCCTTCGACGTCGGTCGCGAACACGAGATGCGGCGCCGGATAGTCGCTGACGCTGCGATGCATCGAATTCTGTACGTTTGCGGCGAGCGCTTCTTCGATTTGCGCGCCCGCATGCGCCGCGGCCGGCGCGAGCGAAAGCAGCACCGCGAGAAAAATGCGGCCCAGCGGAAGCCGCAGGATGCGCGAAGCGGGCACGAAGGTCGCCATGGAGGGCAGCTATTCTAACCTGCTTTGCACAATCCCGACGATATCCGGCGCAGGTACCGCCGTCGCGGCGCTGTCGCGCCGGCTCTGATACTCAAGCTTGCCGTCCTTGAGGCCGCGTTCACCGACGGTGACCCGATGGGGAATGCCTATCAGCTCGAGATCAGCGAACATGACGCCGGGCCGTTCGCCACGGTCATCGAGGAGCACTTCCATGCCGGCGCTCTCGAGCTCGTCGTGCAGACGATCCGCAGTCGTTCGCACCGCTTCGTTGCGATCGTAGCCGACCGGGGCGATCGCGACGCTGAAGGGCGCCATTGCCGCTGGCCAGACGATGCCGCGCTCGTCGTTGTTCTGCTCGATCGCGGCCGCGACAATGCGGCTGATCCCGATGCCGTAACAGCCCATCTCCAAGAGCTGCGGTTGGCCATTGACGTCGAGAAAAGTTGCACCCATCGCCTGCGAATAAAGCGTGCCCAGCGCGAAGACGTGTCCGACTTCGATACCGCGCACGATTTCCAGCACGCCCTTGCCATCGGGGGAGGGATCGCCTGCGACCACGTTGCGAATATCGGCGATCACGTCGGGCTCGCGGCAGTCGCGCCCGAAATTGACTCCGCGGAGGTGATAGTCGACCTCGTTGGCGCCACAGATGAAATCGCTCATTAACGCGACGGTTCGATCGGCGATCAAGGGCATGTCGGCGGAGATGCCCACCGGGCCGAGATATCCGGGCGCGCAACCGGTGGCGGCGATGATCTCCGCGTCGCTCGCCCAGCGGAAGTCGTTGAGCGCTGGGATCTTGCCCAGTTTGATCTCGTTCAAGCCGTGGTCTCCGCGAATGAGCAGCATGTGCACCCGGCCCGCCGCATTGAGCATGATGCATTTAACCGTGCGCCCGAGCGGCAGGTGCAACAGCTTGGCAACCTCCTCGCACGTTGACTTGCCGGGAGTCGGCAGCTTCTGCAAAGGCTCCGCCGGCGCGGCGCGATGGACGCCAGGCGCGACGGCTTCGGCGAGCTCGACGTTGGCGGCGTAATCGGAGTTCGCGCAGTATGCAATCGCGTCCTCGCCCGACTCGGCGAGTACCTGGAATTCGTGCGAAGCCTTGCCGCCGATCGGGCCGGTGTCGGCGGCGACGGGGCGGAACTTGAGGCCGAGCCGCGTGAAGATGCGCGCATACGCGTCGTACATCGACTGGTACGACTTGAGCATGCCGTTCTTGTCGGCGTCGAACGAATATGCGTCCTTCATCACGAACTCGCGCGAACGCATCACGCCGAAACGCGGGCGGATTTCGTCGCGGAACTTGGTCTGGATATGATAGAAATTGACCGGCAGCTGCTTGTAGCTTTTCAGCTCCTTACGCGCGATGTCGGTGATGACCTCTTCGGAGGTCGGCTGGATCACGAAGTCGCGCTGGTGGCGGTCCTTGATGCGCAGCAGGTCCGGGCCGTATTTTTCCCAGCGCCCGGATTCCTGCCACAGCTCGGCCGGTTGCACCACCGGCATCAGGAGCTCGACTGCGCCGGCGCGATTCATCTCCTCGCGCACGACCGCCTCGACCTTACGCAGCACGCGCAAGCCCAGCGGCATCCACGTGTAGATACCCGCCGCCAGGCGCTTGATCATGCCGGCGCGCAACATCAGACGGTGGCTGGCGAGCTCGGCCTCGGCAGGTGCCTCCTTGAGCGTCGACAGAAAGAATCGGGACACACGCATGGGCAAGCTTTGTTTTGCAAAGCTTTGATTTTAACCCAATTTGCGCCTTCCCCGGAGAGCGCGAGCTAGCGCAGCGGCAACGGTTCGCGATTCTGTCGCTCGACCGCTTCGGCGCGCTCAAGCAGCGGCCGCGCCTCATCATTGCAGCCCAGCGCTTGCAGCGTGTCCGCCCACCCGCGATACGCCGGCGCGTAAGCCGAGTCCACGCGGACCGCGACGGCGAATCGCGCGGGCGCTTCCTCGATCCGCCCGAGCGCCCGCAGCGCGTGCGCCCAGCCGGCGTGTGCCTGCGGGTAGAACGGATCGACCGCCACCGCGCGCTCATAATAGGCGAGGGCGAGCTCGAGCTCGCCGAGCGCGAGGAGCGCGTCGGCTCTTCCGTACGCAGCATCGCCGGCGCCGGGTGCATTCGCGAGGGCCGCATCGAAGTTCGCGACTGCGCCACGCGCATCGCCAGCGGCCAACCGCGCGAATCCCATGCCCTTGAGCGCCTCTTCGGTTTCGCCAGCCCGCTCGATCTCGTTTAGTGCGGCCGCAAGCGCCTTTTCGGGCCGTCCGAGCGCTGCATAGACCATCGCCAGCGGCGGCGACCAGTATCTCTCGCGCGCTCCCAACGCCAACGAACGCTCGCAAGCGCCCGCCGCCTGCTCGAAGCGATGCAAACCGAACAGGACGTGACCCCACGCGCCCCAGGCCCAACCGCTCTCGGGCTCGAGGGCGAGTCCGCGGCGCGCAAGAGCCAAGGCTTGACTGTGCCGGTGCAGCAGCGATGCGTTGATCGCGCCGTTGGCGAGGAGATTCGCCGTCCGTGCCGGAATCTCGAGGGCGCGCACGCGGTGCGCACGGGCCTCGTCGAAGCGTCCCATCAGATCGAGCGCGTTGGCCCAGTTCTGATGAATGAACGGGAGTTGTGGCCCCGCCGCGACAGCGTCGCGAAACCGCTCGATCGCCTGCATGAGTTGCCGTTGCTGCATCAGGCAAATGCCTTGCATATTGAGCGCCCAGGCTCGCTCGGCCGCGGGGGCGTGCTGCAGCATGTGCTCCAAGGTCGCCAGCGTACGGGTGAATTCCGGCGGCTGCTCTCTGGTTTCCTGCGCAAAATAGTGATGCGCCAGAATCCATGGATCGACCACGCGCAGCACGTCCTCGGCGGCTGCGGCAAGCAGGCTCCCGATGTCTCCGCTGCGCTGTACGCCGATGATGGTTACGCTGCGCTGATCGCGGCTGCGCAGCGTGAGCTCGTAGCCGTCGCCCTCCCGCGTGATCTCCCCGCCGACGTGCGCCTCCGGGATGCGCAGCAGGCGATGGATGTAGCGCACGATCGCCTGCAGCGAAAAACGCCCTGGCACCAGCAAATCCACCAGCGCCGCGCTCGCGTCCATACCACGCAGCTCCTTGAGCGTCGGCGCCCAGCGCTGCATGGTCAACAGCGCGTCGAGCAATCGCTCGGCGACGACTGCGGGCGAGTAGCCGCGCGCGGCCAGCGCGCGCGGTACATCGATCGGATCGAGGAAAACGGTGTTGCGACGGAGTTCGCGCACGATCGCGTATAGCACTGCGGCGAGCGCCGCGATCAGCACCGCCGAGAGCAGGATCGTGAAGATCGCGGATAAATTCTGCGCGAGCCAGGGCAGAGTGCCCTGGCCGTCGGTGCCCAGGCCGAACAAGAGCGGCGCTTCGAAACTGGGCGTCGTCCTGTTGCGGCGTTCGGGCCGAAAGAGTTGCCGCTTTATCCGCATCTCGTGCCCCTTGAGCGCGTTTGCCGACGCGCGAAGGCTAGAATAGCAAAATCGGCCGGAACGGAGCCGGCGCCGCGTGCCGATTGCACATTCCACGACCGAAGCGTGGCGCGCGTGCTCCTAACGGCAAGAGCTTGGGCGAAAACCGGGCGCAGCGAGCCCCCGTCCTCGAGCGATCGCTGCGCCGGTCAGCGAACGACGAGCACCGGCAGCTTCGAATGCGTCAGCACTTTCTGGGTCTCGCTGCCCAGCACCAGCGCCGCCACGCCGCGCCGGCCGTGCGAGGCCATGACGATCGCGTCGCATTTCTGCTTCCTCGCCGCGGCGAGGATCGCTTCCCATGGCGAAGAGGAGATCGCCGACACGCTGGTGAAGGCGATGCCGGCGGCTTGCGCCTTGACGGCGACGGCGTTCAGAAGGCGGTCGGCCTCCTTTTTGCACTGGGCCGCGTATTCCTTGCGCGACAGCGGCTCGAAGACTACGCCGTCGGCGTACACCGGCAGCGGGTAATCGGGCGAGGCGTGAAATCCGGTCAATCGGGCGCCGATGGCTTTGGCCAGATCGATCGCGTGCGCAGCAGCCTTCAGCGACAGCCTGGATCCGTCGGTGGGGACGAGGATGTTGCGGTACATGGTTGCCTCCGGGTGGCGGGTTAGCGCGTCTATCTTACGCGAGAAGATCGGCGCCTCAATCTGGTGCCACAACGCGACCGGCCGCATGAGAAAATGGCCGCGTGCCCATCGACATTGCCGATCCGCGCACGTTTCCCGAGCGGGCGGAGCCATCGCACGCACCGCTGGTCCAGCTCGCCGGAGCGAGTCTCGCGGCGACCAGCGCTGCGCGCGCCGACGCGATCGATCGCACGCTGACCACGGCACTGGCCGAGTGGCTCGAATCCGGTGATGCATTGCTCCTCGCCGACCTCATCGCCGCGGCGCCTTCGGTCGCAATCGCGCGTCAGCTGTGGCGGCGCCTCATCGACGCCTGGGGCGTGGCATCGCGGCGCAGCGCGGCGGACGGCGTAGCGGCGACGCTCTTTGCCGTGCCGATTGTGGTCATCGCGGGCAGTCAATCCGCCGTGGATACTCCGGCCTCCGTCCGCAGCGTCGCGGGCGTCCTGTCCGATACCGCGCGCCTGGCCGCGATTCTGCTCGAGCATCGCGCGCTCGCAGGCAACGAGGCGTTCGGGCTTGCCAACGCCCTGGTCGCGGCCGATGCCATCGACATTCCTCGACTGAGCGAACTGTTGGCATGGCAACGGCTGGCGGGAAGACGCGAGATCGTGGCGCGCGATCTGCCACCGACGCCAATCGAGGTGCAGCCGGGGCAGCAAAGCGTGCACCTGCGTTTCCTGATCGGCACGACGCTCGCGGCGCCAGAAGTCGATGTGCTGGCCGCTACCGACGGCGCCGGCTGGGCGATGCCGCTCGCCAAGGAGCTTGCCCGGCAACTCGCCTTGCCGGAAGTCTCTGTGCTCGCACTGCCGCGTGCGCCGCAATCGCCGCCGGCCGCCCTGCAACAGGGGCGGGCGGCACAACGCGAGATTGGCGCGCAACTATTCGCGAGCAACGCAATCCGGGGGCTACGTGCGCGGGTTGGCGAACCTGCGGCGGTGATCAGCGCGCATCGCGCGGTTGCGGCGCCCGGGGGCGGCGAGCTGCGCTTGTCGTTATCCAGTCCGTTCGACCCCCTGCGGGCCGAGGGCTTTCGGTGCCCGTTGTTTCCGACCGATCGGGTAGTCGATGTCGCGTCGATGCTCGTCGATCTGCTGCGCGATTGCCGGGTTGCCGATGTACGAATGCTTCCCGGCGTGCATCCGGACCGCGACCCGCAGACCGGCATGACGCTGCTGTTCAAACCGGACGCGGTCGGCGCCGTCGAGCACACCTCATTGCATTAGAGAAAGCGCGATGCGAAAGCTGACCCGGAACACCGATCCCGCGCAGATTTGCAGGATCACGCTGGCGGAGGCGGCGGAGCTTCTGCCAACTCCGGATGGAAAGCGGTCCGCGACGGTGTTCGAGCACGGCTCGCTGCAGGTCAAGCTCTACGCTCCGCGCGGCAACGATACGCAGTCGCCTCATGTGCGCGACGAGATTTACGTCATTGCGCGAGGCGAAGGCTGGTTCGTCAACGGCGGACGACGGCATCGGTTCGGACCGCACGACGTGCTCTTCGCGCAAGCAGGCGTCGTACACCGCTTCGAGGACTTTTCCGACGACTTCGCGGTCTGGGTGTTTTTCTATGGACCGGAACGCGGAGAGCCCGACGCCGCAACCTAGGGCTAGCGGCGCGAGCCCGTAGCGAGGGGCCCCGCGCGCAGCGTGGGGATCGCGCGTGGCGAGTCGACGCTCTAGCCGACACGCAACGCTGCATACCGACTCGCGAGAACAAGGAGGCTAGGACCGCTCGCGTCGCCTGACCTTGCCGATGCCGCTGATCGATTGTTTGACCTTCGGATCGCCCAGATACTCGACGGCGCCGGCGCCGGAGATATCGACCTCGAGCGAGTTGGCGGCATCGACGACGGCCTTGCCTGCGCCACTGACTCCGATCACCGCCTCGTCGCTGGCGAGCTTGCTCGCCTGAAACGAGCCCGCGCCGGAAAGGTCGACGCGCTGGCGCTGGACCTTGCCGGCGATATTGGCCTTGATGGCACCCGAACCGTCGAGCCGCAGCGTTGTCGCCTGCAAGTCGCGGATCTTGAGCGAGCACGCTCCGGCGAGATCGAGCCGAAGCTCGCCGGCCCTGAGGCTGTCGGCCGCCACGGTTACCGCTCCGGCGGCCTCGATCCGGTCGACCTCGCGCAAGTTGACCGTTACGCGGGGCGTGTGGCGGCCGCGGCGTCCCGAGAACCACTGCCACGTCCGGCGCTGTTCCGCGGCGTCGATGAAAAGGGTGCCGTCGCGCACCTCGGTTCGCACGCGTCGCAACATCGAGGACGGCGCCTCGACGGTCACGCCTTCCGCGGCGCCCTGGACCAGGGTCACTTCGACCTGCCCATCGATCTCGAGGCGGTGAAATCCGGTCGCGGCTCGGTCTTCGCGCACCACCTCGCCGGTCGGGGTGTTGCGCGCAAACGAAACCGCGGCGATCGTGGCGAGCGCCGCGAGGACGAGGGCCGCGAAGGCGATAAGGAACACTTTCATGATCGGCCTCCGAAAGGGGAATGCCGGTTAGATGTCCCGGCGCGCCGGTGCGGATTCGTCGCGCCCACGAGTTCACCCGCCAGAGCGGGGGTCTGTTCCCGTGGCAAGAGTGCCGCGCCAGTCAATAAGCCCCCCCTTTTGTTACCATCGGAATTGTCACTGCCCGGATAAGGCGCTGGACCAACGTGACCGCTGACAGCCCCAGCTTGGCATTT
>DASWDF010000319.1:0-15407 GCA_036395475.1 Casimicrobiaceae bacterium
TCTGCTTTGTCGCGCCGCTCGCCCATGGGGCCTGCCATGGGCGTCGCGTCGCTTCGCGCATCTCATCCCGGAGAGCCTCCGTCGCGGCCACGCGGGACCTGTTCAGAGGTTCCCTAGGCAGCTTCGCGCTCGTTGTCGTGCGGCATCGTGATGGCGCGGGCCGGCACCACGGTCGAGATGGCGTGCTTGTACACCATCTGCGTGACGGTATTCTTCAGCAGGACGACATACTGGTCGAATGACTCGATCTGTCCCTGGAGCTTGATGCCGTTAACCAGGTAGATCGAAACCTGAACATGCTCCTTGCGCAGGGTGTTCAGGAAGGGGTCTTGTAGCATTTGCCCTTTGTTGCTCATCGCATACTCCGCTGGGTTTTCTTCGTCGCACCGTTGTTGGTCCACTCCGCTCGCCGGGCAGTCCCCGGACGTTCCGCGGTCCTAGCGGCGTTTCCGCCGGTGCGTGGCGGCCTCCGCATAAGGATTGGCGCCGGTCTTGAATTGTATCCTAAGCGGCGTTCCCTGCAGTTGGAACGTCTCCCGGAAGAAATGTTCCAGGTAGCGGCGGTAGGTGTCGGGAACGGCCGCCAGCGCGGTGCCATGAATGACGATAATGGGCGGATTTGCTCCCCCCTGGTGCGCATAGCGGAGTTTCGGCCGTACCATGCCGGCGCGCGGCGGCTGCTGGCGGGCGAGCGCCACCTGCAGGGCCCGCGCAAGCTTGGGCGTGGGCAACCGGGCCATCGCCGCGGCATACGCCCGATCGATCGCGGCGAGCAAGGCTCCGATTCCCTTGCCGTTGCGCGCAGAAATCGTGTGCAGCTCGGCAAAGGAGAGGAACCCGAGCTTGCGCTCGAGCTCGCGCTTGATCTCTGCGCGCGCGTCAGGATCGACGGCGTCCCATTTGTTGACGGCGACGACCAGCGCGCGCCCGGCCTCGAGGATGTGCCCGGCGATATGCGCATCCTGCTCGGAAATTCCCTCCAGCGCGTCGAGCAGCAGCACCACGACGTTGGCGTCCGCTATCGCCTGCAATGTCTTGATCACTGAGAATTTCTCGATCGTTTCCGTCACCTTGCCGCGACGGCGCACTCCGGCGGTGTCGATCAGCGTGTAGCCGCGGACACCGCGATCGAAGTCGAGATAGATCGAATCACGCGTGGTGCCCGGCTCTTCAAAGGCGATGACGCGTTCCTCGCCGAGCAGCGTATTGACTAACGTCGATTTGCCGACGTTGGGCTTGCCGACGATCGCGACGCGGACTCGTTTGCCTTGCTCGCCGGTTGCCTCGTCATCGGCCGCGGCCGGCGCCGGGCAGACGGCGAGCGCATGCTCGATCAACTCGCGCACGTTCTCCCCGTGCGCAGAGGAGATCGGCAGCGGGGCGCCGAGTGCAAGCTCGTGGAATTCGGCGCTGGCGCGCTCGGGGGCAAGGCCTTCGGATTTGTTCACGGCGAGCAGTACAGGCCGGCCCGAGCGACGGAGCAGGTCGGCGATGGTGCGATCCTCGCCGGTCAGGCCTTCGCGGGCGTCAACTAGGAAAATGACAGCGTCGGCCTCGGCGATCGCCGTTTGGGTCTGACCCGCCATGGCGCGCATGATGCCGCTCCTGGCCTCGGGCTCGAAGCCGCCGGTGTCGACGACGAGATAGGGACGGTCTCCGCCACGACCGCGCCCGTAATTGCGGTCGCGGGTGAGCCCGGGATAGTCGGCGACCAGAGCAGAGCGCGACGCGGTCAGGCGGTTGAATAGCGTCGACTTGCCGACATTGGGCCGGCCGACGAGCACGAGCGTAGGGAGCATGGGATCAGCAGCGTTCCGGCGCGGGCTGCAACTTACTTCTCGACCACAGGAAAATGGAAAGCGCCGAGGCGCGCTCTCCGTGGTTCAGGTTCTCTATTTGGTGCTCGCGCTGACGAGATTGCCCCCGGCGCTCTGCCATATCGCGGCATTGCCGGCGGCGACTGGCTGCGATACCGGCGCTTTACCGTCGGTCGGGAGGCGTCCGACGAGATTGCCGTCGTTGCGATCGAGAAGATGCAAGTATCCTTCGATATCGACTACGCCCAGATAGTCGCCGACCACGACCGGTCCGCTGGGAAAACGTTGGTTGAGCTTGTCCTGCTTCCACACCGACGCGCCGGTCGCCTTATCCAGAGCCTGGATGGCACCCTTGTCGTCGGTGAGATAGAGGTAGCGATTGTCCAGCGTGAGCCCTCCCAAGCTGCCGAAATCGCGCGACCAGGTCAACGTGCCCCGCAGCGCATCGAAACACGCGACGCGGCCCAGGTAGGCCGCGGCACACACCTGGCGTTCGTCGATGACCGGCAGACTGGTGACGTCGGCGAGGCGCTCGAGCTCAGTCGCGCCTTTCGGCGTAGCGACGTTCCCTTCCCAGGCCAGCGCGCCGGTCGCCACGTTGATCGCCAGCAGCTTCCCTCCAGCCGTTCCAGTGAACAATCCCCCACGATTGACGATCCCGCCGGCGAATCGGCGCACGGTGAGCGGTGGAGTCGCGCGCTGGTAGACCCACTTCCGGTTGCCGTCGGTCGCGGACAAGCCGAAGATCTTGCCGTCGAGCGACCAGACGATTACCGTGCCGTCCGCGAGCTTGGGCGGACCGCTGACTTCGCTTGGGACCTTCGCTTGCCAAAGCGGCTTGCCGCTCGCGTCGAACGCGAGTACCTCGCCTTTGTTGGTTCCGACGACGAGGACAGACGCATCGGCCCCGACACCCGCAGACAACGGCTTGCCGGCGTTGCTGCGCCAGCGCTGCGTTCCGGCTGCGGGGTCCACGCTGACCAGTATGCCGTCCGTGCTCGCCGCATAGACCGCATCCGCACGCAGGGCGGGTGCGAAGCCGGCGCCCCCCGAGCCGCCGAGCGAGACCTGCCAGTTGAGCTGCGCGGTCGCCTTCGCGTCGAAGGCGGGTAAAGGTCCCACTTTGGGCCCGCTTTGGCCGAACCAGGGCAACGAGAACGAGGGAGGTGCCGTCAGCCACGAGGGCAGCCAGGTCGAAAGCGTCGCGCAGCCGGAGACCAACCCGGTCGCGCACGCGGCGAGCACCAGCAACGCCTTGAGCGAGCGCGGCCTTGTCATCAGGAGCGATTGCACGATTGTCATTTTGCTGCGGCGGCAGGTGCCGACGGCGCTGCCGTACCCGCAGCAGCACCCGGCGCGGCGGTCCGATCGGCCGCGGCGGACACCGGGCCGCCCAAACCGTCGAGCTTCGCTTGCACGAAGGGACGGTATGTCGACTTCGGATCGAGCTTGGCGAACGAAGCCTGGTACGCGACACGAGCATCGGTCGTCTTGCCGGCGGCCGCCAGGATGTCGCCTTTGAGATCGGAGTAGATGGCGGCGAACGCTTCGTCGGTCTTCGCGTCGAGCGCCTTGAGCGCCTCGTCATACTGCTTCTCGTCGAGAAGTATCTGCGCGATCCGGAAGCGCGCGATGGCCTTCAGCTCGTCTTCGCCGGCATGATCGATCACCCATTGCAATTGTGCCTTCGCCGCGGTCTTGTCGCCGGCGTCGTAGAGGAGCTTCGCATACAGCATGGCTCCACGCGGCGCGTACGCGGTCGCGCTGAAGCGCTCGACGAGCTGGGTCGCGGGTTCCTTCGCCTTGGCGGCATCATTGGCGCGCGCCGCCTGGCTCACCGCCTGATAGAGCACGCTCGCCTTTTCGGCCTGCGTGCCCTGGTACCAGCGCCAACCCTGCACGCCGATGAAGCCGACCGCAAAGATGACCACTGCAGCGCTGACGTACTTGCCATAGAGGGCCCACCATGCCTTGAGGTCGTCTATTTTTTCCTGCTCATCTGGATCGTAAACTGGCATGTTCAATCCTATGAAGTCGCGCAGCGACTCAGTAAGTTCCCCTCTCCCCGCGGGAGGGGCTAGGGGTGAGGGAAATTCCTCATCAAGCCGCTCTCGGCGGGAGAGAATTGGGCATGCGGAAACCGATAATGACGAACGGTCACGTCTTCTCCGCCGCCGCCCGAAGGTGCGCCGCCACTTCCTCGGGCGCCAGCGCGATCTGAGCGCCTGCATCGCGCAGAGGTTTGGCCGCGACGCGGTTTGCGCTCGCCTCGTCGTCGCCCACGATAAGCGCCCAGCGCGCGCCGCTCGCGTCGGCTCTTTTCATCTGCGCCTTGATGCTCCCGCCGCCGGCGTTGACGACGATCGCGAGCCCGGCATCGCGCAGCGCTTCCGCCACCCGGCGCGCGAAAGTGCTCGTGGCGTCGCTGCCGACATGGACGACATAGGCGAGCGGGGCGGCCGAGGCCTGCGTTCCCGCGTCGCGCAACAAGAGCACGAGACGTTCGACGCCCACCGCGAATCCGCATGCGTGCGTCTGTTCGCCGCCAAGCTGCGAGAAAAGAAAATCATAGCGGCCGCCACCGGCCACCGTTCCCTGCGCGCCTAGGCGATCGGTGATCCATTCGAATACGGTTCGATTGTAGTAGTCGAGGCCGCGAACGAGCCTTGGGTTTACCTCGAAGGCGATGTCGGCTTCCTTGAGCATCGTCTGAAGCTCCAGGAAATGCTGTCGCGACTTCGATTGCGCGTCGAGATGGTCGACCAGTTTCGGCGCCCCGGCAATGATCGGTTGCATTTCGGGGTTCTTGCTGTCGAGGATGCGCATCGGATTGGTCTTGACGCGACGCTTCGAGTTCTCATCGAGCTTGTCGAACTTGGTTTGGAAATACCCCGCAAGCGCATTGCGGTGAGCCAGTCGCTCGTGCGGATCGCCGATGGAATTGATGTTCAATGACATCCCGGTAAGTCCCAGTCGCTTCCACAGCCGCGAGAGCATGACGATTTGCTCTGCGTCGACATCCGCTTCTGCAAAACCCAGCGCCTCGGCGTCGAGCTGATGGAACTGGCGATAGCGCCCCTTCTGCGGCCGCTCATGCCGGAACATCGGCCCCGCGGTCCACACCCGTTGCGCGCGCTCGTAGGTCAGGTTGTGCTCGATCGCCGCGCGCACGATGCCGGCAGTCGCCTCGGGCCGCAGCGTCAGGCTCTCGCCGTGGTCGTCGAAGGTGTACATCTCCTTTTCGACGATGTCGGTCGCATCGCCGATGCCGCGGACGAACAGCGCTGTCGGCTCGACGATCGGCACGCGGAGATTGCGGTAGCCGTATTGCGCGAATGTCTCGCGCGCGGCATCCTCGACGCGCTCCCAAAGCGCTGCCTCGTCGGGCAGCACGTCGTTCATGCCGCGAACGGCCTGGATCGTGGGCGCGTGCATGCGCTAGCAGGCTGATGCGGCTCTCACTTACGGCAGGCGCAGCCGCGCGACGTTTTGCCGCGTATAGCGCGACAGGTCGACTGGAGTGCCGCGGTAGACGAGCGTCACCTCGTGCGCATTACCGATCACGATGTCGAAGGGAGGCGCGCCGCGGATCGCCTGCTCGGAGCCTGCGGCGACCAGGCGCGCGATCAGCACCTGGCCATCGCGATCGCGTATTTCCGTCCACGAGGGCCCGCGATAGCCGAGCAGCAACGGCGCGGCAGGGACCGCGGCTGCGGCCGATGCAGGCGACGCCGGCGGAGAGGCGGCGACCGATGCCGCGGGGACTTCGGCACTGCCGTCGCGGAGCATAGAGGCAGGCGCAGCCTCGCTTGCGGGTCTGTCGGTGGCGAGCGGATTCGGCAGCTCCTTGCCGCTCGTTGGCGCCGGCGCGGCGTGCAGCGGTTCCGGCGGAGCGGAGCGCGACGCATCGCCTTGCGGCGAGAGCCCGCCGCGATACCACTCATAGGCAGCCGCGCCGATGATGCAGCCCACGAGCACCAGCGGAATCAGCCAGCGCGTGAAATTAGTTTTCGGGGTGCTCGCCGTCGGCAGCTCGGCGATCATCGCGCCGGTCGGTTGCAGCGCAGGCGCTTCGAGCGCGGGCGCGTGTGCGGCGTCCGGCAGCAGCGAGAGCAGATCGTCACCGTCGAGGTTCAGAAGCCGCGCGTAGTTGCGGACAAAACCGCGCGCGAATGTGCGCCCGGGTAGCTGCGCGAAATCCTCATCTTCCAGCGCCCTCACCTGGCGCGGGGCGAGCTTCAATTGCTGCGCCACCTGATCGAGCGAGAGGCCTGCCGCCTCACGTGCCGATTTCAGGCGCGAGCCCGGACCGTCGTGCCCAGCGGGAGGCCATTGCGGCGAGGCGTCCACGCCCGTCTCCGTGGCGGTCACTCGCAGCTCTCGGTGGCAATTGCCTTCGTCTCCGGCGCGTCCGGATAGCGGTTGCGCAACTGCGACACATACGACAGCTCCGCCTGACGATCGCCCAGCTTGCGCTCTACACACATGCCCAGCCGCAGCCCTTCGGGTGGGGGGTTGGTCGTGAGCATCACGCCCTTCATCCACGTGCGCGCCTGGTCGTAACGACCATCCTTGTACGCGATCTGCGCCATCCCTAGGCTGGCCAAGGGATTGCCTGGCTGAACGCCAAGCGCGCGCCGGAAGTAATTCTCCGCAGTGCCGACGTCGCCGAGCGCCTGCGAGCAGCGGCCGGCATTGACCAACGCGACCTCCGGTGCGCGGTACAGCGGGTTGCGCACCGCAATCTCGAATTCCGCCAGCGATTCGCGCTCGCGCTTGTGCGTGCAGAGATACCAGCCCCAGTTGTGATGGACGTCGGAGTCGGCGGGCGCGAGCTGCAGCGCCTGGGCGAAGCTCTGTTCCGCCTTGCGATCGTCTCCCAGCGTGGCATACACGAGTCCGAAGACGTTGTACGCCTGGGCGTAACTGGGATCGATTTTGACCGCCATATTCAGCTCCTCGAGCGCGACGTCCATCTGACCGCGCTCGTAATAACCGGCGCCGAGATCGGTGTGCAACTGCGCCCTGACCTGGGGGTTTGCCAGCTGGGCTGGCGGCGGTGGGCTGGGCGGCTGGGGTTCGGGAGCGGTCTGCTTGCTGCTGCAGCCGGCAAGTAGTGCGAGCAAGGCAAGCCCGAGACCGACGGTAAAAATGATGCGCGAACTCATGACGGCTCCGGGGCTACGAAGGCGTGGCGGCATGGATCCGATGCAGGCGCCGCTTGGTCCTGTCCTGCACCTGTCCGGCGAGCTGACCGCAGGCGGCGTCGATGTCCTCACCACGCGTCTTGCGCACTGTGGCGACGAACCCCGCCTCCTGCAACACCTGCTGGAAGGCCAGGATCCGCGCACGCGGACTCGTCGAGAATTCGGTCTGGGGGAACGGATTGAACGGGATCAGGTTGAACTTGCACGGCACGTCGCGCACCAGCGCAGCGAGCTGCCGTGCCTGCTTCGGCGCGTCGTTTACCCCGTCGAGCATCACGTACTCGAAGGTGACGAAGTCGCGCGGGGCGCGCTCGATGTAGCGCAGGCAGGCGGCGAGCAGCTCGGGGAGCCGATACTTACGGTTGATGGGCACCAACGTGTCGCGCAACGCGTCGTTCGGAGCGTGTAACGAAACCGCGAGCGCGACCGGGCACTCGTCCCGGAGCCGGTCGATTGCCGGCACGAGCCCGGAGGTCGACAGCGTCACCCGCCGCCGGGAGAGACCGTAGGCATTGGCGTCGAGCATGAGGCGCATCGCGGCGACGACGTTGTCGAAATTGGCGAGCGGCTCGCCCATGCCCATCATCACGACGTTGGTGATCGGATGCCTGCCGTGCTCGATCCAGGGTGTGCTGACGCCGTCGGCGAGCAGAGTGCGGTTGGCGTGCCAGAGCTGGCCGATGATCTCGCCCACGGAAAGGTTGCGGTTGAATCCCTGCTTGCCGGTCGAGCAGAACGCGCAGTCGAGCGCGCAGCCGGCTTGCGACGATATGCAAAGCGTTCCCCGATCGTCTTCCGGGATGTACACCGTTTCGATCGCATTGGCGCTGCCGACGTCGAGCAGCCACTTGCGCGTGCCGTCGCTCGCGACGGTGTCGCGCACGACTGCGGGGACGCGAATCTCGGCATCGCGGGCGAGTGCATCGCGCGTCGCGCCGGCGAGATCGGTCATCGCTTCGACGCGGTCGGCGAGGCGGCGGTGGATCCAGCGCAATGCCTGCCTGGCGCGGAACGGCTTCTCGCCGCGCTCGGCGAAGAATGCGGCGAATGCCGCGGGATCGAAGTCGAGAAGATTGATCATGTGCGAGAATCTAGAACCACCGCAGAAGCAAGGAACGCCAAGATTGCAAAGAATGCCGGACTCTCTTTGCGTGCCTCGCGTCTCTGCGAAGTCCGTTACCGGCTGTGGATCTCCTGCAGCGGAAAGAAGAATTCGATCTCGGTCTCGGCGGTCTCCGGACCATCCGAGCCATGGACCGCGTTCGCGTCGATGCTATCTGCGAATTCGGCGCGGATCGTACCCGGCGCCGCTTTCTTCGGATCCGTCGCGCCCATCAAGTCGCGGTTCTTGGCAATGGCGTTGTCGCCTTCGAGCACCTGGATCATCACCGGACCGGAGGTCATGAATTCGACGAGACCCTTGAAGAAGGGCCGCTCGCGATGCACCGCGTAAAAACCTTCGGCATCGGGCCGGGCAAGCCAGGTCATCTTCGCCGCGACGATCTTAAGGCCGGCGCGCTCGAAGCGAGTATAGATCTCTCCGATAATGTTTTTTGCAACGGCATCCGGCTTGATAATCGAAAGCGTGCGCTCTACCGGCATCCTGGGGCTCCGAAATAATAAATGCTAGGAAATTCAACATTGTATCACGACAGACGCGTTCCTTGCCGTAAGCCGAAGAGCCGGATTCCGACTACGACCGGCTATGAAAAAGGCGGGCTCGTGACCCACCTTTGAGGGGAAAGGCTTGATTTGTTTCGATCTCGCGTCGGGGCTGAACTCACGGCGACGCGGCCGCTCGACTCAGCGCATCATTCCCAGCGCCTGCGGCAGCCAGATCGAGAGCGCCGGCCAGTAGGTGACGATCACCAGGAACACCAACATGGTCACCAGCCACGGCCAGACGGCGATGGTGAGCTCGGTAATCCCCATCTTGGTGATGCCGCTCGCAACGTACAGGTTCAGACCCACCGGCGGATGACACATGCCCACCTCCATGTTGACGACCATCATGATGCCGAAATGCACGGGATCGATGCCGAGCTTCATCGCCACCGGGAAGAGGATCGGCGCCATGATCAGGACGATTGATGAAGGCTCCATGACATTGCCGGCGAGCAGCAGGATGATGTTGACGAACAGCAGAAACGCGACCACACCGAGGCCCTTGTCGAGCATCCATGCCGCAAGCTCCTGCGGGATCTGCTCGGAGGTCATCAGGTAGCTGAACATCACCGCGTTGGTGATGATATAGAGCAGCATCGCGCTCATGTTCGCCGAGTCGAGCAGCACCTTCGGCACTTTCGACAGCGGCATGTCCTTATAGACGAATACCGCGACGAAGAATGCGTAGACTGCACTCATCGCGGCGGCCTCGGTCGGCGTGAAAATCCCGGTGTAGATGCCGCCGATGACGACGATGACGAGCAGCAGCCCCCAGATGCTCTGCCGGAACGTCCGCCAGCGCTCGCCCCAGGAGGCTTTCGGCTGACGCGGATAGTTGTTCTTGCGCGCGCGCCACCAGGTCGTGAGCCCGAGCATCGTCGCGAGCACGATCCCCGGGATGATGCCGGCGATGAACAGCGCGCCCACCGACGTGCTGGTGGCAACCGCGTACATCACCATCACGATCGACGGCGGGATCAGGATGCCGAGCGCGCCCGAGGTGGTGATGACTCCGGCGCCGAAGCGCGCCGGAAAACCCTGGCGCACCATCGCCGGCAGGATGATCGAGCCGATCGCCACGACGGTCGCGGGCGAGCTGCCCGATACGGCTGCGAACAGCGCGCAGGCCATCACGCCGGCGAGGCCGAGACCGCCCGCCCAGTGGCCAACCATCGACGAGGCGAAGTTGATCATCCGCCGCGCGACGCCGCCATGCGTGAGAAAGTTGCCGGCGAGAATGAAGAACGGGATCGCCATGATCTCGAACTTCTCGATGCCGGTGAAAAGTTTCAGCGCCACCGACTGGATCGGCACCGATGTCATCGCGAACAGATACGTGAGCACGGTAAGCCCGAGCGAGATCGAGATCGGCATCCCGGTCAGCATCAGGCCGAACAGCAGCGCGAAGATGATCCAGGCGTTGGCGATGTCGACGCCGGCGAGCTTCAGCGCCACCGGAATCGCGATCAGCACCGGCGGAATCAACGCCGGCCAGCGCGGGTGCCCCGGCACCGGAGAGACGGGCAGCGCCGTGCTCATGGGTGTACCCCCACGCTTGCGGCTGTCGCCGCTGCGCTACCCCCAGAGGGGGCGTAATTCGCGCCTTGGGGCGACCCTGCGGCGCTCATGGCTTGCCCTCCTTGATCGGCGCCGGATGGAGATCTGGCGCAGCGAAGCTGTCGGCGGCGGTCTCGCCGATCCCTTCGACGTGCGCGACGTCGTGGTGCGGCAGCTCGCCGGTCCGTGCGAACGACCACGCCACCTGCAGGAAGCGGAAACACATCAGGTAGGAGCCGAGCGGGATGCAGAGGTACACGATCCACTTCGGCAACTCGAGGTCCGGCGACGTCGAGTCGGTATGCGCGATGTCCCACACGAAGCCCGTCGCGAGCGTGCCGACGATGCCGGTGAACAGCGCTCCCGCGCCGAGCCCGAACAGCACGTAGAGCTTGCGCGTATTGGCCGGCAGCCGGTTGATCATGACGTCGACGCCGACGTGGATGCCGGTGCGTACGCCGTACGCTGCGCCGAACTTCGCCATCCACACGAACATGTAGATGCAAAGCTCCTGCGCCCACGACAGGTCGATCCTGAGGAGCCAGTCCTGCACCACCGGGATTGGTGCGCCGGCCGTGTAGCGGTGGGCGACGGCGACGAAGATCAGCAGTGTGGCCGCGCCCATCAGGAACGCGATCAGCCACTCCTCGAGGTGATCGAGAATCTTCACGGCTCTCCTCCCTCGGCGGCGCTGCTTATTGGCGCGATGATCGCACGCACCGTCGTCACCGGCGCACGCGCCGTGATTCCGCTACGCCACGCCACGAGCGGGGCGCAGGCGCATCCTCACGGCTTGAATCCGGTCTCCTTGTAGACCTCGGAGAGGGTGTCCTTGCCGACGCGCGACTCGTTCTCCTTGTGGACGGACACGAGGGCTTTCTTCATCTGCGCCTTTTCGTCCGGAGTCAACGTGATGATCTGTGTTTTGCCGCTCTTGCGCACCGCCTCGAGCGCATCGTCGTTTTCCTTCTTGGCGATGTCGTTGGCGTACTTGGTCGTATCCTTCATCGCGCCTTCGAGCGTGGTGCGGATGTCGGCGGGCAGTCCGTCCCAGAACTTCTTGTTGGTGATCACCGCGTACTCGATCACGCCGTGGTCGGTCAGCGCGAGGTACTTCTGCACCTCGTGCATCTTCTGCGTGTAGAAGTTGGACGGCGGGTTCTCGGTCCCGTCGACCACGCCGGTCTGCAGCGCCTGGTAGACCTCGGAAAACGCCATCACCTGCGGGATCGCGCCCAGTGCCTTGATCTCGTCACCCAGCACCTTGGAGGACTGGATGCGCATCTTGAGGCCCTTGTAGTCTGCCGGGACCTTGAGCGGCTTGTTCGCGCTGAAGTCCTTGAAGCCGTTGTCCCAGAACGCCAAGCCCGTGACACCCTTGCTCTCGAGCTTCTTGAACAGCGCCTTGCCGACGGGTCCTTCCGTGACTTTGTGCAGTTCCGCGAAGCTATCGAAGATGTACGGCAGGTCGAACACTTCGAACTCGCGCACGCCCAGCGGCCCGAATTTCGCGACCGACGGTGCCAGCATCTGCACCGAGCCGAGCTGCAGCGCTTCCATTTCCTCACCGTCCTTGAAGAGCGAGCTATTCGGATACACCTCGACCTTGACGCGGCCCTTGGTGCGCTCTTCGGCGAGCTTCTTGAAGTATTCGGCGCCCTTGCCCTTCGGCGTGTCGAGGGCGACGACGTGGCTGAACTTGATGACGATCGGTTGCTGCGCGAGAGCGGTGCCGGCCAGCGCGAGCAGTGCTCCCGCGGCGAGGGCGACGCAAGATCGGAAACTCATCGATTCCTCCAGGTGATGGATGCCAAGGTACTGCTTTCGAATTATCCGGTCATTTAGCCCCGGGACGTTGAGCCTTGTCAAACTGCGTGCATCGGGCTCCAGGCGGCCGCTGCGATGCCGCCGCGCCGGCTTTGGGCTAGAATCACTCGGCGCGTACTTGCATAGGCGCCGAAGGCGCGCCGAGGAGCGAGAGTCATGCCGAAACTAGGATTTGCAGCGGTCGCTCTGTTTTTCATCGTCGCTTCGACGCATGCCCAGGATTATCCCGCCAAGCCGGTCGTGATGCTGGTGCCGTTCGCTGCCGGCGGTCCGACGGACACAGTCGCCCGTTCGCTTGCACAGGGCATGGGCAAGGCATTGAAGCAGACGCTCGTCGTCGAGAATGCAGTCGGTGCCGGCGGCACGATCGCGCCGTCGAAGCTCAAGTCTGCTCCGGCCGACGGCTATACCATCCTATTGGCTCACATCGGCATGTCGACCGCGCCGGCACTCTATCGTGAGCTGCCGTTCAAGCCGCTCGAGGATTTCGAGCTCATCGGGCAGGTCGTGGACGTACCGATGACGCTGATCGGAAAGAAGGATCTTCCGCCGAACGATCTGCGCGAGCTGCTCGCCTACATCAAGGCCAACAAGGACAAGATTTCCTTCGCCAATGCCGGCGTCGGCTCCGCCTCGCATCTCTGCGGTCTGTTGTTCATGAGCCAGATCCAGACCGAGTTGACGACCATCCCGTACAAAGGGACGGCGCCGGCGATCAACGACCTTCTCGGCGGACAGGTCGACATTCTATGCGACCAGACGACCAACACGACCCAGTACATCAAGGCGGGTCGTGTCAAAGCCTATGGGACGACGTCCAGCGCGAGGCTCGATTCGCTGCGCGAGCTGCCGACGCTTGCCGAAGCCGGCATACCCGGCTTCGAGGTCGTCGTGTGGCATGGTGTCTATGCGCCAAAGGGGACGCCGAAAGCGGTTGTCGACAAGCTGGTCGCCGCTTTGCAAAGCGCGATTAAGGAGCCCGCCTTTGTGCAGCGAATGAGTGACCTGGGATCTCAGGTCGTATCGCCGGAAAAGGCGACCCCGGCAAGCTTGCGCGATCGTCTGAAGGGCGAGATCGACAGGTGGGGGCCCATCATCCGCAAGGCGGGCGTCTACGCGGACTAAGGGTCCGCGATTCGCATCGTCGTCGCCGCGGCGCGCGGGCCCTCACGCCCGCATACCGGAGGGGCCGAGGTCGGCATCCGGCTTCCACGCGAGTGCCCACCCGGCCGCGTCGCGCGCCGCTTGAAATGCAACGGCGACGCCGATGCCCGGAATGGCCGCAAGCTCCGCACCGCACCAGACAAGCGGCAGCGCGTCGCGCTCCCACCGCGGCAGACCTGCTTGCTGCAGCAACTTCTTTACTGCGTGATGCGGCCGGTTCATTGCAAGCTGGATCCGCTCGCCGCCGGTGCGCGATCGCAAGCTCACGGGAGCCTGCTTGAGCTTGTCGGCGCACAAACCGGCTCCGTGAACCGGTACAAACGTCAGCGCGCCCGAAGGCAAGCGGATCTCGGGCTCGCCGTGCCAGGCAAGCACGTAGGGCCCCGGCGGCGGCGCGTGAACCCGAATGCGTCCGCGGTGTACGCCGATCTCGCGTCCGTCGTGAGCGATAGAAACTTTCGCGTCGTCTGCGGCCAGGGCCAATTGCCCCAGCATTTGGGAGAGCCTCGCCTGCGACGGAGGGCGCAGGCCCTCGCGACGCAGGAACCAGCGCAAAAGATTGCCTGCGCGCGGCGCGGGCAGGGCGGCGAGGCTTGCGCGATCGAGGCCCGGCTCATCGCCCGCGCCCAGGGCGTCGAGCGCCGCGAGTTCATCGAGGAGCGCGCTGGCTTCAGCCTGGTGCGCGGCGGCGCGGACAAGCGTGCCGGGATAACCCGGAAAACTCGCCGCAAGTAGCGGTGCGACCGCACGGCGCAGCAGATTGCGCCGGTGTTTCTGGTCGAGATTGCTTTCGTCTTCGATCCAGGTGAGGCCGCGCGAGCTTGCGTAGTCATGGAGCTCTTTGCGCGAGAGCGAAAGCAGCGGCCGCCACAACGAAGGCCGTCCCTCGCGATAACCCGCCATCGCCGCCATACCGCGCGGCCCCGCGCCGCGCAGGAGTTGCAACAATACCGTTTCGGCCTGGTCGTCGGCATGGTGCCCGATCGCCACGACGTCCGCAGCGACGGCCATGAGGCATTCGTAGCGTGCGGCGCGGGCCAGCGCCTCGAGGCTCTGCCCGCGCCCGCGCTCGAGCCGGAGGCGATGCACTGTGAGCGCAACGTTGCGCAAGGCGCATTGCTCGGCGCAGAACTGCGCCCAGCGGTCGGCATTCGGCGACAGGCCGTGATGGACGTGGACTGCAGAGAGCAGGAGCGGATGCGACGCGACCCGCTGCGTGAGAGCGTCGAGCAGCACCATCGAGTCGATGCCGCCCGAGAGGCCCAGCGCGACGCGCGCACCTGCCTTTACATGCTCGGCAAGTGCGGCGCCGACCGCCGCGGCGACCGCAGCCACCGAACGCGCGGGGCTAGCTCCTTGGACGCCGTTCGTGCCGGACATGCATCGTGTCGCTAGCGGCCGCGACGCGCAATTCCCCGTCGATCCCCGCTCGCGCGGCCCCCTCGACGGGTGGCTCGCGCGGCTAGCCCGCGGTGATTTCCTTGAACTTGCCATAGCCGAGCAGCTTGTCCTCGCGCGCGTCGAGCAGCACGTCGAGCGGCCGCTCCTGCGCGTGGCGCAACGCGTCGGTCAGGGCTTTCTTCAGCGTCGCCATCATCGCCGCGTGATCCCGGTGTGCGCCGCCGTGCGGCTCGGTCACGACCTTGTCGACGAGGCCGAGCGTCTTCAGGCGCGCTGCGGTGATGCCCAGCGTCTCGGCGGCTTCCTCGGCGTGCTTGGCCGATTTCCACAGGATCGACGCGCAGCCTTCGGGCGAGATGACCGAGTATGTCGCGTATTGCAGCATGAGCGTTACGTCTCCGATCGCGATCGCCAGCGCGCCGCCGGATCCGCCTTCGCCGATCACCGTGACGATGATGGGTGTGCGCAGTCCCGCCATCTCGTACAGGTTGCGGCCGATCGCCTCCGATTGCCCGCGTTCCTCTGCGCCGATGCCGGGGAACGCGCCCGGCGTGTCGATGAAGGTGAACAAAGGCAGCGCGAACTTCGCCGCGAGCTTCATCAGCCGCAGTGCCTTGCGATACCCCTCCGGGCGCGGCATGCCGAAGTTGCGAAAGATCTTTTCCTTGGTATCGCGCCCCTTCTGATGACCGATCACCATGCACGGCGCGCCATTGAATCGCGCAAGGCCGCCGACGATCGCAGCGTCGTCGGCATAGCTGCGGTCGCC
>DASWDF010000320.1:0-24077 GCA_036395475.1 Casimicrobiaceae bacterium
GGCCGATCTCTACCTCGAAGGTTCCGACCAGCATCGGGGCTGGTTCCACTCTTCGCTGCTGACCTCGAGCATGCTCAACGGCCGCCCGCCGTACGACGCGCTGCTGACGCATGGCTTTGTCGTCGATGGCTCGGGGCTGAAAATGTCCAAGTCCAAAGGCAACGTCGTCGCGCCGCAAAAGATCTCGAGCACCTATGGTGCCGAGATTCTCCGTCTCTGGGTCGCCGCGACGGATTATTCCGGGGAGCTGTCGATCTCGGACGAGATCCTCAAGCGCGTCGTCGAAAGTTATCGTCGTATCCGCAATACGCTGCGGTTCCTGCTGGCGAATACGGCCGATTTCGATGCGGCGGAGGATGCGGTTCCGCCGCGAGAGCTCTTCGAGCTCGATCGGCACGCGTTGGCCGTCGCGCATTCCTACTTTGCCGAGTTTGCCGCAGCTTACGAAAGATTCGAGTTCCACCCGGTCGTGCAGCAACTGCAGACTTTCTGCTCGGAGGAGCTGGGCGGGTTCTACCTCGACATTCTCAAGGACAGGCTGTACACCGCGACGCGCACGAGCCCTGCCAGGCGCTCCGCGCAGACGGCGCTGGCGCTGATCCGCGACGAAATGCTCAAGTTCATGGCTCCGGTACTGAGCTTCACTGCGGAGGAGGCGTGGCGCATCATCCATCCGCAGGATGCGAGCGTTTTTGTCCACACCTGGCGCAAGCAAGTCGCGGACATCGGCCTTACATCCGAATTTGTGGCGAAGTGGGACGTCATTCGCTCGTACCGCTCAGAGCTGCTCAAGAAACTCGAAGCAGCGCGCGAGGCCGGCGAGATCGGGTCGTCACTCCAGGCGGAAGTCGACATCGAGGCGCCACCAGGGCAGTACGAGGCGCTGGCGAGCTTGGGCGACGATCTTCGATTCGTGTTCATCACTTCCGCCGCGCGCGTCACGCCGGGGCCCGAGCGCCTGATACGCGTGACCCGGAGCGAACACCGCAAGTGCGAGCGTTGCTGGCACTACCGCGCGGATGTCGGGGGCGACGCGATACACTCGGGCCTTTGCGGGCGCTGCGTCGCCAACCTGTTCGGCTCCGGCGAGCCGCGCGCCTTCGCGTGACGCGCGTGCGATGTTCGCATGGCTGATGCGCGCCGCTGGTGGGCGTGGCTCGGATTGAGCCTGGCCATCGTCGCCGCCGATCAGCTCTCGAAGCTCGCCATGATCGCGCTCTTCCAGCCGGGCGAGGAGCGCGTCGTGACCGGTTTCTTCAGCTTGGTGCTCGCATTCAACACCGGCGCCGCGTTCAGTTTTCTCCGCGACGTCGCGGGCTGGCCGCGCTATCTGTTCTCCGCGGTTGCGATTGGCGCCGGCGGTCTCATAATCTGGCTCCTGCGGCGCGGCGGCGACCGCCTGTATTGTGCCGGCCTGGCGTTGATCCTCGGCGGCGCCGCGGGCAATCTGTGGGATCGCCTGACGCTCGGCCACGTCGTCGACTTCCTCCTGTTCCATTGGGATCGCTGGTACTATCCTGCATTCAACGTCGCCGACAGCGCGATCACGGTCGGCGCCGCCTTGCTCATACTCGACAGCTTCGGGCGACGGCGCGACCGGTCCGACGCCGCGAACTGAGCCCTACGATGGACGTTATCCTCGCCAATCCCCGCGGCTTTTGCGCCGGCGTCGACCGCGCGATCTCCATCGTCGAGCAGGCGCTGCAGCAGTTCGGCGCGCCGATTTACGTGCGCCACGAGGTCGTGCACAACAAGTTCGTCGTCGACGGGCTCGAACGCCTGGGCGCGATCTTCGTCGACGAGCTGGCGCAAGTTCCTGCGGGCAGCATCGTCGTGTTCAGCGCGCATGGCGTTTCACGCGCCGTGCGCGCCGAAGCCGAGACGCGCGGTCTCAGGGTATTCGACGCGACGTGCCCCCTGGTGACGAAAGTGCACGTCGAGGTTGCCAAGATGCGCGAGCACGGCCGCGAGGTCATCATGATCGGCCACGCGGGCCACCCCGAAGTCGAGGGCACGATGGGCCAATCCGATGGAGGCATCCACCTCGTCGAATCGACCGCGGACGTCGCGCGCTTGCGGGTCAGCGACCCGGAAAACCTGGCGTATGTGACGCAAACGACGCTGTCCATCGATGACGCCGCCACCGTCGTTGGCGCGTTGCGGCGCCGGTTTCCAAGCATCGTGGGACCGAAGCGGGACGACATCTGTTACGCCACACAGAATCGGCAAGACGCGGTGAAGTTCCTGGCTCCGCAGTGCGACGTCGTCATCGTGGTGGGGAGTCCCAACAGCTCGAATTCCAACCGCCTGCGCGAGGTTGCGGCCAAACGCGGAACACCTTCGCACATGATCGATCGGGCAGAAGAATTGCAGGCCGCGTGGCTGGCCGGCAAGCGTCGCGTTGGAGTCACCGCGGGCGCGTCGGCACCCGAGGTACTCGTGCAGGAAGTCGTCGCGCGTCTGCAGGAACTCGGCGCGGCACAGGTTACCGAGCTCGGCGGCGCGGTTGAAAAGGTCGTGTTTCCTCTGCCGAAGGGTCTGGGTGGCAGGAGCGCCCACGGACGCCGCTGATTCCGCGCTCGCTCGGGAGCGTGCCTACCCGCCCCCATACCTCTGGCGCGGCGACTCAGCTTACCGCGATGTACTCGTAGAGCTCGAAGCCCGGGCCTTGCTCGACGAGCTTCGTCAGAACCGCCGTGTTGGCGCGCTCCCCCTGCTGCAATGCGATCGCCTGCTCGATTTCGAAGCTCTTTGCCGGTACCAGTACCATTGGCGCGGAACCTTCCCCGCTATCGGGCAGAACGACTGCCGGAAACAAGGGGCCATTCGGAGATTCCTCGGAGCGCGCCGCGGCAGCTTGCGGATTATCGGTCAGGAGCTCGCAACCAAATTCCAGTCCGCTCCCGCGCAAGGTGTTCCTGAACCAGCGCACCATTGCGACCTGCAGCGCGTTGCGACCTTCGACGCGCAGCGCGATGAGATCGCCGATGCGTAGTGGGGCGTGGATGGCGTCGATCTGCCGCAGCGCGTAGCCTCCGGGCGTGTGATTGATGACCTGGCAGGCGTTCATCGTCGGCAGGCCGGAAGGTATGTTGACGACACTGGCGTGGGCGCCACGGCTGTATTGCCAGACACCGGCCAGTCCGGCGCACATCACAACCCGGGCGCGCGAGGGCAGCCGGTTGAACTGCCGTGCCGGCGGGATCGCCCATTGCCTCAGCAACCGTCGCAACAGGGCCACGTATTCGGCCCGGCCGCTCTGATCATTGGCCACGCCGGGCGGCGGCAAGCCGCCTGCGTCGAGTCCGCGCAATTCTTCCTGAATCTGGAACGCCAGGTCGAAGGTCAGCAGGAAGAGCTTGCTCCCGTCGACATTGCCACCCTTGTTCGCCGCAAACGGCGGGAAATCGTGTCCGACCGGAATGATCGCGACCGCTTTCGCCAGGCGGTGCACCGGCGCAACGTCGGTGATATGCGCCCAGTGCGCGTGGTCCTGCAGATACTGGACCACCTGTCCAAGCTGTCCGGGCATGAACCCATACGGGTTTGCCAGCGCGAGCAGCAGCGCCTGCACGTAATGCCGTTCAGGCGTCGCCTCCGCAGTGTCGCTGGCGATAGGCGTCATCTGCAGGTTGCGTTGGTGCGCGAAGAGATAAATCGCGTGCGCGTCGTGCCAAGTGCGCGCAGGCACGGGGGCGTAGGATTGGTAGCTGTTGATGAGGATACGCGCGGTGCATTGCAGGCAGCGGTGGATCAGCGCGACCAGCAGGCGGTTGCCGGAGAGCAGGATGCGCTTTTCGGCTTCGTGCGCGAGCAGGTGCTTGTAGGCGGTTGCAAGCTCGGTCGCGAGGATCAGCGCTGCCTTGGCCGCGGCGAGCGCCTCGCCGGCCAGGGGATGCTGCGTGCGGGCGAAATGCCACTCCAGATTCGGCCATAGCGTCAGGGCGGTGCTGTAATACCGCTCGGCGAGCTCGAGCCGCCGGCTTTCCGACAGGGCGACCCGATTGGTGGCCGCCAGCGCGTCACCGATTACGCCTGCCGCAGCGACGGGATCGCGCTTGAGCGTCTCCTCGAGCCAAGGCTGCACGCGTGCGGGCCGCGTCTCAGGCGGATTCGCGGGACGTGCGTCCAGCGGAGGAAGACTCAGGGCAAGCGCCATGACATTGGCATCATCGGGTTTCGCGCCCCGATTGTAGACGATGCTCCCGGGATTGGAAGCGCCGCCTTCCGATCGCGGCGCTTCAGGTTCCTCAGGGGCTCTCCAGGAATGCCGTAACCGGGGCGATTTGCTCCGGCGTGAGCAACATCGGTGCGTGGCCCACCCCGGGGAACTCGGCCAACCTCGGCTTCGGGCCGCGCGCGCGCATTGCCGCGGCCGTATTCGCCGAGAGTAAATCGGACTCGGCGCCGCGCAGCAACAGCGTCGGGCAACGCAACGCATCCCACACCGCCCAGAGGTCGGTGGCCGCAGGCGTTGCGCTGCGAAACGGAACGGCGATGCCCGGATCGTACTTGAGGCGCCATTTCCCATCCGGGGTTTGCCGCGCGGTCGAGCGCGAGAGCTCAGTCCATTGCGCGTCGCTCAGCGCTCCGAACGGCGCGGATACTTCCCGGATGTGCGCCTCGAGTGCGGCGAAGCTCGCGAATACCGGGTCGAGACCGACATAGCCGGCGATGCGAGCCAGAGCGGCCGGCTCGATCATCGGGCCGACGTCGTTGACGACCAAACGGGTCACCGGAGTGTTGCGCTGCGCCGCCATCACCATCCCGAGCAGTCCGCCCATCGATGTACCGACCCAGGCGACTCGCTCGACATCCGCGTGCGCGAGCATGGCGGTCAGTGCGGCGAGATAAGTCGGGAAAACGTAGTCGGTGGGATCGGGCAGCCATTCGCTGTCGCCCCGCCCGGGGACGTCAGGGCAAAGCAGGCGGAAACGATCGGCGAGCGCCGACGCCAGCGCATCGAAATCGCGTCCGTTGCGCGTCAGGCCGTGCACACAGACAACCACGCGCGGACACGCTGGATGGCCCCATTCGCGGTACGCGACGCGGTGAAAGCCGTGTGCGCTCAGGCTGCGGAAAGTCTTTTGGCGTGGTTGGAGCATGGACCGACGGAAAGAGTGAGCGAGTAGGAAAGAGCTGAAGCAGCGAAGAAAGCGAACTATAACGCTAAGGGACCTTACGCTGCGGTCGCCTTCTCTCCGCGTTGTACGAATGGCCCTTGCCTGACGAGGGCCCAATGACCGCGCCGCATTTTTGCACCTTCTTGCGGCGGGGCGGGCGGTTGCTTTATCGTCGGCATGGCGGCGACGGCCCGCGCGAGGATTACAGGAGTTAGCGTCCTGTTCCGCAAATTCGCTTGATAGTTCGCGGCGAAATCGGCCACCATGCTTTGTTGCTCGGCCTCACCGTAGCACAAGCTACGGTTGCGGCCTCGCGCCTCGCCTGACGGCCGATTTCGCGCGCTCCTTTATCGTCGGAACTTACGGAACAGGACACCACGGTGGCGGACTATTACCTCGAAGACTTCGAGCCTGGACACACCTACACGAGCCCGACGCATACGATCAGCGATGAAGAGGCGCTCGATTTCGCGCGCCGCTATGACCCGCAATATTTCCACCTCGATCCGATAGCAGCGCGCGATTCGGTTTTCGGCGGATTGGTGCTGGGAGGATTTCAGACCGCGGCACTGGCTTGGGCGCTGGTGCTCAAGACGGGCATGTTCGACAAGTCTGCGATGGCGGGTATCGGGCTGGACGAAGTGCGCTGGCACAAACCGGTGCGGCCGGGCGACAGTCTGCGCTGCGATTTCGCGCTGCTCGATACCCGTGGGTCACGCACTCACCACGACCGTGGCGTCGCGCGGTTTCGCTACGAAGTGAAGAACCAGCGCGACGAGATGGTGCTCTCGTTCATCATGATCCAGATGCTGCGTCGGCGGCCGGGATTGGACAGGACCTGAGCTCCCGATGTGGGAAAGCAAGGCAGTGCGGCCCCCTTAGGCGAGCTCGGGCGGAAACAGCGGCTGATAGCGCAGGCCACCGCGTGCCAGGAAAGCGTCGATCTCGTCGCGCCGCGCCATCGCGTCGCGGTAGCCCAGGTCGAGCAAGGCGCGGGTATAGCGTCTGTCGAAGAGGAGATACGAGAGAAGACTGGCGCCGGTTCCTTCGGTGCTGCCGAGTCCGTGCAGCAGATACCGTGTTCCGGCCGGCAAGTACTTGGCGTAGGGAACAGCCATCGCGCCCAGGTCTCGGCTGGGGCTCAAGACCAGCGCATCGATATGCGCGACTTCGGGGTGCCGCTCCAGAACCTCGCTCGGGACGAGGTTCAGTACTCGGTTCAAGCGCTGCATCCGCTCGAGGTCGGCGCCGAGATTGTCGAGAAAGATGGACGACAGCGCATGGCCGGCCATTTGCGCGAAGGAGGGATAGGACGGCGCCTCGCGCTGGCGTGCGGTCGGTGTCTGGCCGGTGAACTGTCCGACAGCGACAACGAAGATGCGTCGTGCCCCAAGGTGCAGTGCGGGCGACAGCGGCGCGATCTGACGCACCGAGCCGTCCGCAAAATAATCGTCGCCGATGCGTCCGGCGGGAAAGACGAACGGTATCGCCGTCGACGCGAGCAGATGATCGATGCCGATCACTGCCGACTCGCCGCGCCGGCGTGTGCGCTGCCAGGGGAGAATCGCAGCCGACCCTTGGAAGAAGGTCACCGCCTGTCCCGTGGTGTAGCTCGTCGCATTGATCGCCAGCGCCCGCAGCTCGCCGTCGCGGATCTGTCGCGCGATCCGCGCGAGCTCGAGATCGCCGCGCAGAACGGTTCCCAGCGGCGAGTTGTCGAGCATCGCCGCGGCCCGCTTCGGGCCGCCGGCTCCGATGAGCACGGATGTCAGCCAGCGTACGCCGTGGAGCGAGACGCTGGCCAGGTCTGCCCGATAGACATCGGTAACCTGGACCGCACTCCACCATCGCAACAGCCTTGCCACCCCGCGGCGAAAGCTGTCGGCGTGCACCGCCAGCGTAGCAGCGTTGATCGCTCCCGCCGAAGTGCCACAGATGATGCGAAAGGGCTGCCGCTGCTCGCGGCCGAGAATGCGCGAGACGGCGCGGAGTACGCCGACCTGGTAGGCGGCGCGCGCGCCGCCCCCAGGCAGAATGACGGCGATTGCGGGATCGGCGTCCGGCACGGCGACGAGTCAGGCGGCCCGTAGAGTGCGATCGAAAATGAGCAGCATCGCCGCGGTCGCGCCCCAGATGAAGCGATCGCCGTAGGGAATGGCGTAGTAATCGCGGCGCGTGTCGCCGACCATGCGGAAATGACGCTGGAGATTGGCCGGCTCAAGTAGAAACGCGAGCGGAACCTCGAATACTTCGGCGACCTCCACCGGATCGGCCCTGATCTCGAACGGGGGCTCGACCCAGCCGACGACGGGTGTGACGCGATAGCCGGTGACGGTCTCGTAGGGCTCGAGACGGCCGAGCAAGGTCACGCGCTCGCGTGACAGGCCCACTTCTTCTTCGGCCTCGCGAAGCGCTGCAATACCGGCGTCCGCGTCTCCGGGCTCGACCCGGCCGCCGGGAAAGCTGATCTGACCCGGATGGTCGGGAAGGTCGCGACTGCGTTCGGTGAACAGGACCGTGAGTCCGTCATCTCGGTTGATCAACGGGACGAGGACCGCGGCAGGCGTCGGCGCGCCATGGCGCCCGGGCAGACGAAACCCGTCGGACAGATTGCGCGCGTCCCGCGGCGCCGGTCGCGCGAGACGCTCGCGCAGCCAGTCGCGCTGCGTAGACGGTGGCAGTTCGAACAACGGTAGAGCCATTGGCAGCGCGACTCGACTGCGAGAGATCCGCAGCGAAGCGCCGATGATACCGTACCGGGCGCTGATGGCTCGACCGCGCTCGGCAGCAGCGCAAAGCTCAGGCGAGGAGCTTGACGCCGGCCACCGCGAGCGTGGCCATGAGCATCAGCCGCAAGGGCGTGCGTCGCCACGCGGCGGGCGGCTGCCGAGCCCGATGCCGAGCGTACCCAGTAACTCTGGCTGAAGTTAGCGCAGCAGTTCAGGCCGCCGCCGTTGGCGCCATATCAATCAAGTTACCGCCTGGCCCGGCTGCCGGCCGTCAGCGGAGCCCGCAGTGCTTCTGAGGTCCCTGCGGCTGGTTTATGCACCTTGAAAAAGACGTATAAGAGATAGCTGTCCACCAGAATGGCGGCGGCCATGACACTGTAAGCCCAGGGGCTCTCCATCAATTTCAACTCGATCAACACCCGCGAGAGACCGAATCCGACGACCCAGGCGTCAAAGCTCATGCAGATGCGACGAAACATCTCGGCATCAAGCCTTCTGATGAGATAGGCGCCAAGCGGTATGCCAACCAGAACGCTGGGAACAATCGTCCACAGGACACTCTGGCTTTCCGCTGCAAACAGGCCGAGATGGTAGTAGACGATAGCGGTCAGGGTCGACTCAGCCACGCGAATCAATCCGAGACCAGCCCGAAACTCTTTTTTGACGAGGCCTTGATTGTTGAACAGGATCGCCAACGGGGGGCCGGAGACGGTGGTGACGGAATACAGGAAGCCGAGCCCCATTCCGAAAGGAAGACCGATGAGCCGTTCCGACCGAATCGGCTTTCGCAGCCCGCCTGCCTGGACTAGGATGAGAGGAAGAAGAACGGCGTAAGTAACAAACTTGATCCAGCCGGGATGAAGCGAGGCAAGAAGAAGGCTTCCGACGGCGACACCCGGCAGCAGTCCGATGAGAATGGGGAACACCCGTTTCCATACCGCCGGAACGCTTTGGCGATTGATGAACAGAACGTACAGGTTGATGAAAACCTCGATCACCACCAGGGCGGGGTTCAGGATGCGGTTCGTGTAGAAGACGAGTGCAACCGGGACGGTTAGCGAGGAAAACCCGTAGCCGAGCGCGCCATTGACGAAGGCCGCCAGCAAGGTGATCGCGGCAAGAACGAGCACTGCGGTATCGAGGGAAAGCATCCCAGTTCTCCGATTAGCGGCGAGCCGTCGTACGGCGTACCGAAGATCGACGTGGTCCGTTCATCCCGGAAATGAAGTCTTCGAGGCTGTAGTTATCCAGGATATCGGCGATCGCGTTTCTCACCCCGCCCATGACGTGCTGCAAGGGGCAGTGGGCTTTCGTCGCGTAGGGACAGTCCACGCATTTCTGATAAGCAGTCTTGCTCACGCACCCGATAGGAGCCAAGGGCCCATCGAGGATCCTGATGACGTGTCCGAGCGTGACCCTCGATGGCGGTTTGATGAGGGCATAACCTCCCTGAACGCCCCGGGTGCTCGCCACCAGGCCCGCGTGCTTGAGGCGCAGCAGAATCTGCTCGAGAAACACCACGGGAACGTTCTGGCGCTGTCCGATCTGTTGCCGCGTGATCGGATGGCCGTAGTTCTTGGTCAGCTCGATCAGCGCCCGGAGTCCGTATTCGCTTTTCTTCGAGAATTTCACGGCTAATGTTTACTAAGTCAGTAAACAAACTATACATTAGCGGCGTCCTCTGTCAAGTTCCTTGCAGCGCAATGGTCAAGTCATGCTAATGCGGGCGCACGCTACTCATCGTGACGCGGCGTCGCCCGCCACCGGGGGAGCGCGAAGTCAATCCGTATTGCTTATCGCACGCCGGCGAGGCGTGGGAGCCGAATCTTCTTCCAAGGTACTGTCGCGTACACTTTGTACCCGTGCTCGATACTGCGGTCCGATCAGAATGACCGCCGGACCCGAAAATTGGCTAGCGAGACGGGGTAGCAACGCAAGCGTGGCAAAGACTGTACGGGAGTCCGTGAGCGAGGCGCTCTCGACGATCGCAATGGGCGTTGTGGGCGGCTTGCCCGCGGCGATGAGTGCCGCGGCGATCTCCTCCACGTGTCCCACCCCCATGTAGATTGCGGCAGCGTCCGCTGCGACGACGCTGCGGACCCAGTCGGAAGGATTCTCGCCCTCGCCTACGCGCGGCGTGACGAAGGCTACGCTGCGCGCGACGCCGCGCTGCGTCAGCGAGAGTCCAAGCTCGGCGCTGGCCGCGAGCGCCGCCGTGATGCCCGGCACGACCTCGTAGCGCACGCCGGCCGCCTCGAGCGCAGCGATTTCTTCCTGCGCGCGACCGAAGAGCATCGGGTCGCCGCCCTTGAGGCGGACCACGACGGCATGCACCTTCGCGGCGTCGACCAGTCGCTTGTTGATGAACTTCTGCGCGGTGGAGTGCTTCCCGCAGCGTTTGCCCACCGCGACCTTTTCGGCGCGTGGCGCGAGCGCCAGCGTATCGGGATGCACCAACGCATCATGAAAGACGATATCGGCGCTCGCGAGCAGTTTCGCGGCGCGCAGCGTGAGCAGGTCCGGCGCGCCGGGACCCGCGCCGACGAGATACACGATGCCGGTCATGCGCTCGACCTCTCGGCGCGGGCGAGTCGATGGCCGCTCACGACGCGGCTCCGAGGCGCTCTTCGCGCACCGTGATGGCAATGGGCCGGCGGTGCAAGCCGCACTCCTTGTGCTCGGGTCGCTCCCACCACCAGCGCCCAGCGCGAATGTCCTCGCCCGGCTCGATCGCGCGCGTGCAGGGCGCGCAGCCGATGCTCGGGTACCCGAGGGAGTGCAGGGCGTTCGTCGGCACGTCGTGGCGCCGGATGTAGCCCCAGACTTCGTCCTCGCTCCAGTCGGCCATCGGATTGAACTTGGCGAGGCCGTGCTCGGCGTCGAACTCTTCCACGGACAGATCGCGCCGCGTCACGGACTGCGAGCGCCTCAGCCCCGTGATCCACGCGTCGCGCCCGGCGAGCGCACGGGCGAGCGGGGCGGACTTGCGAATCGCGCAGCAGCGCTGGCGCAGCTCGACGTTGCGATAGAACGCGTTGACGCCGTGCGTGCCCACGAACGCCTCGACCGCTTGCGCGTCGGGAGAGTAGATCTCGATCGCGAGCCGGTAGCGCTCGCGCACGCGATCCATGAGCTCGTAGGTCTCTTGAGGAAGCCGGCCTGTATCGAGGGTGAAGATCGTGATCGGCAACGCTTGTTTGGCAATCAAATCGATCAACACCATGCTTTCGGCACCGAAGCCGCTCGCCAACGCAGGAGCGCGATGTTGCGCGACGACCCGCCGGAGAAGGGCGGTCGCCTCGTGGACGCGTGGGCTCGGAGTCGGGCTCATCGTTGATTCGCGGCGGACGGGGAAGATTCCGTCGCGCGCCTGCGGAAGAGCGGCACGGGCCGGGCCGAGGTCGCTTGATAGCTGTCGCTGAAGTCGCCCAGGCCCTTGAGCGCGTCCTCGAGATCGCGGTCGGCGCGCACCGCGAAGGCATTGAAGCCGCATTGCCACAGGTAGTAGAGCTGATCGCGCAGGACATCGCCGATCGCACGCAGCTCGCCGGTGAAGCCGTGCTTCTCGCGGAGGAGCCGCGCGGTCGAATAGCCGCGGCCGTCGGTGAATTGCGGAAAGTCGATCGCGATCAGCGGCAGGGTGGGGCAATCCGCGGCGAGCAGGTCCGGCTCGTCGGAGGGCCCGAGCCAGACGCCGACCTCGCCCCGTGAGCGCAATGCGTCGCGTTGTGCGAGCCACAACGCCAGCGGGATAATCGCCGCCTCGCCGTCAGGCACATCCGCAGGCGAAGTCGCCTCGCGCAGCAGCGTCCAGCGATCGTCGACGATCGCCCCGTCCTTAATGAGCCTCGGCATAGACGCGCTCCTTGAACGGTTCGATACCCAGCCGGCGGACGGTGTCGAGGAAACGCTCGTCCTCGTGACGGCGCTCGATATAGACCTCGATCAGGCTGGCGACGACATCGGGCATTTCGTTCGCCGCGAACGACGGGCCGATCACCTTGCCCAGCGACGCGTGCTCGCCCTGACCGCCGCCGATCGAAACCTGGTACCACTCCTCGCCGTTCTTATCGACGCCGAGCACACCGATGTTGCCGACGTGGTGGTGACCGCAGGCATTCATGCAGCCCGAGATGTTCAAGTCGACCTCGCCGATGTCGTAGAGATAATCGAGATCGTCGAAGCGCCGCTGAATGGCTTCGGCGATCGGAATCGACTTGGCGTTGGCGAGCGAGCAAAAGTCCCCGCCAGGGCAGCAGATGATGTCGGTCAGGAGCCCGATGTTCGGCGTGGCAAACCCCAACGCCTTCAGCTCGCCCCAAAGCGCCAGCAGCGCGGACTGGCTGACATCGGTGAAAATCAGGTTCTGCTCGTGCGAAACGCGCAGCCCGCCGAAGCTGTACGCGTCGGCGAGTTCGGCGACGGCGTCCATCTGATCGGACGTCGCATCGCCCGGCGGCACGCCGGTCTTCTTGAGCGACAGCGTCACGACAGCGTAGCCCGGCACCTTGTGCGGGAATACGTTGCGCTTGACCCAGTTGCCGAAGGCGCGATTGTCGGCGATCGCGGCGCGGAAACCGGCATCGTCTCCCCGCAGTCGCTCATAAGGCGGCGGCACAAAAAACGCGGACAGCCGGGCGATTTCCTCGTCGGGCACGGTGGCCGGGCCGCCCTTGAGGCGCTCCCAATCAGCCTCGACGTGCCGGGCGAAGACCTCCGGTGTCATCTCCTTGACCAGAATCTTGATCCGCGCCTTGTACTTGTTGTCACGACGCCCGAAGCGGTTGTACACGCGCAGGATCGCGTCGAGGTAGTTGAGGATTTCCTCGCGCGGCAGGAATTCGCGGATGACGTGGCCGATCATCGGCGTGCGGCCCAAGCCCCCGCCGACCAGCACGCGGAAGCCGATTTCGCCCGTGGCGTTCCTCACGGCGTGCACGCCGATGTCATGCACCAGCGTCGCCGCGCGGTCGGTCGCCGACCCGCACACCGCGATCTTGAACTTGCGCGGCAGATACGCGAACTCCGGATGGAACATCGACCACTGGCGGAAGAGCTCGCAATAGGCCCTGGGATCGACAACTTCGTCGGCGGCGACGCCGGCAAAATGGTCGGACGTGATGTTGCGCACGCAGTTGCCGCTGGTCTGAATCGCGTGCATCTCGACCGTGGCCAGCTCAGCCAGGATATCGGGCACATCTTCCAGCCGCGGCCAGTTGAACTGGATGTTCTGGCGCGTCGTGAAGTGTCCGTAGCCTCTGTCATACTTGCGGCCGATGTGCGCGAGCTTCCGCAGCTGCGTCGACGACAGGAGGCCGTAGGGAATGGCGATCCGCAGCATCGGCGCGTATTTCTGGATGTACAGGCCGTTCTGCAGGCGCAAGGGGCGAAACTCGTCCTCGGTCAACTCGCCAGCGAGAAAGCGCCGCGTCTGGTCGCGAAACTGTGCGACACGCTCGGCGACGAAGCGGTGATCGTATGAGTCGTACCGGTACATTCGCTGGCTCCTGATCCACAGGGTAACGGCGCATCCATATATTCAAAAGGAATGTTTGGTGATTAGATGATAGCGTTGGAGCATAAAGACGCCGGTTGCCGAAACCCGCCGAATGAGTGGTGATGGTTCGAGGTCTGATCTTGTTCGCCCATGGGTCACGCGAGCCAGGATGGGCCGAGCCTTTCGAGCAGCTGGCCGCGCGCGTTCGCGTGGCGGCTCCCGAAGCGCAGGTGTGCCTCGCATTTCTCGAACTGATGCAGCCCGATCTGGCAGGCGCTGCGGCGCAACTGGTCTCCGCAGGCGTCGATACGATCCGGATCGTCCCGATTTTTTTAGGACAAGGGGGGCATCTTCGGCGCGACTTGCCATTGCTCGTCGAAGAGCTTCGCGCGCAATTCCCCGGGGCGAAGTTTGGATACGCGCCTGCCGCGGGTGACGATGCCGGAGTTCTCGACGCGATTGCGGTCTATTGCGTGCGGCAACTGGCGGAAGGGTGAGGTGTGGGGAGGGATGTGGGCCCAATCAAGAAGCGTTGCTAATAAGCCATTAACTATTAGCCACTTTACATAATATAAATTATACGCACTTAGTGGTATCAGACTTGCGAGCCGCCGAACCGACCGCGCACCACGAGGGCTACCCACGAGAGCGCCGTGAAGACGGCGCCTACGTAGAACGTCTGCGCCGGTCCGAACGCATCCCAGAGCCACCCCGCGAGCACGCTGGCGGCGAGCAGCGCGACGCCGCTGACCAAGTTGAAGATGCCGAAGGCGGTGCCGCGCAGATCGGCCGGCGCGGTTGCCGCGACCAGTGCGGCGAACACGCCCTGCGTTAATCCCATATGCACGCCCCACACCGCGGTCCCGGCGAACACGATCGTGATCGAGCGCGCGTTCGCGAGCAGCACATCGGCGACGATCAACGCGAGTAACCCGCCTTGCAGCAGCGCGCTTTGCCGACCGCGATCCGCCAGCACACCGGCCGGGTACGCAACCATCGCGTAGACGACGCTCATCAACGCCATCACGAGCGGGATCCACGCCAGCGCCATGCCGACGTTCTGCGCCCGCAGTACCAGGAACGCCTCGGAGAAGCGGGCCAGCGTCATGACTGCGGCGATACCCACGACCCACCAGTAAGCCGCCGGCAGCCGCCTGATGTCGGCGAACGCGACGCGCGGCTCGCTCGCGCGCTTTGCCTCCAAGGCCACGGGCTCGCGTACGCCGACGACGAGTAAGGTGACCGACGCGAAAGCCGGTATCGCTGCCAGCCAGAACACCATGCGGAAATCGCCGGCGAACCAGAGCATCGCAGCGATCGCCAGCAAGGGACCGACGACGGCGCCCACGGTATCGAGCGCTTGGCGCAATCCGTACGCGGCGCCCTGGGAAGCCGGCGGCGTAATGTCCGCGATCAGGGCGTCACGCGGGGCGCCCCGGATGCCCTTCCCCACCCGATCGATCAATCGTGCGGTCACGACCCAGCCGAACGACGTCGCCAAAGGGAACAGCGGCTTGCTCAGCGCCGCCAGCCCGTACCCCAGGCCGGTCAGAAGCTTCCGCCGTCGGAAATAATCGGAAAGGTAACCGGAAAAGACTTTTACGCATAAGGCAGTCGCCTCGGCGACGCCCTCGATGACGCCTACTGCAAGCGCGCTGACGCCCAGCGTCGTGACCAGAAAAAGCGGGAGCAGGCTGTGAATGAGCTCCGAGGAGGTGTCCATAAGCAGCGACACGATGCCCAGCGTCCATACCCCCGCGGGAATGTTCCGCCAGGCCGCGCGGCTCGGGACGGTTGCGTTCGGCTGCGCCGGCTTATTGGCCAAAGTCGAACGCGGCCGTCAGATCGCCCGCGCCCGGCCGCACGCCCGGCAACGGCTCAAGTCCGAAACGCAGCGTGATGAATTTGATGATCGACGTCGTATCGTAGTTTGTGTGATCGACGTAGCCTCGCTTGGCGTAGGGCGAGATGATCATCGCGGGAACACGCGTACCGGGCCCCCAGCGATCACCCTTCGGCGGCGTCACGTGGTCCCAGAAGCCACCGTTCTCGTCATAGGTGACGATGATCGCGGTGCTCGACCACAAGGGACTCGCCCTGATCTTCGTGACGAGCTCGGCAACGTGCCGGTCGCCGCTCATCACGTCCGTGTTGTTTGGATGCTCGTTCAGCGAACCCTGCGGCTTGTAGAACGCGACCTGCGGCAGATCGCCCCTGTCGATCGCCGCGACGAGATCGGTATAGTCCTTTAGATGCTGTTCGCGCTCCGCGCTACCCGGCGCGAAGCGCGCGAAGTAATTGAACGGCTGGTGATGCGTGACGAAATACGGCGAGCCCGGCGCGAGATGCGCGATGACCTTGCGCGGCGCATCGGGCGGCTGCATACCGTCGGCGACCGCGAGATTCCAGGCGCCCGCATACCATGCCCAGGAGATACCTTTCGCCGACAGCGTATCCCCGATCGTCTTTTGCGTCTGCGGCGGCACCGTGTACTTCGCAGGATCAGTGCCGCGCGGATCGCCACCCTTGGCCGGCAGCACGCGCGACGGCTGCCACGGTGGTTGAGCGTTCGTCAGCAGATAACCGTCGTCGGTAGCTTCGCCGGCGACGTATTCGGGAGGCGCAGTCAGCACGGACGCCGCGGAACCGGGCTTCGTTTTGAGCCAGCCGCGCTCGTCGAGTTGCGCATGCGCGGCGGCGGCGGCGTTCGGATCGCGCGGCGTGCACGCGCAGATCAGCCACTGGTGATTGAGGTACGAGTCGCCGAAGGCAGCCATGAAGAACCGGTCGGCCAGCGTATATTCCTGCGCCCATTTCCACATCGGCAGCTTCGAGCCGTCGTAGTAGCCCATCGCGAGCGCGCCCGCGTCGGAGACTGCGACGAAGCGGTCGTTGCGGCCGCCGTTGATCTGCTCCTGGTGCGGATAGAACTTGTGGATCAGGTCGCGTGTCGGCACGGTGAGCGGCAGGTTGATCGGCGGCGCATCGATCTGGAACGGCTTGTTCGGCAGATCTCGAGGAAACGCAGGATCGGCGTCCTTGCCCTTCCAGACCGGCGGGAGGTGTGGCAGCGGCTTGCCGTCGCGGTCGACCTGCGTGTATTGCGCTGGCGTCGCGTTCGCGAGCCCGTCGGCCCCGGGAAACAGGCCGTACAAATGATCGAAGCTGCGATTCTCGATGTAGATAACGAGGATGTGGTCGATCCGCGCCAGACCCGATCGCGGCTTGTCGGGTGGCGAAGCGCATGCGCCCAGCGCGCAGGCCAGCGCGACAAGAGCGATCCATTCGGCGGCATGTGCTCGTATCCCCTCCCCTGCCAGCGCGTCGTTCGATGCCACGCTCACCGCTCCTTTTCCTGCGTCGACGGCTGCCAGAGCTCGACCTTGTTGCCGTCAGGATCGATGAACCAGCCGAAGCGTCCGTACTCGTGCTCCTCGACCTCGCCGACGACCTGGGCGCCGCCGAGATGCACCTGACCGAGCGCACCGTCGAGATCGTCGACGACGAGATTGAACATGAATTCCCGCTTCGACGGCGTGAAGTAGTCGGTGTTTGCAGGAAACGGGCTCCAAACCGTGAAGGCGCGCGCAGGAAGCGCGTTGGCGGGGAATTCGACCGATGACTTGCCGTCGCCGATACCCAGCCACTTGGCGTACCAGGCCAGCAGCTTTTCCGGGTCGGGTGACTTGAAGAACAGGCCCCCCAAACCGAGCACTCGTGCCATGGTGTCTCTTCCCAAGTTCACTGCAGTATCACCGAAGCGCGCACCGTGCCTGCGCGCTCGTGTCGGGCGACGAGTTCGACGGTGTCGCCCGCCTTCCCGCGCACGATCCATTCGATCTTGCCGCGGTCGTCGGTGACATGATAATCCGGCCAGAATGAAATGCCGGTGTGCTTGTAGGCCTTGCCCTCGAGTTGGCCGATTTCCTCTCGCCGCTTGCCGGCCACGAGCTCGCCACCGCGGGGAATGGCAATTTCCGCGATCACGCCGCGTACCACCTTGCGTTCCAGCGCCCGTTTGCTCACGTAGCTCGGCAGCCAACCCGTATTCTGCACGACCAGCCGCAGCCGCCACGCGCCGTCGCCGAGCGCGAGCGCATCGGCGGTGACCAGCTCGAGCTTCGGCGAGAGCAACGCCTGCCACAGCAGCCATCGCGGAAATCTCGCGACCTCGCGCTCGAGGAACTGTGGCGGCGGATTGCCGAAGGCGTGGAATCGGTTCCAGCCGCCGATCTCGATGGGACCGAGCTCCGGATGGTTGAAAGGCTTCCAGCCGAGGTGCGCCAATCCGCCGAGCTTGTCCTCGCTCCAGCGAAATATCTTCAGGTCATCCTCGACCGGATGATCGCGGAACCAGTCGATGTAGAGATACTTCTCGATGCCCGCCTCGCGCATCGGGCTCCAGATCTCCACGACCCAGCTGAACATGCCGAGGTGGTCGTAGATCCAGTCGAAGGCGCCGCCGATGACGTCTTTCGGGTGGTAGCGAAACTCGTGGTAGACCGAGATGTTCGGATACCCCGTCAACTCGGTGCCCTTCGCGCCGACTCTCTGGTAATGCCACAGGTCCTCGCCATGCATTTCGGTGTCGGGCAGATGGTCGAAGGGACGCAGCAACACGCCGCTCCAGGTATGAAAAGCGACTCCGCCGGCGATGTTCGGGTGCCGGATGAGGAATTCGGCCACGGCGCGGACTTCCGGCTCCGAGGTCGGGAAGGGACCTGCCCCGAGCTGCTCGAATTCCTGGCGCCAATTGCCTGGGAAATTTCTATTTAGATCAATTCCTTGCTTGGGCTTCTTTACCCTTAACGTGAAGCCATCGTAACCCTCGAGGCGCCCCTCGGGAAGAACACGGTAATACTTGCCGCCAACCTCGGTCGGCTGGCGCCGCACCATGAGCCTCGGCTCATCCGGATGTGCCCTCCATAGGCCGTTGGAATCGGGAATGCGCATCTGCAGGATGCGGCCATCGCCGTCGATGTCTTCGATCGTCAGTCCCTCGATAGCGTCCTCGTCGTAGGGGTAGCTGCGAGTGCTTGAGCGGACATACTTCGGCTTGTCGGCAAGCGCCCATTCGGCGCCGTCCGGATTGATTCGCGGACAGACATAAAAGGCACGCGTGTCCAGCGCTCGCGTAACGTCTGGATCCTTGCCGTGATTTTCGACGAGGTGCTTGAGAAAGTAGACGCAGGCGACCGAGCCGGCGACCTCGGTCGAATGGATGTTGCCGTCGACCCAGAAAGCGGGCTTTTCGCTCGCCGGGCCGCTCGCGTGGTTGGTGACGGTGGCAAGCCAGATGTCGCGGCCTTCGTGACTGCGGCCGATCGACTCGAAGCTCACCAATTGCGGAAATTCGGCGGCAAAACCCTTGATCAGCTCCGTGAGTTCGGCGTACCGATAGAAACGCTTGAAGTCGACGCTCGGCATGGGATGCGAACCGCGGGGCAAAGCGCGAAGTGTGGCGGGCACCGACGGATGTCGTCAACGGTCCGCCGCAGAAAAACACGGGGCCGCCTCGTGGTGGCCCGCGCAATGAGCAATTCTGTTATATCCCGGCGTACCACTCGTAGCCGTTATCCTCCCAATAACCGCCTTTCCCACCCGCGATCTTGTCGAAGCTTTGGACGAGCTCGATGCGCATCACATACTTCGCGTGCTTGTAACCGAGCTGGCGCTCGACGCGCAAGCGAACGGGTGCGCCGTTCGCGATCGGCAGCGGCTTGTCGTTGAGCTCGTAGGCGAGAAGGGTCTGCGGATGGAAGGCATCGTTCATGTCGATGCTCTCGTAGTAGGGGCTGGTTCCGTCTTCTTCCATTGGATCGGCGCAATAAAACATGACGTAGCGCGCCTCGCGCTTGGGGCGAAGGGCCTCCAGCAATGCGCCGAGCCGCGCGCCCTTCCATTTTCCGATCGCGCTCCAGCCCTCGACGCAATCGTGGCGCGTGATCTGGGTGCGGCTGGGCAGCGCGCGCAATTCGGCAAGCGAAAGGCTTGCCGGCTGTTCGACCAGGCCGCCGAGCTCGAGCCGGTAGTCGGCAAAGCCCGCGGCCGCCAGCGCCCGATACCGCATGTCATTCGGCATCGCGGTGCCGTTGCTGCGGAACGTCGGCGAGAGATCGGCTGCGCTGAACTCCTGCGCCATCGCCTTGCGTGGCGTGATGAGATGGTGCGTGGCTTCGGACAGCTTTTCGCCGGCGCCCAGAACGCTGGGAAACCACTCCGTCCGCGACAGCGCATCACAGCCCGACAGAGCCAATGCCCCCGCGGCGCCGACGGTGCGCGCGAGAAAACGGCGGCGAGACGTTCTAGCGAGCAGTTTCATCGGTTGCCTCCACTTCGACCCGGTAGCGCCCGGTGATCATCGAGCGCAAATGATTCCAGAAGCCGCTGACGATCACCTCGAACACATGGATTAGCGCGAATGCCACGATCAACCATGCCACGATGAAATGGATGGTACGGGCTGACTGCCGCCCGCCGAAGACGTCGACCCACCCGGGGAGCAGCGAATTGAGCCAGGGTGACATCGCGAAACCCATCAGGATGACGAGCGGCAACAACACAAAAATGACCGCAAGATAAGCGAGCTTCTGGAGCACGTTGTAGCGTTTCGCCGCCTCGCCGGTCGGATGGTTGAAGCGAAGATGTTCGATGATCGACCGGCCGACTGAGCGCCAGTCCGCGGCGGTCGGCGCAAGATCGCGCGTGAAATGGCGCGCGGCGAGCGAATAGGCGACATAGCACAGGCCGTTGATCACGAATAGCCAGGCGAAGAACAGATGCCAGCGCCGCGCCATCGCCAGCCAGCGGGTGTCGGGGATCGTCAGCCACGAGGGAAAGGCGCGTGGAACCAGCTCTCCGTCCGGCCCTTCGGACGCGCCGAGCACTCCCGTCGTGACGAAGTTACGGCCGAAGACGCGAGTAACGCCGATCAGGTCACCGCTGGCGTCCTCCGTCGCAGTGATCTCGAAAACGGGCGGGCGTCCGGTGTACGAGGATTTTCCCCAGTAAAGCGCCGGATGCGCGCTGAAGATGTTGAGACCGCTCAACAGCAGGATCGTCAACGCGATCACGTTGATCCAGTGCATTACGCGTACCGGCAGCGTATGGCGGTAATACAGGTACGTGCGCGCGCGAACGTCGGCCGCCGGGCGTGCGCCGGGTTCCTCGATGGGCATCGCGAATCTCCTCGGCCTGGTTGCCTGCTCAGCGTGATCTACGTCGTGCCCGCGGGCGCCGCGGGCCGCTGACGAACATATTGTCGCGCTCGAAGAACCGAAGCTTACGCTCGATCTCGCGGCTGATCCCGATTCTCGCGCTGCATTCGATCCGGCCTACGGCGCGAGTCGCAGAGCCGAGCCAGAGCGGACCGCGCCCGCAAAGATCGATGCCATCGTAGCGACTGTCGATGTCCATTGCCGAAGCGAGCCGCCCCGGCCCGCGCGCGATGTCGACGCAGCGCTCGACGCCGCGGCGACGCTGCATGAATTCGGCGCCCTCGAGCGGCTCCAATGCCCGCAACAGTACGCCTGCGCCGACCCCCACGCTTTCGCCACTGACGTTGAGCGCGTGCCAACAGCCGTAGATAAAGTAGACGTAGGCATGCCCGCGTTCCAGGAACAGCGAGCGATTGCGCGGCGTCTTACCGCGAAACGCATGGCCGGCCGCATCGCCGACGACGTAGGCCTCGGTCTCGACGATGCGGCCGCTCATCCGGCCGGCGGGATGATCGTGCACCAACGTCTTGCCGATCAGGAAACGCGCGAGGGTGGCAGTATCGGCCGGCAGATCGGTGCGGCGCAGGCGATGCGGCGATCCGTGCATGGACTGCGATGATACGACCGCGGCCCCTTAGCAAGCACTCCGCTCTACAACATCGCGCGCGTGTGCTGCGCGATCATTTGCTCCTCGTCGGTCGCGATGACCCAGGCGGCGACGCCTGATTCGGGGCCGGAAATCCGCGGCCCGTGACGCGCGTTGGCGATACGATCGAGCGTGAGTCCGAGCCAGGAGGCGTCGCGGCAAACGCGCTCGCGAATCGGTCCAGCGTGCTCGCCGATTCCGGCGGTAAAGACCAATGCATCTAGGCCCCCCAACGCGGCAGCGAGGGAACCGAGCTCGCGCCCGATGCGATAGCAGAAGAGCTCGATCGCTTCGCGCGCATGCGGGTGGTCGGACTCCAGCAGCTCGCGCATGTCGCTCGATATGCCCGACACGCCGAGGAGCCCCGAGCGTTTGTAGATCAAGGCTTCGATCGCGCGCGCGTTCATGCCCCGCTCATCCATGAGGTACAGAAGCACGCCCGGATCGAGGCTGCCCGTGCGGGTGCCCATCGGCAGCCCGTCGATAGCCGTGAAGCCCATGGTCGTCGCCACGCTCCTCCTCGCGCGCATCGCACACATGCTGGCGCCGTTACCTAAGTGCAGGACGATGGTCCGCCCGACGGCCGCTCGCGCATCGTATTGCGGCAGCACCGAGGCGATATATTCGTAAGACAAGCCGTGGAAGCCGTAACGGCGCACGCCGGCATCGGAAAGCTCGCGCGGCAGCGCGAACGCCCGCGCCACAGGGGATTGGACGCAATGAAAACCGGTGTCGAAGCACGCGATCTGCGGGAGATCCGGCAGGCGCGCGGCGAGGGTGCGTATTGGCAACAAGTTGTGCGGCTGGTGCAGCGGCGCGAGCGGCACAAGGCGCTCCAGCTGGGCAAGCACCGCAGCCGTTACGCGAACCGGCGCGGCATAGTCGGAGCCGCCGTGGACAACGCGATGGCCGACCGCGGCGAGGCTTCCGCCGTCGGCGCGGGTGCGCAGCCAATCGAGCAGAAAGGAGATCGCGCCTTCATGGCCGGGCGGCCTGCCATCCGGCCACGCATGTTCGTCCACGACGGCACCGGTCGCGTCCTTCGCGCGAAAGCGGGCGCGGCCTTGAAGGTCCTCGAGGTTGCCGGCAACCAGCAGTGCGAGATCGGCGCCGGATCCAAAGACGGAAAACTTGAGGCTCGACGAGCCCGCATTCAGAACGAGGATCGCATCGCGCACTAGCGGGTACCGAGCTTGTCGCGACGTGAGTGTGCGAGTAGCGCCATCACCGCCGCCGACGCCTCTCGGTTGCGCGCGCTATCAGCCCGACTGGTCAGGACGATCGGCACACGTGCACCGAGCACGACACCGGCGCTTTCCGCCGCGGCGAGATACGCGAGCGTCTTCGCAAGCAGGTTGCCGGCTTCCATATCGGGGGCCACGAGAATGTCGGGATCGCCGGCAACCGGAGAATCGATCTCCTTGATCTTGGCCGCCGCTGCGCTGATCGCATTATCGAAGGCGAGCGGCCCATCGAGAATACCGCCGGTGATCTGGCCGCGGTCGGCCATCTTGCACAGCGCCGCCGCGTCGACCGTGCCCTGCATCTTCGGGTTCACGGTCTCGACCGCAGACAGGATCGCGACTTTCGGCCGCTTCACACGGAGCACTTGCGCGAGGTCGATGGCGTTCTGGCAGATATCGCGCTTGGTATCGAGATCGGGATAGATATTGACCGCCGCGTCGGTGATGAGCAGCGGCTTCGGATACGTGGGGACGTCCATCACGAAAACGTGGCTCACGCGGCGCGCCGTGCGCAATCCATTGGCAGGATCGATGACCGCGCCCATCAACTCATCGGTGTGAAGGCTCCCCTTCATCAGCGCTTCGACTTCGCCTGCGCGCGCCATCGCGACTGCCCGGTCAGCCGCGGCATGACTGTGCTCGGTAGCCACGATCTTCACGCCGTCGAGACTCACTCCTGCATCTTTCGCCGCCGCGCGAATCTTGGCGTCGGGGCCGACGAGTATCGGCACGATCAGGCCCTTCGCGGCGGCTTCGAACGCGCCCAGCAGCGACTCGCGATCGCAAGGGTGGACAACGGCGGTAGTCACCGCCGCTTTGCCCTCGCAGAGCTCGAAGATCGTCTGGAACGCGTTATAGCGGCGAAACGCCACGTCAACCTCGGCCATGCGCGGCACGGTGTAACTTTGCTCCGGGCATTCGACCCGCATCGAGCCTTCGGCGACGGTCTCGCCTTTCTGGTTGGTGCATGCTGCGTGGAGAACCAGTTGGCGCTCCTTGATCCGCTTCTCGCGCACGGTGATTTTCGCCGTCAGGACATCGTTCACCGTTACGCGGCCGTTGAAGCGCAGCGACTCCTCGAGGATCTTCGCGCCCGGCCCGGGGAGCTGGGTGCCAACAGCAGTGGCGAGCAAAACGCTGGCGCCGATCGAATGCGTCGAGGCTGCGCCGGGGGGCTGCGTCGTTTGCTGGGCGCCGATCCGGTCGCCGGTCAGCATCGCCACCAGCTCGATATCGGCGGCAGCAAGTGTGCGCGAATAACTCGCGCTATCGCCGATGGCGATCTCGTCGAAGCGCCGTGTGGTCCAGTTTGCCACGGCGTCTACGCGGACTTCGCTTCGGGCAGCGGCTCGTCGGGCGGCAGCTTTGCCTTGGGCGCGGAATCATTACCTGCCGGGGGGTGTCTGGACTTGGCTCGGGATCTCATCATGGACGGGGAGCAGCGAATACCGCCGTGCGGATTACTCCGTCATTGTGCACTGTTCGCCCCGACGCTGTCGAAGGCGTTCCGGGCACGACTGGAACACAATGGCGACGGGCCAAGCGGCGCAGTGTTTCGGCGTTGACCATGCATGCTGCCCGGCGTAGATTGCAGGCGTACCGACGTGGCGGATGCGAGTCC
>DASWDF010000321.1:0-4609 GCA_036395475.1 Casimicrobiaceae bacterium
AACCCCGAGGAGCAGAATCGGTTCACCGTCATCCCGGGCACGCTGACCGGGCAACCGGACCGCACTGCGATCTGGCGCGCGATGTTCGCGCCCGTCGCGCCTTCCGGAAACGCGCAACCGATCAGCACGTCTTCCACTTCAGCCGGATCGAGCTTCGCGCGCTCGATTGCGTGCTTGACGACGTGGCCGCCGAGCGTTGCGCCGTGCGTCATGTTGAAGGCGCCGCGCCACGACTTCGCAAGCCCCGTGCGCGCGGTGGAAACGATGACGGCGTCGGTCATGGTGGGCTCCGCTGGAACGAACGTCGGCTCAGCCGTTGAACGTCTTGCTTTCCGCCGCGAGCTTCGCGAGCAACGGCGCCGGTTGCCAGAAGCCGGGATCGGAAAGCGAAGCACGGGCGAAACGCTGCATCCGTTCGACGACGTTGTACAGCCCGATCGTGTCGGCGTGGAAGAGCGGCCCGCCGCGATAGCGCGGAAAGCCGTAACCCGTGAGGTACACGACGTCGATGTCGGACGCCCGTTGGGCGATGCCTTCGTCGAGCAGACGCGCAGCTTCGTTGACGAGCGCGTAGATGCACCGCTCGACGATCTCGGTCGCCTCGATCTTGCGCGGCGTCATGCCGTGCTCGGCGCGGTACGTGGCGATCATCTCGTCCACGATCGGGTCGGCAATTGCGTTGCGGCTTCCCGACTCGTACCGATACCAGCCCACGCCGACCTTTTGGCCGAAGCGGCCGAGCTCGCACAAACGGTCGGCGATGCGCGAGTAGACGACATGCGGCCGCTCAACATAGCGGCGCTTGCGGATGTGCCAGCCGATGTCGTTGCCCGCAAGGTCGCTCATGCGAAACGGGCCCATCGCCATGCCGAACGCTTCGAGCGCGCCGTCGACCTGCTTCGGCGAAGCGCCCTCCTCCAGCAGGAAGAACGCCTGGCGCAGATACTGCTCCAGCATGCGGTTGCCGATGAAGCCATCGCAGACGCGCGATACCACCGCGGTCTTTCCGATTTTCCGTGCGAGCCGCATTGCCGTGATCAGAACGTCGGAACCGGTACGGTCCGCGCGGACGAGCTCCAGCAGCTTCATGACGTTCGCCGGGCTGAAGAAGTGCATTCCGAGCACGTCCTGCGGGCGTCGGGTCACCGACGCGATCCGGTCGACATCGAGCGTCGACGTGTTCGTGGCGAGAATCGCACCCTCCTTCATCACCGCGTCGAGCTTGCGAAAAACGTCCTGCTTGACAGTCATGTCCTCGAACACCGCCTCGATCACCAGGTCGGCGGACTGAATGTCGTCGTAGGAAAGCGTTGGCTTGAGCAGCACCATCGCCTGCTGCAAACGTTCGGCGGCGAGCTTGCCCTTCTTGCGCGAGGCCTCGAAGTTGCTGCGGATCGTCGCCACGCCTTTGTCGAGCGCGTCCGCCTTCGCTTCGAGCATCGTGACCGGGATGCCGGCCGCGAGGAAGTTCATCGCGATGCCGCCGCCCATCGTGCCGGCGCCGATGACCGCCACGCTCCCAATCGTCCGGGCGGGAGTGTCGTCGCGGACATCGGGAATCTTTGCAGCCGCGCGTTCCGCGAAGAAGGCGTGCCGCAGCGCTCGCGATTGAGTCGACTGCATCAGCTGCACAAAGATGTCGCGCTCGAGCTGCAGGCCCTCGTCGAACGGTCGGGAAACCGCGGCGGCGACCGCGTCGATGCATTTGAGCGGAGCAGGAAGATTCCGGTTTGCGGGGCCGACGATGTTGCGCGCGAACTGGAAAAAAGCTTCGGCCTCGGGGAAATCGATCTTCATGTCGCGCAACCGCTTTTGCGCCCGGCGCCCGGCACTCCGTGCAAAGGCGAGCGCGCCGTCGAGCAGGTCGTCCTCGATCAGCGCGTCGAACAACGCGGTACCGGCGAATTTTCCGGCAGTCACGCTCGCGCCCGACACGATCATGTTGACCGCCGCTTCCACGCCGATTGCGCGCGGCAATCGCTGCGTCCCGCCCGCGCCTGGAATGAGGCCGAGCTTGACCTCGGGCAACGCGACGGTCGCATCGTGCCGTGCGACGCGGAAGTGACATCCCAGCGCCAATTCCAGCCCGCCGCCTACGCAAATGCCGCCGATCGCCGCTGTGACCGGCTTGCTGCTTTCTTCGACGATGCGAATGACGGTCCGCAGCGCAGGCTCGGCAGTCGCCTTCGGCGTGTTGAACTCGCGAATGTCGGCGCCGGCCGAAAACGTGTTTCCGGCGCCGATCAGCACGATCGCCTCGACGCTCGCGTCGGCCCGCGCGCGCTCGATGCCCTCGACGATGCCCTTGCGCACATCGAAGCCCAGGCAGTTTACCGGCGGGTCGTCCAGCGTGACGACGGCGACCGTTCCCTGCAATTCGTAGCGCGTACCGATGATCGATGCTCCTCGTGGTTTCGACCCGCGCCTAGACTTCCATCCACTCTTTGCGCACCGCGTGGTTGGCGCGCACGTCATCGGGCGTGCCTTCGAACACGATCTTTCCATGCCCCATGACGTAGACCCGATGCGAAATGTTCAGCGCGATGGTGAGCTTCTGCTCGACGAGCAGGATGGACACGCCGCGAGCGGCAATCGTCTGCAGCAATTCGCGGACGATCTGCACCAGCGCGGGAGCGAGACCTTCGGTCGGCTCGTCGACCATGATGAGCTGCGGGTCGCCCATCATCGTGCGACAGATCGTCAACATCTGCTGCTCGCCGCCCGAAAGCACGGCGCCTGGCGCATCCGCGCGTTCGCGCAGCCGCGGAAACAGCGCGAACACATCGTCCATCGACCACCGCGGCTTCGTTTGCCCGGATTTTTGTCCGAGCAGCAGGTTCTCGCGCACGGTGAGTCCGGGAAAGATCGCGCGGTCCTCGGGCACGTAACCGAGCCCTCTGTGCGCGACCTGGTGCGGCTTGAGGCCGTCGATGCGCTCGCCCTTGAAACGGATGCTTCCCACCGGCGGCACCTGGCCCATGATCGTCTTGATCGTCGTCGAGCGGCCCGCGCCGTTGCGCCCGAGCAGGCTGACGATCTCCCCCGCTGCGACGCGAAAGCTCACGCCCTGCAGGATGTGGCTCTTGCCGTAATAGGCGTGCAGGTCGTCGACTTCAAGCATGCTCGACCGTCCCCAGGTAGGCGGCCTGGACGGCCGCGTTCTCGCGAATCCGCCCCGGCGTGTCCGTGGCGATGATCTCGCCGTACACCAGCGCCGAAATGCGGTCGGCGAGATCGAACACGACGCTCATGTCATGCTCGACGATGACCAGTGTCTTGTCCTGGCACACCGAGCGGATCAGCGCAACGGCGTTCTCGGTTTCGCTGCGGCTCATTCCCGCGGTCGGCTCATCGAGCATGATGATCTCGGCATTCCCGGCGATCGTGATTCCGATCTCGAGCGCGCGCTGCTCGGCATAGGTCAAGACGCCCGCAGGCGTGTTGCGCCGCGCGGTCAATCGAATCTGCTCGAGCGTTCTTTCGGCTCGTTCGTTGACATCGCGCAGCCGGCCAATGCCGCGCCAGAAATTGTAGCCGCAACCGAGCGACCAGAGTGCGCTGCAGCGAATGTTCTCGAAGACGCTCAAGCCGGGGAAGATGTTCGTCACCTGGAAACTGCGCGCGAGCCCGCGACGATAGATTGCGTGCGGCGAGGCTCCGGCGATCTCCGCGCCGTCGAGTCGAATCGATCCGCTCGTCGGCGAAAACCGCCCGCTGACGAGATTGAAAAGCGTCGACTTGCCCGCGCCGTTGGGACCGATGATCGCGTGCCGTTCGCCTTTGAGGACCTCGAGCGTCACACCGCGGATGACCGAGGTCGCACCGAAGCGCTTGTGCACATCGCGCAGCTGCAGCGCGCATGCACGTCCGCTCTCAACTGTCGTGGCCGGCGTCATCGAACCCGTTCCCCGGCGCGAGCCATTTTGACTTCGTCGTCGGCACGCTGCCAAGCGGCAGCAACGTAGGGCCACATCCTTCGAAAGGCGACGAAGCCGCCTGCGAGGAAGAGCAACGCCGCAAGCCACGGCCATGGCGATGCCACATTCATGTCCATCCAGAACAGATGCAATCGCGTTCCGGATTCATATTGCGTGGACAATCGATAATTGATCTCCAGCAACAGAATCGCGCCCAGCGTCATGATCAGCCCAGGAACGAGAGCGAGCGCATAAGCTTTCAGCACGCCACGGAACGCCCGTGTGTGCACGATCGGCCGATGCATCAGGATCAGCCCCGCGAGTCCGCCCGGCGCGAACAGCACGATCGCGATGAAAAACAAGCCGAGGTAGAGCTGCCACGCGGTCGTATAGTCGCTCAGGCTCACTTGCAGCCAGGTGAGCACGAGCGCGCCAAGGAGCGGCCCGAGATAGTTCGCCTGGCCCCCGATGTAAACCATCAGAAGCACCACACCGGAGCGCGTGGAACCGACTGCGTCGGCGGCGACGATTTCGTAGTTGATTGCGTGCAGGCCGCCGGCGAGCCCTGCGAACATCGCCGCAATCGAAAACACGATGAAGCGTACGCGCTGCGTGCTGTAACCGATGAATTCCACGCGTTCGGGGTTGTCCCGCACCGCATTGCACAGACGTCCGACCGGTGTGCGGGTGAA
>DASWDF010000322.1:0-7079 GCA_036395475.1 Casimicrobiaceae bacterium
AAGCTGCATGAGACATTCGCCGCTCATCACGCTGTCCGCGTCCATGACCACCATGTAGCGGTAGTTCCGGCCCCAACGACGGCAGAAATCGGCGATGTTGCCGCTCTTGCGCTTGATGCGGTGCTGGCGCCAGCGATAGAAGATGCGCCCGAAGCCATCGACGCCACGGCAGAGCGCGTGCCACGCATCGATTTCGGCGACGCGCGTGTTCGGATCGCTTGTGTCGGAAAGCACGAAAAAATCGAAATACGTAAGCCCCTGCGCGTGTGCCACCGACTCGTAGATCGCGCGCAACCCGGCGAAGACGCGCGCGACGTCTTCGTTGCGGATCGGCATCACGACCGCGGCGCGCACGCTGGCGTCGATCGGCGCAGTCGCCGGCGCGGTGCGCGAAATCGCATAGCGATCGCCGCCGAGGAGCTGCAGGACGAAGCCCGCGATCGCTGTCCAGAAGCCGGCGGAGATCCATCCGAAAAGAATCGCGAACAGCGCCAGCATCGCGATTTCGAGCGGCTGCCGGCCGTGGTAGGGCAGCACCGCGATCATGAAATTGGTCGCGACGTAGGTTTGCGCCACGACGAGCCCGAGCAGAACGACCCGCCGGAAATTGCCGGCCGCGTGCCAGCGGCCGAGCGGATCGGGCGAAGTCGTGTTTTCTGCACTTGTTGAGCGCGCAGGATCGGCCTTTGCTGCGTGCGGCTGGCCGCGACGTCCGATGAGGCGCCCGAAGGCGCGCGACCACGGCGGCGGGACCATCGAGGTGCGGGCGAGAGGCGGCACCGTCAGCAAACGGACACGGCCTTGCGCGTCGTGAACGAGTGGCGCTGCCTGGCCGGCCGCAAACTCCAGCCGCCGCGCGATCGAGCCGCGAGCGGGATCTTCGGGAATGACTGCAGGCCCGGAAAGCAAGTGGTGCAGGGCCGCGAAGGCCTCTTGCGCGCCCGCCGCGACGCTGCCGGGCGCCGCGTCAATGCGCAGCTGCAACTCGCGGCGTTCGTCCACCGTGAGCGGCAGCCGATCGAGGTAACAGATGCATCCCTCGGGCGCGGTGCGGCGATCCTCCTGGTGTATGGCGCTGAGGTCAGTCATTTCGCCTGTTATTTTTCGCGGACCCTCGAGAAACCTAGTCTGACGGGAGCACGTAGCTCCAAGTCTCCGACAGCGTGGTCGTTTGACTCCGCAGGTATGCCCGCAGTTCGAGTGGCTTCGCCGCGTCGACGCGGGCAAGGCGCAGCACGAGCCGCCAGCCTCCTTTTGCGCCGTTACGGTGCGTAACCACCTCGCGCACTGTGGCGTTGGCGTCAACGGTCACCACGCCATCGACCGCCGCGTCGGGAGGCAGCTTTCTGAGCGCCGGACCGTCGAAGTCGATGACCAGGCCGAGACTGCCGTCGTCATTGGGCGCATAGCCGCGGCCGCGCCGCGTCTGGGTCACCCACGACGATGGGGGACGCGTCGCGGGGTCTTTCTGCCATAGCACGCGGTACTCGAAATCGAACGGCGTCTTGAGTGGCGGCGGCACGTCCGGCACCCAGTACGCGACGATGTTGTCGTTGGTTTCGTTGGGGCTGGGGATCTGCACCAGCTCGACGCGTCCGGCGCCCCAGCTGCCTTTCGGCTGCACCCAGGCACTGGGCCGCAGGTCGTAACGGGCCTCGAGATCCTCGTAATGATCGAACTCGCGATCGCGCTGCATGATGCCGAACCCGAGCGGATTAGTGAGAGCAAACGATGTGACGAGCAGCCGCTTCGGATTGACCAGCGGTCGCCAGATCCATTCACCGGTGCCCGAGTAGATCGACAAGCCATCGGAATCGTGGACCTCGGGACGATAGTCGTCCCGCGCCGAGCGCTGGTTTTCGCCAAAGGAGTACATGGTCGTCAGCGGCGCCAGACCGAGCTTGGTCAGGTTCTCGCGCAGGAACAGCCGCGCCTTGACGTCGAGAACCGAATCGATGCCCGGCTTGAGCACGAAGCGGTACGCGCCGCTCGCGCGCTTGGAGTCAAGCAGCGCGTAGAGGGTGAGCTCGCTCGCCGTCGGCGCGGGGCGCTCGATCCAGAATTCGACGAAATGCGGGAATTCTTCGCCGGAGGCGAGACCCGTGTCGATGGCGAGCCCGCGCGCCGAGATGCCGTAAATCTGCCCCTTGCCGAGCGCGCGGAAGTAGCTCGCGCCGATGAACGCCAGCACCTCATCCTTGTACTTCGGCGTATTGATGGGGTAATGCACGCGGAAACCGGCGAAGCCCAAGCCGTTCATCCGCTGCGGGTCGATCCTGTTGGCGCCGTAGTCGAAGAGCGCGGGATCGAACTTGATCTCGCGCACGGCTCCGCCGCTGACCTCGTTGATCGCCACAGGCTGATCGAAATGCAGGCCGAGGTGGAAGAACGCGACCTCGAAGGGAAGCTTGGTGTCGCGCCAGAGCGCGCGGTCGGGCTTGAAACGGATGTCGCGGTAGCCGTCATAGCCGACGTCCTGCAGCTCCTTGGGCAGCTTGACTTCCTTCGGTCGGTAGGGAGCGGAAGCGAGCTGCTGCGCGCGGCGGGCCACGTCGTCGAATGCGAAGCCGAGCGCGGCGAATGGTACCGTCGCCGCAAGCAGCGCGATGAGCAGTGTGTGGCCGCGCCGTCGCCACTGCGAAGCGCGAATCGTCACGAGTCGCGCGCGAGCCTGAAGCCGCTGAACTGCCAACGCGCGGTCGCTGGAAAGAAGTTCCGGTAAGTCGCGCGGATGTGCATCCGCGGGGTCGCACAGGAACCGCCGCGCAGCACGTACTGATTGCACATGAACTTGCCGTTGTATTCGCCGATGGCGCCTGCGGCCGGGCGAAAGCCGGGGTAGGGCGCATACGCGCTCTGCGTCCACTCCCAGACGTCGCCGAAGAGCTGTGCCAACGGTGTGCCATCGCGCGGGGCTGGCCGCGGATGCAGCGCGCCGTCCTCGGCGAATCGACCCTCGACGGGCACGGTCACGGCCGCGGCTTCCCATTCGGCTTCCGTCGGCAGCCTTGCGTCCGCCCATCGCGCATAGGCATCGGCCTCGAACAGGCTGATGTGGCACGCCGGCGCGTGGGTGTCGAGCGGCCGCAGTCCGTGCAGCGTGAACTGGCGTGTGCCGCCGCCGTTGTCTTCCCAGTACAGGGGCGCCCCGATGCCATTCGCGTTGACCCAATCCCAGCCCTCGGAAAGCCACAGTTCGGGCCGGCGATACCCGCCGTCGGCGATGAACGCCGCGTATTCGCCGTTGGTGACCGGCCGGCTCGCGAGCGCAAACGCTTCGAGGTATTGCCGATGCCGCGGCGTCTCGTTGTCGAACGCGAAGCCGCTGCCGTCGTGGCCGATCTCGACCAAGCCTTGGCCGAACTCGACCCATTCGAGCCGCGGCGCGCTTGCCGATGCGTCCGCTGTCTCCGCCGACGCGTAGGCGGGCTTGAGGGGATTGCACGACAACAGGTGCTTGACGTCCGTCAGGATCAGCTCTTGATGTTGCTGCTCGTGATTGAGCCCGAGCTCGATCAGCCCAGCGAAGGGGCTCGCGGGTTCGGTACGCGCGAGCAACGTATCCATCGCCGCATCGACGTGCGCCCGATAGCTCCGGACCGCCGCTAGCGACGGCCGCGACAACAGCCCACGCTGCGGGCGTGGGTGCTTGTCGCCGACCGCGTTGTAATAGGAGTTGAACAGCACGCGAAACGCGGCGTCGTAGACGCGATAACCCGGAATGTGCGGCGCGAGCACGAATGTCTCGAAAAACCAGCTCGTATGTGCAAGATGCCATTTGACCGGGCTCGCGTCGGGCATCGACTGGATCGAGCAATCCTCTGCCGACAGCGGTGCGGCGAGGGCTTCGGTTGCGGCGCGGATCGCACGATAGCGCGGCGCGAGGCCAGACTGATGCATTGGCTGCGCGAGGTCAGCCATAGGCGCGCGGTCGTTCATGGTTCGGGAGTTGTACCGAAATAGGTGAAATTAGACTACCGCCACCTGCGGTATGCCGGGAACGATCTGGCCTATCGCGGTTGCGCGCTCGAAGCCTTCGTTCCGAAACACCGCCAGCACCTCTTCGACGGCGTCCGGTGCACAGGCGACGAGCAGGCCGCCGGAGGTCTGCGGATCGGTGAGGAGCGCGCGCGCCGCACCGTCCAGGCGATCGGCCAGGTTGACGTCCTGGCCGTAGCCCGCCCAGTTGCGATTCGACGCGCCGGTAGCCACACCCCGGCGCGCGAGCTCGAGCACGCCCGGGTGCAGGGGCAGCCGCCCGAACTCGATGCGGGCGCCAGCTTGCGAGCCGCGGCACATCTCGAGGAGGTGGCCCAGCAGGCCGAAACCGGTGACATCGGTCATTGCGTGGACGCTGCGCATGCGGCCGAGCGCGATGCCCGGCGTGTTGAGCTGTGTCGTGCTGGCGAGCATCGCGGCGTAATAGGCGGCATCGAGCGAGCCCTTCTTCAGCGCGGCGCCGTAGATGCCAACACCAAGCGGCTTGCCGAGGACCAGCACGTCACCCGGCCGCGCGCCGATGTTGCGCTTCATATGCTTCGGATCGACGATTCCGATCGCCACCAGGCCGTAGATCGGCTCGACCGAATCGATCGTGTGCCCGCCCGCAACTTGAATGCCCGCCTCGGCGCAGATCGCCTCACCTCCTTCGAGTACCCTGCGGATAGTCTCCACCGGCAACCGGTCGACCGGCATGCCGACCAGCGCCAGTGCGAGCAGCGGCGAGGCGCCCATGGCATAGACGTCCGAAAGCGCGTTCGTTGCGGCGATCGCGCCGAAATCGAAGGGATCGTCGACGATCGGCATGAAAAAGTCGGTCGTCGCGACGATCGCCTGCGTTTCATTGACCTGGTAGACCGCGGCGTCGTCCGCGGTCTCGATGCCGACGAGAAGCTCTTTCGGCATGATCCCGGGCGCCGTCTTGGCAAGGATCTCCTGCAATACCGCGGGGGCGATCTTGCAGCCGCAGCCGCCGCCGTGGCTGAACTGGGTAAGGCGTAGCGCGGCGCGATCAGGGGCGTTCATTTCGAGAGCGTCGAAGGGTGGGCCCATTCTGTGCTTGGGTAACGGCGGAATCGCGGCCGATCGGCGAGGGTTGCCGCGCGAGCCTCAAGTGTAGTGTACGGGCCGGCCTGAGGCCATACCTAAAAGCATCTAAAAACCCTATCGCTAGTAATTGAAAGCAAAAGGCTTTTCAGGCAAGCGCCGGTAGCGTAGGATGGCGCCACTTCGGGGCGTCGTCCAGGTCTTGAGACCTCGTGCAGCAAAAAGGGAAACGAGGCGGTCAAAACCAAGGTGACCGGACGCGTCACACGCGGAGGAGAATTGAAGCAAACGGATATTGCGAATCCCGATTACTTTCACAAGGTCGTCGATTGCCAGTGGGCCTGCCCAGCCCATACGCCTGTTCCTGAATACATCCGGCTGATCGCTGCGGGGCGCTACAGCGACGCCTTCATGGTCAACTGGCAGTCGAATGTCTTCCCCGGCATTCTGGGGCGGACCTGCGACCGACCGTGCGAGCCTGCATGTCGCCGCGGGCGCGTGGAAGAGGGATCCCCCGATGCGAACGGTCAGGGCGTGGGCGTCAAGCCCGAGCCTGTGGCGATCTGCCGCCTGAAGCGCGTCGCCGCGGATCTGAAGGACGATATACGCCACCGGCTGCCCAAGCGCGCCGCGAAAATGAACGGCAAGCGCATTGCGCTGGTCGGCGCCGGCCCTGCTTCGCTGACGGTCGCGCGCGACCTGGCGCCGCTCGGCTACGAGTGCGTGATCTACGACGCGGACTCGCAGGCTGGAGGCATGATCCGCAGCCAGATTCCCAAGTTCCGCCTGCCCGAGTCGGTAATCGACGAAGAGGTCGGGTACATACTCGGCCTGGGCATCGAGTTTCGCGGCGGTCAGCGCATCGACAGCCTTAAGGCGCTGCTCGCCGGCAACGGCAGTGGTGCCTACGATGCCGTGTTCGTCGGCAGCGGCGCGCCGCGGGGGCGCGATCTCGACCTTCCCGGGCGCAAGGAAGCGGCGAAGAATATCCACATCGGGATCGACTGGCTCTCGAGCGTTTCGTTCGGTCACGTCGACCGCATCGGCAAGCGCGTGATCGTGCTCGGCGGCGGCAACACCGCGATGGACTGTTGCCGCAGTTCGCGGCGCCTCGGCGGCGAGGACGTGAAGGTGATCGTGCGCTCCGGCTTCGACGAGATGAAAGCCTCGCCGTGGGAAAAGGAAGACGCGATGCACGAGGGCATCCCGATCCTCAATTTCCACGTGCCCAAGGCGTTCATCCACGAGTTCGGCAAGCTGACGGGCATGCTCTTCGAGAAGGTCGAAGCAAAATACGACGAAAAGGGGCGCCGCCGGCTTGAGCCGACCGGCGAGCCCGACGTGCACTTCGCCTGCGACGACGTGCTGATCGCGGTCGGCCAGGAGAACGCGTTTCCCTGGATCGAGCGCGACGCCGGCGTCGAGTTCGACGACCACGGCTTGCCCGTGGTCGACAAGGCGACGCTACAGTCGACGCATCCCAAGGTTTTCTTCGGCGGCGACTCCGCATTCGGGCCGAAGAACATCATCTGGGCGGTAGCCCACGGCCACGACGCGGCGATCTCGATCGACGCGCTCTGCCGCGGCGAGGACATCACCAAGCGGCCGCCGCCGCTGTTCAATCTGCTGTCGCAGAAGATGGGCATCCACGAGTGGAGCTACGACAACGACGTCTCCAACGACCCGCGCTTCAAGGTGCCGCTGAAGGACATGGTAATCGCGCTCAAGAACATCAGGGTCGAGGTCGAGCTGGGATTCGATGCCGCGCAGGCCTTCGCCGAAGCGCAGCGCTGCCTGAACTGCGACGTACAGACCGTATTCGCGCCGAAGCTCTGCATCGAGTGCGATGCCTGCGTCGACATCTGCCCCATGGACTGCATCACGTTTACGCCCGACGGCGGCGAGCAGGAGCTGCGCACGCGTCTGAATGCGCCGTCGCGCAACCTGACGCAGGACCTGTACCTCGCCGGCGGATTGAAGACGGGCCGAGTGATGGTCAAGGACGAGGACGTTTGCCTGCACTGCGGGTTGTG
>DASWDF010000323.1:0-3369 GCA_036395475.1 Casimicrobiaceae bacterium
GAACGTCGCCGAAAATTCCGGCGGCGTGCATTGCCTCAAGTATGGGCTCACGGTGCACAACCTGCGGCGCGTCCGCGCCGTGCTCATCACCGGCGACGTAGTCGAGTTCGGTAGCGAAGCGCTCGATGCTCCGGGATATGACCTGCTCGCGCTGATCTGCGGCTCCGAAGGATTGCTCGCCGTGATCACCGAGGTGACCGTCAAGCTCACGCCGAAACCGCAGGACGCCCGTTGCGTGCTCGCGGCTTTCGACGATGTCGCCAAGGCTGGCGCGGCGGTCGCGGCGATCATCGGCGCCGGCATCATCCCGGCGGGACTCGAAATGATGGATCGGCTCACGATCAGCGCGGTCGAGCCGTTCGTCCACGCTGGCTATCCGCAGGACGCCGCCGCGATTCTGCTGTGCGAAGCCGACGGTACGCCCGAAGAGGTGGCGGAGGAAGTCGCTGTGGTGGATCGGCTGATGGCGCAAAGCGGAGCGACGCTGATCGAAGCTTCGCGCGACGAGAAACAGCGAGAGCGCTTCTGGTCCGGCCGCAAGGCGGCCTTTGGGGCCGCAGGACGGGTTTCTCCGGATTACTACTGCACCGACGGCACGATCCCGCGCCGGGCTCTTGCAGCGGTGCTGCAACGCATCGGCGAACTTTCGCAGGAGTTCGGGCTGCCGTGCATGAATGTCTTCCATGCTGGAGACGGCAATCTTCATCCGCTGATCCTCTATGACGCCAATCGTCCCGGTGACGTGGCGAAGACGCAGGCATTCGGGGCGAAGATACTCGAGCTGTGCGTCGAAGTCGGCGGGACGATTACCGGCGAGCACGGCGTCGGCGTGGAAAAGATCGGCGACATGTGCATGCAGTTCGCGCCGGCGGAGCTCGAACGTTTCCTCGGCGTCAAGCGCGCGTTCGATGCGCAAGGGTTGCTGAACCCCGGCAAGGCGGTGCCGACGCTGCATCGCTGCGCCGAGATGGGCCGGATGCATGTGCACCGCGGCCAACTGCCGCACCCGGAGCTGCCGCGCTTCTAGGCGCGCCTCCACGGAGTGAACGAATGACCACCGGCCTGATCGCAAAACCTGATCCCCAATCCGTCGCCGAGCTGGTGCAAAAGCTTTGCGGCGACTATGGGGAGCGCGCCGTCACGTCGCACTCGGTGCGCGAGCATCACAGCCATGGCGAGGGCCTGGCCGACTCGGCACTGCCTGACATCGTGGTTTTTCCACACTCGAACGAGGAGGTCGCCGCGATCGTACGGCTGTGTCATCTCGCCCGAGTGCCCGTGATCGCGTTCGGCGTGGGAACGTCACTCGAGGGCCATGTCGCTGCGCTCTACGGCGGCGTTTGTCTCGACCTGTCGCAGATGAACCGCGTGCTCGACGTCAACGCGCAGGATCTCGATTGCCGCGTGCAGGCGGGCGTGACGCGCGAGCAGCTGAACGCGGAGTTGAAGGGATCCGGCCTGTTCTTCCCGATCGACCCCGGCGCGAACGCGACGATCGGCGGCATGGCGGCGACGCGCGCGTCGGGCACGAACGCGGTGCGCTACGGCACCATGCGCGAAAACGTGCTGGGGCTCACCGTCGTCGCAGCGGACGGCCGGATCGTCAAGACCGGAGGCCGCGCCCGCAAGTCGAGCGCGGGCTACGATCTCACGCGGCTGTTCATCGGCGCGGAGGGGACGTTGGGCGTCATCACCGAGATCCAGCTGCGCCTGTACGGCGTTCCCGAGGCGATCGCGGCCGCGGTCTGCCAGTTCCCGGATCTCGCAAGCGCGGTCAACACCGTCATCGCCGCCATGCAGACGGGCATTCCGGTCGCCCGTATCGAGCTCCTCGACGACGTGCAGATGGACGCGTGCATACGCTACTCGAAGCTCGAAGGCTTCGCGGCGAAACCGACGCTGTTCTTCGAATTCCACGGCTCGCCCGCGGGCGTGCGTGAGCAGACCGAGGCGATGCAGGCGATCAGCGACGAGTTCGGCGGAAGCGCCTACCAATGGGCGACGCAGGCCGAGGATCGAACCCGGCTGTGGAAGGCACGCCACGCGGCGTATTACGCGGCGCTCGCGCTCCAGCCGGGCGCGATGGGGTTCGCGACCGATGCCTGCGTGCCGATCTCGCGGTTGGCCGACTGCATCCTGGAAACCAAGGTCGACATCGAGAAAAGCGGGCTCGTCGCACCGATCGTGGGCCATGTCGGCGACGGTAACTTTCACCTCATCGTGCTGTTCGATCCGAACGACGCCGGCCAGCGCGAGCGGGCGGAGGGCTTGGCCAAAGCGGTGTCACTGCGCGCGATCGCGATGGGCGGCACGTGCACGGGCGAGCACGGCATCGGCTGGCACAAGCTCGACGTGCTGGCGCAGGAGCACGGCGAGGCCGTTGATCTCATGCGCGCGGTCAAGCGTGCACTCGATCCGTTCAACATCATGAACCCGGGGAAGACGGTTCCTCTGTAGACGAGGGAACCCCCGCCGCAGCTCGCAGACCTCTCGCATGTATACGCTCTACATCGGCAACAAGAACTACTCGACGTGGTCGTTGCGCGCCTGGGTGCTGATGAAGGCGTTGAACATCCCCTTCGCAGAGAAGCGCGTTCTGCTGTATCGACCGGAAAGCCCCGAGCGGCTGCGCGAAGTGTCGACTAGCGGCAGGGTTCCCTGCCTGCACGACGGCGACGTGATCGTCTGGGACACGCTGGCGATCGCCGAATATCTCGCCGAAAGGCATCCGGGCGTGTGGCCCGCGGATCCGATCGCGAGGGCATGGGCACGCTCGGCGGCGGCGGAAATGCATTCGGGCTTCGCGCGACTCCGCGACGAGTTTGGCATGAACGTGAAGTTGCGATCGGCCAAGTCGCCGTCGGTCGCAGTTGCCGCGGAAATCGCGCGCATCGTCGAATTGTGGCGCGAAGGGCGTGAACGTTTCGGAGGCGGTGGCGATTTTCTTTGCGGCGCATTCACCGCCGCCGACGCATTCTGGTGCCCGGTCGCATTCCGCTTTCAGAGCTACGACGTCGCGCTCGACGGCACCGCGGCAGCCTACTGTCGCGCCTTGCTCGCGTTCCCGGCGATGCGGGAATGGGCCGCGGACGCGGCGGACGAAACCGAACTCATCCCCGGCTTCGATCAGGGTCTGCAAGTGCAGCAGCAATGAGTGCTTGTGGAACGGACGTGAACGAGGTCCTCGCCGGCTGGCGGGACCGCATCAAGAACGCGGCCGCTGCGGGAGCGCCGCTGCGGCTCGTTGGCGGCGGCACCAAGGATTTCTACGGACAGGAGCTCGTAGGCGAGCGCTTCGATACGACCACCTATGCCGGCATCGTCGATTACGATCCGACTGAACTGGTGGTTACGGCCCGCTGCGGGACG
>DASWDF010000324.1:0-8364 GCA_036395475.1 Casimicrobiaceae bacterium
GTTTCCAGCCGGGGCTGCCGTCCTGTGCCGCGTCCTCGCGGGCCGCGGCAAGCACATCCGCCGGCACGCCGGCGAGCTCGGCGGCATTTTCGATGTACAAGCCGTAATCGTTGGTTGCATCGAGCACGTTGTCCTCGAAGCGCGCGGCCAGGCTCGCGAGCTCCTCTTCGATCGTCTTGAAGCGCGCCTTGTCGCCAGCGGAAAGCTCGGCGCCTGCGAGGCGGAAATCACGGAGCTCGTTCTCGATCAGCCGGCGCCGACCGGGTTCGAGGCTGCCGAAATGAGCCTTCGCGGCAAGCGCGCGGAAGCCCGCGAACAGCCGCTCGTCCTGTGCGAACTCGGTGTGGAAGGAAGTTACCTTGGGCAGGCTCGCGTTGTACGCCTCGCGCAACGCCGGTGTGTTCACGACCGCATTCAGATGCACGACCTGACCCCATGCCCGGTCGAGGCGATCCTGGGCGGCGGCAAGCGGCAGCACGAAATTCTCCCACGCGGGCGTGGCGGCAGCCGCCGCGACGCGCTCGATCGTGTCCCGCGCATCGGCAAGCAGCGTGTCGATGGCGGGCGCCACATGCTCCGGCGTGATTTCCCCGAACCGGGGGAGTCCCGAGAAGTCGAGCAGCGGATTGAATACAAGCGGGTCGTTCGGGGCGTTCATCGCAGAATTCTTTCGCGGGGCACGCGGTGCAGCTGCCGATCGAGCCGCGCGAGCTCGTCGGGCGTGCCGATGTTGGCCCAGATGCCGGTGTACAGTTCGCCGCTGGCCCAGCCGCGCCCGATCCAGTCGCGGAACAGCGGCAGGATTTTGAGCTTCTCCCCGCGCGGCAGTTGCCGGAAGAGCGACGTGCGGTAAAGCGCGATGTTACCGAATGTCAGGCGCGCCGCGCCGTCGAGCGCGAGCCGTCCGTCGGCCAGCGAAAAATCGCCGTCGGTGTGGTAGCCCGGATTGGGCACCATGACCATATGCAAATGCGGCGGCGCCGAAGTCGCGCTCATTGCCGTTGCGCGCGCGTGAAGCGCACCGTAATCGTATTCGGCATAAACGTCGCCGCTGACGATGAGCGCGATGCCGTCGTCGAGCAGTGGCAGCGCTGTGGCGATCCCGCCGCCGACCTCCAGCGGCTCCGGCTCCTGCGAGTAGCTGATCGTTGCGCCGAAGCGTGAGCCGTCTCCCAGCGCGGCCGCGATCGCCTCGCCGCGATGGGCAATATTGACGACGACGTCGGTGAATCCCGCCGCGACCAGCCGTTCGAGCTGCCACCCGATCAGCGGCTTGCCGCCGACCTCGAGCAGAGGTTTCGGCATCGTGTCGGACAGCGGCCGCATCCTGTCGCCGCGCCCCGCCGCGAGGATCATCGCTTTCATCGGGCTTTTAGAACGTGTAGCCCGCCACGGATTGGCGTTGCTGCAGCTCGTCCAAGAGACGGAGCAGGGGCCCGAGCTCGCGGTAGCGCGCGCAGGCGCCGCGCAGATAGCGCATTACGCGCGGCATTTCCTTCAAGTAGCCGTCCTTGCCGTCGCGATGATAGAGCCGGGCGAAGATGCCCAGCACCTTGAGGTGGCGCTGCACGCCCATCCACTCGAAATCGCGCCAGAAACCGGCGAAGTCCTCGCCCACCGGCAATCGCGCAGCACGTGCCTTTTCCCAGTAGCGAACGGCCCAGTCGATCTGGCGCTCCTCGTCCCATTCGACGTAGGCGTCGCGCAACAGCGACACGAGATCGTAAGCGATCGGACCGTAGACGGCGCCCTGGAAATCGAGGACCCCGGGATTGGGCTCGCTCACCATCAGGTTCCGCGAATGGTAGTCGCGATGCACGAACACGGGAGCTTGCGCCAGATTGTTGTTCAGGATCGCCTGGAAAGCCTTGTTCAGCGTAGTTTTCTGCGCCGCGGTCAGCGTGACGCCGAGGTGTTTCCCCACGTACCACTCCGGGAACAGATCGAGCTCGCGCCTGAGCAGCGCTTCGTCGTAGCGCGGCAACACGCCTGCGCGGCTCGCGAGTTGCCAGCGCACAAGCGCCGCCGATGCGTCGCCGTAGAGAGCGGGCGCGCTCGTCGGGTCGAGCGCGTCGAGGTACGTGCGCGTGCCCAGATCGGTGAGCAGCAGAAACCCGCGCTCGAGATCCATGGCGAGGATCGCGGGCGCGTGCACGCCCGCGGCGACGAGCAGTCCGGCAGCCGCGACGTAGGGGCGGCAATCCTCCTGCGGCGGCGGAGCATCCATCGCGATTAGCGTGCGCGCGCGCTCGCCGCTATGGGGCACGGCAACCTCAGCGGCAAGCGTGACGCGAAAATAACGACGGAAGCTCGCATCGAATGATGCGGGCTCGACGCCGGTCATCGGCGCCGGTATCACGCCGGCCAGCCAGACGCGCAGCGCGTCGAGACGGCCATCGGCGGCGTCGGCATTCGCGCGGTGGGTTTCCATTAACAGGCAAGCTAGAATGCGGCATTTTAGCATTCGCTTTCGCCGCTCTTCGCATGCGCCATCCCTCCGGCTTCGTCTGTTTCGCGGCGCTCGCGCTCGTTGTGTCCGGGGCCGTTACGGCGCAAACAGCGACCGGCGATCTGCCGCCACGGCTCAAACTAGCACCGACGCTCGAGCCGCCGCCGCTCAAATCCTCGCAGGTCATTGCCATGCCGACCGAGCGCGACGCGATCTTTCTGCGCGCCGACCGCCTCGAGGGAATCGGTCAGAAGTGGATCGAGGCATCGGGCAAGGTCGAACTCCGAACGCGCCGCCAGACCGTACTCGCCGATTGGCTGCGCTATGACGTCGAGTCCGACGAGATGTGGGGCAAGGGCAACGTGACCATCCGGCGCGGCATCGATGTGATTACCGGGCCGGAAGCAAGATTCAAGCGCGACACCGAGGTCGGCTTCTTTACCGCACCGGAGTTCCGCGTCGGCGAGAATGCGTCGCGCGGTAGCGCGAGGGAGATCCTGTTCAACGGCCCGGATCACTACACCATCAAGGATGCGAGCTACACGACCTGCGTGGCGGGCAACGACGACTGGTACCTGCGTGCGGCCGACGTGGATATCGACCGGTCGCGCCTGGTCGGCACCGCGAACGAGGCGACGATCTATTTCAAGGGCGCGCCTATCCTCTATTCGCCGTGGCTCAGCTTTCCATTGTCGAACGAGCGCAAGTCAGGGTTCCTCACGCCGGTCTTCGGGTCGACCTCGATCCGCGGCTTCGAAATGTCGCTGCCGTACTATTTCAACCTCGCGCCGAATTACGATGCGACGCTGACGCCGCGCTATATGACGCGCCGCGGCCTGCAGGTCAACGGCCAGTTCCGCTATCTGTTTCCCGACATCGCGGGCGAGACCGACATCGAAGTACTGCCCGACCGCGCCACCAACACCACGCGCTACGGGCTCTCCTGGAAGCACAACGAGAACTTCGGCTTTCTGCCCGGGCTCGGCGGCTACCTCAACCTGCAGAAGGTTTCCGACGACACGTATTTCACCGACCTGTCCGACCGGCTGGCGATCACGTCGCAGACGAATCTGCCGCGCGAAGGCGGACTTGCGTATACGAGCGGTCCGTTTTCGATGCTGGCGCGCGTGCAGAGGTTCCAGACGCTGCAAGACCCGAACAATCCGATCACGCCCCCGTACTTTCGCGAGCCGCAGATCCAGGCGATGCTGAACCCCATCGACTGGAAAGGGTTCGAATTTGCCGGCAACGGCGAATTCGTGCGCTTTCGCCAGCCGGCGTTGATCAACGCCGATCGCTATCTGCTCTACCCGACGGTGAGCTGGTCCAAGCGCGGCAACGCCTGGTTCGTCACGGCGCGCACAGGCCTGCACATGACCCACTACGACCTGGAAGATTCGCTTGCCGAGGACACGCACCTCAACCGAGTGCTGCCGATCACGAGCGTCGATTCGGGGCTCGTGTTCGAGCGCGATGCCAGTTTCTTCGGCCGCAACTTCGTCCAGACGCTCGAACCGCGCGCCTATTACGTCTACATACCGCATCGCCGTCAGGATCAGATTCCCGCGTTCGATACGGCGATCGACGATTTCAATTTCTCGCAGCTTTTCACGGAAAACCGCTATCTCGGCAGCGACCGGATCGGCGACGCCAACCAGATCACGCTAGCCGCCACGACGCGACTGCTCGATCCGGTCAGCGGCGAGGAGCGCTTCCGCGCCGCGATCGGGCAGCGCTACTACCTCGCGGATCAGCGCGTGACGCTGACCGAGACACCGAGAGCGGCCAATACGTCCGACGTTCTGCTGACCGCCGAGAGCAGGCTGTCGGACTTCTGGACCGCGGCCGCCACCTATGAAATCAACGTCAACAACAGACAGACGCAGAAGCTGGACCTCGGCGTACGCTGGCAACCCGAGCCCGGCAAGGTACTCAATGCGAGCTATCGCTACATCCGCCAGCAGGTCGACCCCGGCGGCAACATCACGCAGTTGAAGCAAATCGATCTGTCCGGGCAGTGGCCCGTCGGCAAATGGTCGGTGATCGGGCGCTGGAACTATTCGCTGGTAGACGGCAAGACGCTGGAGGGAGTACTCGGCCTCGAGTACAATGGCGACTGTTGGGCATTCCGCATCGTCGGGCAGCGACTGACGACGACTACGCAACAGGCGAGTAGTTCCGTGTTCGTGCAGTTCGAGTTGAACGGGCTGGCGCGTCTCGGTACCAATCCGATCGACGTCCTCAAGCGCAGCGTGCCCGGATACCTGACCGTCAACGATCCGAGCGTGCAGCCCACCCCCGGCGCGGCCGCCGGATACTTTCCGGAGTTCTAGGCATATGTTTGTCCGATCTTTGTTTCTTGTCATGCTCGCGCTGGTCGCGGCCGCCGCCTCGGCGCAGAGATCGGCGCCGGTACCGAGCGCGGCGCCGCCGCGCGTGGTCGCCATCGACCGCGTCATCGCGGTGGTCAACGACGAGGCCATCACGCAATACGAGCTCGACGATGCAAGACGCATCGTCGTGCAGCAGTTGAAACAGCAGAACGTGCAACAGCCCGCGGCCGACGTCCTCGACAAGCAGGTGCTCGAGCGCTTGATCACCGAACGTGCCCTGCTGCAGCACGCCAAGGACAGCGGTATCAAGGTCGACGACACGCAGGTAGAGCGCGCGATCCAGCGCATTGCCGAAGACAACAAGCTCACGCTGGACGGGCTGCGCCAGGCGCTCGCCAGGGACGGGGTCCCGTACGTCAGGTACCGCGAGGACGTGCGTGGCGAGATCGTCGTGCAGCGATTGCGCGAGCGCGAGGTCGATTCCCGCATCACGGTGAGCGATGCCGAGGTCGAAAATTACCTCGCCACGATCAAGGCGCAATCCGGAGGTGAAGCCGAATACCGTCTCGCGCATATCCTCGTCGTGGTTCCCGAGCAGGCGAGCGCGGAGCAGATCGAAGCCAAGCGACGGCGCGCCGAAGAGGCGCTGAAGAACATCCGCGACGGCGCGGACTTCGGGCAGGTCGCCGCAGGGTTTTCCGATGCGGGCGACGCGCTCTCCGGCGGCAATCTCGGGTGGCGCCCCGGCGCGCGCCTGCCGACGGTGTTTGCAGAGACGGTGCGCGGCATGAAGGCGGGCGACGTGTCGCCGGTACTGCGCAGCGCCGCCGGATTTCATATCGTGAAGCTTATCGACCGCCGCAGTCATAACGAGCCGGCTTTGGTCGACCAGACACACGTCCGGCACATCCTGATTCGCGTCAACGAACTCACGTCCGAAGCCGATAGCAAGGCCAAGATCGATCGCCTCAAGGATCGACTCGACGCCGGCGCGAAATTCGAGGACATGGCGAGGCTCAACTCCGAGGACGCGACTTCGGCCAAGGGCGGCGACCTTGGCTGGCTCAGCCCTGGCGACACCGTGCCCGTGTTCGAGGAAGCGATGAACAAGCTTACCGTGAACCAGGTTTCGGCACCGTTGCGCACGCCCTTCGGCTGGCACTTGATCGAAGTGCTCGGGCGCAGGAAGCAGGACGTCAGCTCCGACCGCGAGCGCATGCAGGCGCAGCTCGCGATCCGCCAGCGCAAATCCGACGAGGCCTTCCAGGACTGGGTGCGCCAGACGCGCGACCGCGCGTACGTGGAAGTGCGGCTCGATGACAAGTAGGAGCGGTTAAGCGTTGGCGTCCGGCGTTGAGCGCGCCATTTCGAACGCTCAACGCTTAGCGGGATAGAGCGCGACGCGATCCACGCGGGCGCGAGACGTTCCGGCTTGAAACTCCAGCACGATCTTCAGTTGCTCGGCGATGGCTGCCTTGGTTCGCCAGGCAACCGGCCAGTTGAGCGGCACCCGCAACCCTGGTGCAACCCTCTGCAAAGTCGTCGCGGCCATGGGAGCCGTGATCGGCTGCCACGGCGAGCCCCTGTCGATCCGAGCGAAGACCTGCACGCGTGCAAGGGCGCCTGTATCGCCCAATCCGAGCACCAGCAAATCGAGCTTCGCGGCGCGCAACACCTGGTCGGGCGGGGCGATGAGCTCCGCGGTCGCCGCGTCGAACTCGAGATCGAGGTACCCGCCGCGCGCGTAGACCACGCCGCGTTCGAGACGCCAGCCGTCGTCGTCTGCGTAGCCCGGAGCGCCAAAACTCCATAGCCGGGCTCCCCGCGGGAGGTCGGAGTGAGTCACCATGAAGTCGCGCATCGCGTTCTCGCCGGGCGTGTTGCGCCACGCGGTGTACGGCAGATACCCCGGCTGATCGGCGTACAGTCCGTTCCAGCCGTTCCACGCCATCACCGACACTTCCTGGGCGTCGAAATTGAACATGTCGCGAAATGCGTGGTACGACCGCGCGAAATTTGGCTGGACCAGCGGCTGCTTGAGATCGGTAGCGTTCATCTCGATGACGGCCCAGGCGGGATCCATGCGCGCGATCGTTGCGAACAAGCTGTGGCCGTTCTCGAGCCAGTGTTCATTCTCGGCTGCGGGTCCGTAGACGATTGCGCCGAGATGGCCGTGGCGCGGGATCGAGCCCTCTATCGATACGCCGGCGGAATCGTAATCGGGACTCGTCCCTTGGATGTGAACCGAGATCGGCCGCCTGCCAGCGGCTGGCGCGATGAATGCCTGTGACGAAAAGATACGATCGCTCGGCACCCCGGCCTGATGTGCCCACTGCGCCAGCTCCGAATAATGCAGGCCAACGATGTGCTTGCGGAAAGCATCCCATTCCTGGTACCAGGCGTTTTTCCAGATTGGCGCCTCGCCCGGTTCCACCGGCTGAGAGGGCCACCCGGGGAATAAACGTGGCGGATCGATCTGATCCCATGACGTCCATCGCTTCTTCGCCATCTTGTTGACATCGGCTAGCGACAGCGGGCGTAGCCGGCGATAGTGCGCGAGATTCGGAACCCCGGACTCTGGCCTGCCCTCGTAGGGGCCGGTACCTGCCAGCCAGTGCCGGAATTGTTTGAGCATGCCGGGGTTGTAGTCGAAGATCTCGACGAGGCCATTTTGGCTGAAGAACGGGTTCATGTAGGTATCGGCGTCGAGACTGATACCGACGAAAAGATCCGGATGGTCGCGCGCGAAGGCCGCGATGATACGCGCTGCCGCCTGCAGGTTGCGCCGCTTGTAGGCGCGAACCTTGGTTGCGTAGACGTTGTAGGTAAGCGTGCGCGCAAGCTCCGGCGAATTGGTCGATCCCGGCAGTTTCTTCAGGTAGTCGTCGGGAAAGACTTTGTTGTCCTGCGTCCACTGGCAATTGTTGACGTCCTGCTCCAGGTAATCGTTGACGTCCCACTCCGGCGTGTCGCAGCTCGCGTCAGCCCAGATGCCGCCGTTAAGGATGAATTGCACCGGCAGGTGCTTGTCGATCGCATGCTGGATGACGCCGTGCAGATTGTCTTCGGCGACCGGGAGATTCCGGCACTTGCGGCTGAGATCGAAATCGGGATCGAATGCCCAATCGCCGGCGACGCCTTTGGTCGTGCGCAGGTAGAGGATGGGCACGGCGATGCCGATGCCCATGGTGCGCGAGACATAGGCTCGATAGTCGGATTCGACTTCATCGGCGCCGCCGATACCGACACCCGAGGTCATCATCAGGAAGCGGAACGGCCGCGTCGCGAGATCGGGGCGCCGATCGAGCATGCCTTTCCAGAGCGTCAAGGCCTGCAGCGGAATCAGGCTCTTGCGCGCGAGGAATCGTTCCTGTCCCGCACGGTTGATAGCGACAATCGCCAGCTCGTGGCGCTCCGGCGTGAGCGGCGCGAAGTCGCCCTCGAAGGCGAAGCCGGACGCGGCCGAGTCGGGATAACCGGGCTTGACCTGCGCGACATCGGCCCGCGTAACGCCGTATCGAGCCGCATAAGGCTTGCCATCGACTCGGATCTCCACGCCGCGGATTCCGTCGGGATCGAGCG
>DASWDF010000325.1:0-8827 GCA_036395475.1 Casimicrobiaceae bacterium
GAGAGTCACGCGCGGCGCGCCGCGGTGACGAAGGCGCGATATGGCGCCGTCGTCGCAAAGCGGGTGGCTCGTGCGCGGCGGCCTCCTCGACCGTACTCACAAGGGCCGACGGCACATGTCGGCCGCGCATCCGACTCGCCACGCGCGATCCCGCGCTTCGCGCGGGGGACCGGCGACGCCGCGGGCTCGCGTCGCTACTCGTTCGTTGAGTGGCCGCGGCGAGCCGGGTACCCGCGCGACGACGAGATTGCGCCATCACGCGCCTGAGGCGCTGCGGCGCGCCAGGACTTAGCGTGCGGAAGCCGGCGCCGGGAAACGCACGCGGTCGGGATACGACAACACTTCCGGCAGGCCCCCTTCGGCGAGCCGCGCCTGCGCGGCCTGCCACCACTCGGCTTCCAGCAGGTCGCCGTGCTGCGCGATGAAATCGGCGCGCACCCCCGGGTCCGTGAGAAGAAAAGTCGCGAATTCCTCCGGGAAGACATCGCGCTCCGCGACCGGATACCAGACCTCGTTGTCCATCTCGTCGTACCCGGGAGGCGCAGGCGGGATGCGACGGAAATTGCAATCGGTGATGTAATCGATCTCGTCGTAGTCGTAGAACACGACGCGCCCGAACCGGGTCACGCCGAAGTTTTTGAACAACAGATCACCGGCAAAGATGTTGACCGCGGCAAGCTGCTTCAACGCGTCGCCGTAGTCGCGGATCGCGCGCTCGCGCTGCGCCGGTGTCGCCTTTTCGAGGAAAATGTTGAGCGGCGTCATCCGCCGCTCGATGTAGACGTGCTTGACGAGGATCATCTCGCCGTCCTCCTCGAACGCGCCCGGCGCGACGGCGTCGAGCTCCGCGATCAGTTCGGGCGTGAAGCGTGCGCGCGGAAACGCGACGTCTGAATACTCGAGCGTGTCCGCCATGCGGCCGACGCGGTCGTGATGCTTCACCAGCAGGTACTTCTCCTTGACCTTATCCGGCGTCGTCTCCTTCGACGGCGCGATCTTGTCGCGGATCACCTTGAACACGTACGGATACGAGGGCAGCGTGAACACTGTCATCACCAGCCCCTTGATGCCGGGCGCGACTATGAAGTCGTCGGTCGAGTGCTTGAGGTGGTGGAGGAAGTCCCGGAAGAAAAGGGTCTTGCCCTGCTTCTGCAGGCCGACCATCGTGTAGAGCTCGGCTTCGGTGCGCACGGGGACCATGCTGCGCAGGAATGTGACATACGCCGACGGCACCTCCATGTCGACCAGGAAATACGCCCGGTTGGCCGAGAACAGGAGCGCGATCTGCTCCGGGTCCATGAGCAGCGCGTCGACATAGAGCCTGCCGCTCGCGTCGTGCTTGATCGGCACCACGAAGGGATGGACGTTAAAGCCGTTGATGACGCGGCCGGCGATGTAGGCGGTGCGGTTACGGAAGAAGAGCGACGAGAGCACCTGGAGCTGGTGGTTGGCCTCGAGCACGAAGGGTCGCGGGAAGCGCGACCTGAGTGCCCGAAGCAGATTGCGCAGGTCGCGCCGGAAGTCCGCGAAACGGCACTCCAGCCGGAAATCGAGCACGACATCGATCAGCGCCTGGCGCAAGCCGTACTGGCGCGGGTAATACGACCGGTACGACGGCGGATCGGCGTCGATGTGCTCAGTCGACATCGCGGGGCGGACGAACAGGCAGCGGTTATGGAAATATGTCCGGTGGAGGATTTTGCAGGAGACCGAGTTGAAGAATGTCTCCGCGCACTCGGGCTGCTTGTGGTCGATCAACAGTCCGATGTAATGCCGTTTGACCGCTTCCCAGCGCGCCTCATCGATCCTGTCGCAGCCGAACTCGCGCTCCAGCCGCGCGACGGTCTCCGCGACGCGGCGATCGTAGAAGTCGATGCGATCCTGCGAGGTATGCGCGATCGCCAGCCAGTTGCCCGCTTCGAAGTGGCTCTTGGCGGCGCGGGCGCAGTCGCGAAACAGCGCGTAGTGGCGATTGAAGCCCTCGAGCGTTGCCTCCGCGATCGCTGCCGGCTCGGGGACGGCGGACACATCGACCGGGCGCGGGCGGGCGGCGGAATGCAGAGGGGCGGGCGTCGGCATGTTCGCGGATGGGGCTTGGGAGAGTTTACTTCAGCCTCGCCAGCAACGCGACGTGACGCTGTCGTCGCGCGGGCGTAAAGTGGAGAATCATGGCCTCTTCATGGCAACCCGGCCGGGCCCTCAAGTCGATCCTGTGGACTGCTGCCGGACTTGCGGCCCTCGTTGCGCTCGTCTCCGCTCCGGTTGCGGCACAGATCCTCAAGTGCACCGATGGCTCGGGCAACGTTACTTACCAGAACGAGCCCTGCCCCAAGAACGTGAAGGCGGGTCGCGTCGATATTTTCGACAACAGCTGGACCGCCGACCGCGCGGAGAAGGAAGCGGAGTGGCGCCGCAACGCCGCGCAGCATCGTGTCGTCACGGGCATGCCCCTGCGCTGGGTGCGCGACGCGCTCGGCGAGCCGGCGGAGATTCGCGATACCGCGACTGCCGGCGCCGCAGCAGTGTGGCTCTACAACTTCCCCGACCGGAACGTGCAGGTTGGGATTCTCGCCGATCAGGTTCTCTGGTTTCGCGAGACGCCGATGATCCGCCCGCCCGCGAGCGTCTCGCCGGCGCCGGAGAGGCCGGCGCCCGATCGCGCTGCCGCCGAGGCATTACGTGCAACGCCTGAAGCGCCGCTCCCCGCTCCCGATATTTCGCGTTCGGCGCTCGCAAGCCCGAGTCCGGCCGGTCCAGCCCGCGCGGTCACACGGGGCCAGGACTGCAGACAAGCGCTTGCCGAGCTCGGCAAGCCGGATCGTCAGCGCGAGGTCCCGCCGCTGGATAGCGCGAGCGACCCCGTGACGGAATACATCTACGAACCTGCCGGCAGCGCGAACCCGACGCGTACGCGTGTCGTCTGCGCGAACGGAAGAGTGGAAGGCGTCGACCGCACCGTCGTCCGCTAACAGCCCGCGCAGAGCTCTCGCGCCTCCTACTTTTCGGCCTCGATCTTCTGCTTGAGCTCTTCGGCGTATTTGTTGTATTCGTCGATCGCCTTGTTACCTGCGTCGGCCGCAGCCTTGACCCATACTTTGCTGTCCTCCACATACTTCTTGATGCACTCGCCGTAGGTCTTGTAGTCGCGGTTGAATGCGTCGACCGCGCGGTTGTACGCCTCGCCCCGCTTTTGTAGGCCCGCCTCGGCCGGATACTTGGGGGCGACACAATTGTGTGACGGAAACGCAGGCATCGCGGTGGCCGTGGCAGGAGCTTGCGCTAGCGCGGGCAATCCGAGGAGGGCCAGCACGGCAACCAGGGCGAGCAGAAACGGGCGCGGATTCATCGTTCAAGCCTCGGATGGCGAGAAAGAGGCCGATTCTAAGCCCGCGCGCGGCGCCCGGGAAGTGCGACAAAGCGCGGAGGGCGAGCCGAAGGTTCTCGGGCAGAGCCTGAGGTAGCGGAAATTTCAAGTTAGCGAACCAGCAGCGCCGCGACAATCGCTAGGCCGCCCATGACGAGGTCGCCGACGCGATACGGCGACATCGCGTCGTGAGGTGGCGGCGTCATCAGCGCGTCGGCGAGCTTATCGACGTCGACGGTGTTGAGCCTTGCCTGCGCCTTGCCGAGCTCGGCCACCGTCTTGGCGACCGCGTCCGGATCGAGGATCGAAATCGGCGAGCCGCAGTATCGGCACGCCGAATCGTGCTCGAGGTCGAGCGGCGCGCCGCAATTGGAGCATTGCACGATCTTCACCTTGGCCTTGAGCGCGGCGAGCTCGGCACCGGTCACCGGGCGGACAAAATTCTTCTCGAGCAGGAACTGGAAGAACGGCGTGAGCCGCCCATGGCCGAACTCACAGCGGAAATAAGTGAAGTGCGTCGCGTGCTGCAGATCGTGGGTCAGAGCCAGGCGCGTATGGCAACGGGGGCAGGCGAGCAGGGCAGGCAGCGTGTTTCGCGTCGGCGCCCGTTGTTCGTGCAAAGCCTTGAAGACCTCGAGGATGCCGCCGGGGGCAAGCTGCAGGCTCTCGAGCGTATCGAGCCAGATGACCTGGCAAGGGAAGCAGAAGTCGAGGGCGATAGAGCCAAGGTGCAGGCGTTCGAACTCGAGCGTCTGCATTCCAGCCCCGCAGCCGGGGCAGTTCACCCGGCTTCCATCGGCCCGTGTTCAGCGGCGCCCGCGTCGTGTTGCGGCACCGCTCGAAGCGCCGATCAGGACGGCGCTTTACTGCTGTCGCGGCGGATCTGCGGGCAATTCACCCAATACCGCTGGGTCATCGTCGGCTGCCAAGCGCGCTCGATCCGCGCCATCAGGGCGTAGTCGCAGGCCATATTGCTCTCGACCTTCTGCACCGGCTGTACCGGCACCGACGAGCAGCCGGCAATGAGCACTGCCCCGCACAAAGCAAGGATTGGCTTCATTGGGATCCCTCCTTTCGGCGCTTTGACTATAGGCGGAAACGCCGGCCTCGGCAATACCGTTCGCCCGTGCGCGACCGATGGGGAGCGGCCGCCAACCTGCGGCCGCGGTTGCGCGTCAGCGCATGCTCTTTTCTTCAGAGGCCAGCCGCCGCGAACGTATTGCACTGCCGCAGGTCTCCCGACGAAAGACCGATGCGGAACCACTTCACGCGCTGCGCCGAGGAACCGTGCATGAACGATTCGGGAACCGCGTAGCCGCGCGAGCGCTGCTGTAGCCGGTCGTCGCCGACCGCCGATGCGGCGGCGATGCCCTGCTCGACGTCGCGGGTGTCGAGCGCCCCGCGCTGTTGCGCCGAGTGGCCCCACACACCCGCAAAGCAATCCGCCTGCAATTCCTGACGCACTGACAGGGCGTTGCGCGCGCGGTCCGAAGCGTTCTCCGCCGTCTGCTGCACTTCACGCATGAGCCCGAGCTGGTTCTGCACGTGGTGGCCGACTTCGTGCGCGATCACATAGGCACGCGCGAAGTCGCCTGGCGCGCCAAAGCGCTGCGAGAGCTCCTGGAAGAACCGGAGATCGAGGTACACGCGCTCGTCGCCCGCGCAATAGAACGGCCCCATGGCCGCGCTGGCGAACCCGCAGGCCGAAGCGACCTGCCCATGGAACAGGGTCAGTTTGGGCGGCTGGTAGCGACCGCCACGCCTGGCGAGCTCGGCGCTCCAGAAGTCTTCGGTATCGCCGAGGATCGCGCGCACGAAATCGACCTGCGGATCGTTCTGCGCCGGTACGCGCGGCGGCGCGCCCGCCGGCACCTGCACGGTCGGCGGCGCGGTGGTTTCGAGCAAGGCGAGCACGTCGAGCGGATTCTTGCCGAGCAAGAGGCTGATGACGACGATGGCGAGCAGCGCGCCCCCGCCGATCTTGAATCCGCCTCCGAATCCGCCGCCGCTGCCGGCGTCCTCGACGTTCTCACTACGGCGAAAATCTCCCCAGCGCATGGTGCCTCCCTGGCGATTCCCGAAAATGCGCTACATCGCGCGCTCAGCCGAACTCGTCGATCGATCGCGGCCAGCTCGATTTCAAGAGGCGCGACAGTGCGCGATCGGCGAGGATTGCACCTCCGGTCTGACAGCGCGCGCAGTAGTTCGTTTCGTTTTCCGCGTAGACGATGCGCTGCACGGGCGCGCGGCAGACCGGGCAGGGCTGGCCGAATTTGCCGTGCACCGCCATTTCCGGTCGGAACGCGGTCACACCGGTCGGAAAGTCCTCGCCGGTTTCGGCGCGCAGGCGAACGGTCCACTCGTCGAGGACCGCGCACGCAGCCCGGTGCAGCCTCGCGATCTCCTCGGGCGAGAGCTTCTGCGTGAGCGCGATCGGCGACAGCCGCGCCCGGTGTAGGATTTCGTCCGAATAGGCGTTGCCAATGCCGCTGAACAGCCGCGGGTCGGTCAGCGCGCGCTTGAGCGTATGGTTCTCGCGCAGCAGACGCTCACGGAACGCGGCCAGGTCGGCACCGGCTACATCGAGCCCGCCCATGTCGAACGCCGCGAGCGCCGCTTCGCCCTGCACGACATGCAGCGAGGCGCGCTTCTTGGTGCCGGCTTCGGTGAAGGCTACGGTGCCCGTCGCAAACTCGAAAGTAGCCAGCGTGATGCGCGCCGGCAGCTTTTTGCCGCGCTCAAGCCAGCGCAGCCGTCCGGCGATCATCAGGTGCAGCACGAGAAAAAGCTCGGCTTCGAGAGCAATCACGATGCGCTTGCCGAGACGGCGCACTGCGTCGACGCGCCGGCCCTCGGCGGCGGCGAGCGGAGGCACGACGGTGCGCAGCACGAACGGACTGATCAAGCGCACGCGGTCGAGCCGTTCACCCACGATGCGTCTCTCGAGACTTTCGACGTAGACGACGACGTCGGGCAGTTCCGGCATGCAACAGCGGTCCGGCTACGCGAACCCGAAGGCACCCGCGACCGCGGCGACGCCGAGCATCCACAGTGGATGCAGCCGCGTCGAGAGCGACAGCAGGAGGGTCGCACCTGAGATCGCGTAGGCGCCCACCGTGTGGTCGGCGGTGCGCGTGAGGACGTACCCCGAGGCCAGGATCAGGCCGGCCGTTACTGGCGCGAGCCCGCGCTGGATCGCGATGCGCCACGGCGCGTCGCGCCAGCGCTCCCAGGCGTGCGCGACGCCGTAGGTGAGCACCGAAGAGGGTCCCGACATGGCAAGCATGGCGACGATGCCGCCGAGCACGCCGGCGACCTTCCAGCCGATCAGGCTGACGATGAGCACGTTCGGCCCCGGCGCCGCCTGCGACAACGCGAAGAGCTGCGCGAAGTCGGCGTCGGTCATCCAGTGCTCGATCTCGACCGCGCGCAGATGGATCTCCGGGATCACAGCGTTGGCGCCGCCGATCGACAACAGCGACAACACCAGGAACTGTGCCGCGATCTCGATCAGAATCGGCGGGATCATGCGCGTTTCCACCACGCAATGCCGATCGACACCGGACACAGCGCGGCGAGCATCCACAGCAGTGGCACGCGCAGGAGCGCGATCGCGACGAAGGCGATGCTGCAAATGACGACCTGCCATGCCGACGTCTTGAGCGGGCGCGCGAGCTTGAGCGCGGTGGCGACGATAAGCGCCGATGCCGACGCCGACACGCCGCTGCACGCGCCGCGTACCGCCTCGACCTGCGCGAATTGCGCGTATATCGTCGCCAGCGCGAGCACGATGACCAGCGGCATCAGCAGCAATCCCGCGAACGCCGCGGCAGCACCCGCAACGCCCTGGAAGCGGCGGCCGATGACCACCGATGCGTTGACGATGTTCGGGCCGGGCAACAACTGCGACAGCGACAACACGTCGAGGAACTCAAGCTCGGAGAGCCAGCGCCGCTGCTCCACGATCATTCGCCGGGCGAAGGGCATCACGCCGCCGAATCCGGACAAGCCGATCTTGAGGAAGCCGACGAAAAGCTCCGACGTGCTGACCGTTGCCGGGGGTGCCGCGGTGAAAGCGTCCATCACGCCAATGATAGGCGATGCGACGATGCCGAGCCAGCACTTGTAGGGCCGAATTCATTCGGCCGCAGTACGTGCGTTTGACGAAGGCGTGCGAATAAATTCGCACCTACTTTCCAGCCTGTCGCAATCACTTATGCAGCAGCCACAGCGTCGTAGCCCGGGCTGAGCGCGCAGCGCGATGCCCGGGGAATTACTTATGCAGCAGCCACAGGATCAGGCTGACCACCACCGACACGATAAGTCCCGACGTCAACGGAATGAAGAGCGTGAAATCATCGCGCTCGATGCGAATGTCTCCCGGAAGATGTCCAAACCCGAGCTTCGCGAGCAAGGGCCAGGCAACGCCGACGACGACGAGGATGATGCCGAGCGTGATGAGCAGACGAGACATGGCTACGATCCGATGGCGACGATCGACTGGACAGGATCCTACTGGCGCAAATCAGCCTGATTTCCATCCGGCCGTCGCGGCCCCGGCCTCAGCAGATTGCGAGCGGCTTGCGACCAAGCGCGTCATTGCCCGCTCGAACAGCGGAACCGCTTCGATCGCCAGCGTGGCGCGGCCGCTGCGAAAGGCTTCGGCCAGGCTCTCCGGCGTATGGACAAACGCCGCACTGCCGTCGCGATGGCTGAAGAGCAGCCTCCGGCGCTGGGGCGCGCGCCACGCGAGGCGCGCGAGCACCGTCTCGCCCTCACCCTCGCTCCTGAACTCACACCAGTCGCCGCGCACCAGCGATTGCACCTGCGCCTCGTATTCGTCGGGACCGGGCTGGGCAGCCGGTGCCGTCACTGGCGCAATTGCGCCGGCGGTTGCGAGTGCCTCCGCGCCGGCAGGCGCGACCGGAATTGCGACTCCCTGCACAGCCTTCATCGAGCGGACGTGATTGTCGAACAGCCAGGAAAGCAATGCCTCCCGGCGCGCCTGTGCGTTTTGCTCCGCCGGCCAATCGCTGTCGATGCTCCGCAGCAGCGACGGCACGAGCTCGACCAACCGCTTGCGTGCGCCGGCGCTGGTCTTCGGTTCGATGCTCCACAGGAGATCGTCGACGACAGCGAGCTGACCCTCCCAGGGGGCCCCTCCCGGCCGTCCTCGAGACAAATCGTCGTCAACCTCTGGACGAATTCGTGATCGAGGAAATCCCGGACTTCCCGCGGAACGCCGCGCCCCGCGAGCCGCGCGGCGAGCGCGGCCTGCGCCTCGGCCCGAGCGTTCGCGCGTTCATCCTGCGCGACCGCCTCGGCAAGCCGCCGGTCGGTATCCACCCGCTCGACATCGAGATACGCGTCGAGCTCGGCCTTCGCGGTCTGGAAGATATTCAAATCGTCGCCGAAATTATCGCGAATCCGCAGCGCAAGATCGTTGGCGAGCTCGATCAACGC